>JAZOCL010000031.1:0-16782 GCA_045596485.1 Clostridia bacterium
TGAAGCAATGCAGGCAAACGATTACTGTCTGGGCGGCGAAGAGTCGGGACACATTATCTTTTGAAAGTTTGCATCAACAGGAGACGGACTTATTACAGCCCTGAAGGTTATGGAAGTGTTTATTGAAAGCAAGCTCCCCGCCTCAAAGCTCTGCGAGGATTACGAAAAATTCCCCCAGCTTCTGGTCAACGTCCGTGTCAATGACAAGGATACCCCGCTGCGCGACCCTGATGTTATGGCGGTTGTTGCCGAGGTCGAAGAAACTCTGGGCGACGAGGGAAGAATTCTCTTTAGAAAGAGCGGAACCGAGCCCCTTATCCGAGTTATGGTCGAAGCAAGAGGCGAAGGAATCTGTGAATCGATGGCGCATAAGGTGGTTGACGCAATAAAAGCAAAGGGCTATGCTTTGAACTAAATATTGATTTTCTGACGGCTCCCGATTTTCGGGAGCCGCATTGCGCCTCAGGGATTGCCATTTTTTGTGAGGTGTGGTATAAAGATTGTTGGAAAAGTCGAAATCAAAAAAACCCCCTGTGTAAGGGGAGGTGGGTTTGCGAAGCAAATGGGAATAATGACTGTGCTGAGTTCTGTGCGTGAAATGGTGCCGCTGACAATTCTTCTCCCGCGGCTCGGCTTTGGTGTGAAGGGGGTTTTTCTTGCAGAGCCCGTCTCCAACGCAATCGGAGGACTTGCAGCGTTTACCGCAATGTGGTTTATGATTTATCGAAAGCTATAGTTTTTCTCAACAAAAGACTATGGCTTTTATCTTGTACAATTGCTTTTTCTGTGGTAAAATAGGTGCAAGAATAAATATCGGGAGAAATACTATGATAAACATAACCGAAACAGAAAAAAGACCCCGTGCGGTTTTGTGTGCCGTAGATATGGGTGAGTTTGATATGGAATATTCAATGGAGGAGCTGGAGAACCTTGCGGATACCGCAGGCGCAGACACCGTTGCACACTTTGTGCAGAGGACAACACGGTTTGAGCCTGCCACCTGTATAGGCACGGGAAAGCTTGCGGAGCTTAGTGAATTTTGCAAAAACAACGAGATTGATATGGTAATTTTCAATCACGAGCTTACGGCTTCGCAGATGCGAAATATCGAGGCAGCAACAGATGTTGACGTTATTGACCGCACAACTCTTATTCTGGATATTTTTGCTCAGCGTGCAAGGTCGGCAGAGGGAAGACTTCAGGTGGAGCTTGCACAGCTTAAGTACAGGCTTCCGAGACTTGCGGGAATGGGCAGAGTGTTGTCACGTCAGGGCGGCGGAATTGGCTCACGAGGCCCTGGTGAAGCCAAGCTCGAAACCGACAAGCGTTATATCCGAAGTCGTATTCAAAAGCTTGAAGGTCAGCTGAAGGAGCTGACAAAGCGTCGCGAATATGCTCACGCAAGACGCCGCAAGGACGGAGTTATCACAGTTGCAATTGTGGGTTACACAAACGTTGGAAAGTCAACCCTTTTGAACGCACTCACCGAGGCAGGAGTTCTTGCTGAAAATATGCTTTTTGCAACGCTTGACCCAACCTCAAGAGCTCTGGAGCTTCCTGACGGCAGAACAGTTATTCTTATTGATACGGTAGGACTTGTGAGCCGCCTTCCCCACAATCTGGTGGAGGCATTCAAGTCTACCCTCGAAGAAGCCATAAACGCTGATTTGATTCTCAATGTATGCGATATATCGTCGAAAGAGGTTGATGAGCAGGTGAGAATAACCAAGGAGCTCATTGCAGAGCTTGGGGGCGAGTCAATACCTATGATAACCGTTGCAAACAAATGCGACGTTTTGGGCGACAAAACTGTGGTGATGGGTGAAAAGACTGTATTTATTTCTGCCCGAACAGGCTATGGCTTTGACGAGCTTCTGAAAGAAATAGCCGGCGGGCTGAAGCCCACGGTGAAAAGGCTCAATCTTCTTATTCCCTATTCTGAGGCAGGAATTCTAAGTGTGATGAGAAACAACGGTAAGGTTTTTGAAGAAAAATATGAGCCCGATGGAATTGCGGCGGATGTTATGGTTGACATAACCGTGATTGACAAGGTGAAGAAATATATTGTTTAAGCAAAAGACGGATGACATAGCTTATCCGTCTTTTTTCTTTTTCCAGGTTCTAAAGGTGGACAAAGTATCATATAGATGAAATAAAACCTTTGGAGGAGAAATGTTATGAACACAAGATACGGCGAGATTTTGAGAGTTTTGCCAAATTATATGAAGTCTATGGTCGAAAAAACCTTTGAGATTATGGGTGATTCGCTTCAGGAAATTCGCATCAGATGTGGAAAGCCTCTGGTGATTACCGCAACAAACGGCAGCTTTGCAATAAGCTCAGAGGGAAGTCCTTCGCCTGCGGTGGGGGGAGCATATATGGTAAGCGACAGCGATTTGCAGCTGATTTTTCAGGCAGTTTGCGAAAATTCGGTATATGCCTTTATGGATGAGATAAAGCAGGGCTTCGTAACACTCAAGGGCGGTCACCGTGTGGGATTTGTGGGCAGAGCAGTTACCGACGGCAAGAAAATTGAAAACTTCAGGGAAATTAGCTCTATTAACATCAGAATTGCCAGAGAGGTGATTGGTGCGGCAAATTACATAATTGATGATGTGCTAAAGGCTCAGGGAGTGGTTAATACCCTTGTTGTTTCGCCGCCTCTGGGTGGAAAAACGACGGTACTGCGCGACCTTGCAAGGCAGATTTCGGACAGAGGAGTAAAAACCGCTCTTGCGGACGACAGAGGAGAGCTTGCAGCATTGTTCAAAGGAGTTCCCCAGAACGATGTGGGAGTTCAGACCGATGTGATTGAAAACGCTCCAAAGGCCGACGGTGTGGTGATGCTTCTCAGAACTATGTCGCCACAGCTTATTGTCACCGACGAGATTTCGACAAAATCGGATGCAGAAGCGATCAACCAGTGCTTCGGCACAGGGGTTTCGGTTGTTGCCAGCGCTCACGGAAGCTCCGCCGAAGAGGTTATGAGCCGTGAAAGCCTGAGACCTCTTTTTGGGGGAATCGGCTTCAGGCAGATAATTGTTCTTCATAAGGAGGGCACAGGACTGAACACAAGGATTCTCGGCAGAGTTACGGAGATAGACGAATGACGGTTCAGCTGATGTCGGGTGGTGCAATTATTCTGGGCTGCGCATATCTCGGGATTTTTTTTGCCGCCTCATTTAAGAAGAGGGTAAGACAGCTTGCAGAGCTTCGGAATGTTCTGGCACAGCTTGAATTTGATATTGATTTTCGGTGCGTTCCCCTTTGTGAATCTCTTGAAAATATGGGCAAAAGCTGTCAGGGTGCGGTCAGGGATGTGCTTCTTTATATTTCCGGGAGGCTTTCTGAGGACAGGTGCGTTGATATGCAAAAGCTGTGGTCAAGAGCGGTGAAACGGTTTGAGGATGAGCTTTTTTTGACCGATGAGGATATAGAAATTCTCCTTGATTTTTCAAAAAATCTTGGTAGCGGAGACCGCAGCCGTGAGAAGAATAATCTGAAGATGGCATCTGCCAGACTGAAAATGGCAGAGGATGAAGCAACGGAAATTGCAAAGAAGAATGTAAAAATGTATCGTGGACTGGGTCTTCTGGCGGGGATATTTATTGTGATTGTTTTGGTTTAGTGCTGCAAAAGAGGAGGTAGGTTTGGTGAGCGGCGTTGATTTGATATTCAAGGTGGCGGCAATCGGCATACTGGTTGCGGTGCTCAATCAGCTTCTGGTGCGGAGCGGCAGAGAGGATCAGGCAATGATGACAACCCTTGCAGGCTTGGTTGTGGTGCTTCTTATGGTTATCGACCAGATAAGCCTTCTGTTTGACACAATTAAGTCGGTTTTTGACCTTTAGAGGATGAATATATGGACATATTCAAGGTTGTAGGGCTGGGACTTGCGGCAGCAGTTCTGGCAGTTTTTGTAAAAAACTGGAGAGCTGAAATTGCCATCCAGATTTCTCTGGTAGCGGCGGCGGTCATATTTTTTATGATGGTTCCCTACCTCAAAACGGTTCTGGAGATGTTTCGGGACATTTCAAACAGAATAGGGCTTGACGTGAAGTATATAACCCTTGTGCTGAAGGTCATCGGAATTGCATATATAACCCAGTTCGGTGCAGAGCTGTGCCGTGATTCAGGCGAAACGGCAGTTGCTTCAAAAATTGAGTTTGGCGGAAAGGTGATAATTGTCACCCTTTCGCTGCCTGTGTTATACAGCTTTCTTGAGGTGGTTGAAACCATTGTGAGAATGTGACGTAGGTGAGGAAGATGCTGATGAAAAGGCTTGCGATGCTAATTTTGACTTTGATTCTGCTGTTTGTCGAAATCTCGGCAGAGGAGGCAGCCCACAATGAGCTCATTGATGAATATGCAAAAATTTATGGTGCAGAAATCAACAATGGTACAAGTGATCTTGAGGACGTGGATTTGGAAAAGCTTGTGCCGGGGTTTGATGCATCGGAGATTGTTTCGGGGCTTGCAAGGGGGGAGAGCATTTTTTCGGTCCGTGAAATATTGGGCAGGGGTCTTGATATTCTGGCCGGCGAGGTGCGGCAGAGTCTGAAAATTATGATTTTTGTTTTCGCAATTGGGGTGCTTTGCACATACCTCACCAATATTCAAAGCAGTATGCAAAATCACGGTGCGGCAAATGCTGCGTTTTTTGTGTGCTATCTGGTGATTGCGGGAATTGTTGCGGCAGCCTTTGTTGAGGTGGTGGGCTGCGGAAGAACGGTGATTTCAAATCTTTCAGTGTTTATGCGGACAATGGTGCCTGTGGCTCTTGTGACCCTCGCTGCAAGCGGAGCTGCGGCTTCGGCTACCACCTTTGAGCTGATAGTTATGGGGGTGATAGAGGCTGCAGAGTGGCTGCTTGAAAGCTTTTTTGTACCGCTTATTCTTATGACGGCGGCTTTGGGAATTGTGAATAATATTTCTGAAAATATCAATGCCCAAAAGCTGGTTCAGTTTTTGGGCAAGGTCTCAAAGTGGGGAATTGGAATAGTTATGACGCTGTTTGTGGGGGTTATGGGACTTCAGGGGCTTGTGTCGGGAAGTGCCGACGGGCTTACAGTGAAGGTGACAAAGTTTGCCGCATCAAATCTTATTCCTCTGGTGGGGGGAGCACTTGCCGAAACTGTTGAAACGGTTATGAACTGCAGTGTGGTTATCAAAAATGCAGTGGGAGTTCTGGGGATAGTTGTGGTAATTCTCATTGTTTCCGTTCCTGCTTTAAAGGTGGCAGCCTGTTTGATTATGTTCAGACTTTGTGCTGCAGTGCTTCAGCCCATATCCGACAAAAGAATAGTGAAGTGCATATCGGAGCTTGCGGATTCCATATCCAATGTTTTTGGAATGATTATGGTGGTGTCGGTTATGTTTATTATAATGCTGACAATCATCATAAACGTGGGAAGCACAGTTGCACTTCTGGGAAGGTGATGAAATATGGATTGGCTACGTGAGTGGATTATGCAGCTTGCAGGAATTATTGTGATTGGTGCAGTCTGTGACACACTTATGGCTGACGGCGATATGAAGAAGTATGTGAAAATGGTTGTGGGGCTGGTTCTTGTGTTTGCAATCATCAAACCAATCGTCAGGTTTTCGCCTGATGAGCCCTTGCTTGAAATTCCGCAGGAAACCCAAGCCAAGGCGGTGGAGCTCAAAAACCGTCTTGACGCCAAGGAGCGGGAGGCGGTTTTCGGTCTTTACAGAAGCAAGCTTGAAAAGTCAGTCGAAAATTATGTATACACTCGCTGGAGCGTTTCAGCAAAGGCTGATGTCACCATTGAAGAAGAGAATGAAGCTGAATTCGGGAATATAAAATCAATAATCCTTGAATTTGATGAAGCTCCCGATGCTTCGGAGGAAGAAATAAAAACCTATGTGGGCGAAAAATTTGATGTAAAGCCAAAGAATTTGAAGCTTGAATAACGGGAAGTGAAATAATGTTTTTTGATTTGTTCAGAAGAAGAGCAAAGGTTATTGATGTTGACTGCGAAAACCAAGGGGACGGATTGAAAAAAAAGAACACTTTGATTATTGCGGCAATTATGATTGCGATTTGCTTTCTTGCCTTTGGGAGCTGCGGAAGTGATACTCAAAGCGAAGATACCATATCTGAAACGAAAGAAAAGAAAGATTACGGAGAATATACAAAAAATATGGAAGAACGGCTTGAAGAGATACTTTCTTCGGTGAAGGGGGCGGGTCAGGTTAAGGTTATGTTGACCTTTGAGACGGTAGACGAAAAGGTTCTTGCCACAAACCGAAAAGGAAGCCTTGAAACATCGGTGGAAGAAGCAGGCTCTCAGAACAAGTCAACCGATGAGGAGGACGTTTTTTTCTTCGGCTCAGGAGAAAAAGAACAGCCTTACGTGTTGAAAGAAAAGCTGCCTGTTCCTGTGGGAGTTCTGGTTACTGCAACAGGAGCAGGGAGTGAAAGTGTCAGGCTCGAAATTTATGAGTCGGTAAAGGCTCTGTACGGAATATCGGGACACCGCATAAAGATTGCGGTAGCCAAGAGTGAAAAGTAAAAAAGTATATCTGCCGCAAAGACGGCAAAAGGAGTGGTTTTGGTGAAAAAGGTAACAAAATTTTTCAGGGGAATCAGAGGAAAACAAATCTTGGTATCAGTTCTGGCGGTAATGGTGATTGCAGCAGGATATTACCGCTGGATGAGCGGAGAAAGCGAGTCAGTTCCCGTGACTGGAGATGTGTTGCCTCAGGAGGAGCAAAGCACAGAGAATGCTGCAATCAAGGATTCGGATTACTTCGCGCGAGCAAAATATGAGCGGGACTGTGCAAGATCTGAGGCCGTTGAGCTTTTGACAGTTTCTTCAATATCAGGAGAGAACAGCACAGCCTTTGAAGACAAGATTGAAAGCTATGCAAAAAATGCCGAAAGCGAAGCCACCATTGAAAATATGGTAAAGTCAAAGGGCTATGACGATTGTGTTGCCTTTGTTGATGAAGATGGTGTCAGAGTTGTTGTTAAGGCAGAAACTCTTGATGCTTCAGGTGTGTCAAAAATCAAGGATATTGTTGTTGAACAGACCGGGGCGAGCCCCACAGAAATTAGAATTTCTGCAAAAAACTGAATACCTCCAAACAGAAAAACGGCTGACCTGCATTTTTAAAGTCAGCTGTTTTTCTGTGAATTAAACTTTTTTGTCCCAATCTCGCAGAAAAATTGAATTGCATTGAGCATTTACGCCAATTTTTCAGGCATAGTTTATGGTATTACAAATCCACGCATACTATAAACAGTATTAGAGATTTTACAAAATCTATAAAAGTTTTATTTTTTATAAAACTCTTCCATAAAAAATAAAGTTATAGGAAAGTTGTAGGAGTCTTGACAAAACTGGGCAGATAAGGTAAAATATATGGTAATTGCTCATGAGGGAGTAGTTCGGCGCAAACAAAATTTGCGTGGCAAGTCGTCATACACAGCCGCAGATGCGGTTCGGCTTGTCTTAAATAACAAGACTCATGTGCGGCATTGTCCGTGCGTGGGTTTTCTTTTTTGAAGGAGGAAAAAAGAAAAATGGAAGTACTTTATGAAAACTTACTGAAAATCGAATGGCAGCAGATGGTTATGTGGATTATCGGTGGGATTCTGATTTACCTTGCAATCAAGAAGGAAATGGAACCGACCCTTCTTTTGCCAATGGGCTTTGGTGCAATTTTGGTTAACCTGCCTATGTCGGGTGCGGTTGAAACTCTTGAGGTTCTTTTTAATGCGGGTATCTCAAATGAGCTGTTTCCCCTTATCCTGTTCATTGGTATTGGTGCAATGATAGATTTTGGTCCGCTGCTTTCTAATCCCAAGCTGATGATTTTCGGCGCTGCGGCGCAGTTTGGAATTTTCTTCACACTTTGCTTTGCATCAATGTTCTTTGACCTGAAGGATGCAGCATCAATTGCAATCATTGGTGCGGCTGACGGCCCCACATCAATTGTTGTGGCACAGACCCTTGGAACAAAATATCTGGGTGCGATTATGGTTGCAGCATATTCATATATGGCACTTGTTCCCATCATTCAGCCCCCTGTAATCAAGCTTCTCACAACAAAGAAGGAGCGTATGATTCGAATGGATTATACTCAGAAGGAAGTTTCAAAGACAACAAAGATTCTCTTCCCCATTGTTATTACGGTTATTGCAGGGCTTGTTGCTCCCGGCTCGGTTGCACTGGTTGGCTTCCTTATGTTCGGCAACCTTATTCGTGAATGCGGAGTTCTTAACTCTCTTTCAGAAACAGCACAGAAGTCACTTGCAAACATTATCACAATCTTTCTTGGTATCACAATTGCATTTCGTATGCAGGCTGAGGACTTTCTTCAGGCTGAAACTCTGCTGATTTTGGCACTGGGTTTGGTTGCATTCATTGTTGACACAGCAGGCGGCGTTCTGTTTGCAAAAATCATAAACCTGTTCTCAAAGAAGAAGATAAACCCAATGATTGGTGCTGCGGGCATTTCGGCATTCCCTATGTCGGGACGCGTTGTTCACAAAATGGGTCTCAAGGAGGATCCTCAGAACTTCCTGCTTATGCACTCAATCGGCGTAAACGTTTCGGGTCAGATTGCATCTGTTATTGCAGGCGGTATGATTCTCAACTTTTTTATGTAATTTGAAAGGACGGATAAAGTTATGAATATAAATCCTATAAATTTTGTATACAATCTTTCATATATGGGCATTGGTATGTTGGGAATTTTCATTGTAATCGGTGTTATAATTCTTTTGACAATGCTTCTTAATAACATTACAAGCAAGAAAAACTGATTTTGCCAAAAAGGGAGCTGATATTATGAGAAAAACAAAGGTAATATGCACAATTGGTCCTGCCTGCGAAAGCGAGGAAATTTTGGAAAGAATGTGTCTTGAGGGTATGAATGTTGCAAGACTCAACTTTTCACACGGAACCCACGCTGACCATCAAAGCAAAATTGATGTTATCAAAAAGGTGAGAGAAAAGCTTGGGCTGCCTATTGCAATTATGCTTGACACAAAAGGTCCCGAATACAGAATAGGTATCTTTGAAAACAAAAAGATAACTCTTTCTGACGGTGACACCTTTATCTTTACAATAGATGATGTTGTAGGAGACAAAACACGTGTTTCGGTGAATTATGATCATCTGATGGAGGATTTAAACGTTGGCGATACGGTTTCGGTCAACAACGGACTTGTGACCTTCAGAGTAAAGGAAATCAAGGGCAATGACGCAATTTGTGAAGTTATTTCGGGCGGTGAGCTTTCTGACAGAAAGAGTATGAATTTTCCCGGAAAGGTTATGAAGCACGAGTTCCTCAGTCAGCAGGACAAAGAGGATTTGCTTTTCGGTATTCAGAATCAGGTTGATTTTGTTGCGGCATCCTTTGTATCGCGCAAGAAGGATATTGAGGATATGCGTAACTTTCTCAATGCCAACGGCGGCGAGGATATTGACATTATTGCAAAAATCGAAAACCGCAGCGGTGTTGATAATGTTGAGGAAATCTGCGAAATCGCAGACGGCATAATGATTGCCAGAGGCGACCTTGGGGTTGAAATTCCCTTTGTGGAGGTTCCCGCAGTTCAGAAGTATCTCATAAACAAGTGCCGTCTTCTGGGTAGCCGTGTTATCACAGCAACCGAAATGCTGGAAACAATGATTTATAATCCCCGTCCCACAAGGGCAGAGCTTTCGGACGTGGCGAATGCGGTTTATGACGGAACGTCTGCAGTAATGCTTTCGGGTGAGACCGCATCAGGAAAATATCCTGTTGAAGCTGTGAAGAATATGGTCGAAATTGTTCGTTTCACCGAAATGGGAATAAACTATGCAAAGCGTTTCAAAAAAGCAGAGTTTGAAATCCGCCGCAACCTTGACGCAATTTCACACTCCACCTGCTCAATGGCAATTGATGTGAATGCAAAATGCATTGTGGTTAGCTCTATCAGCGGAAAAACCGCCAGAATGGTAAGCCGTTTCAGATGTCCTGTTGATATTATCGGAATGACCACCGAAGAAAAGGTCTGGCGCAAGCTGAATCTCAGCTGGGGCGTGACTCCTGTTATGTGTGAAGAATTCAGCTCGGTTGAGGTTATGTTCTATAACGCTGTTAATCAGGCAAAGAAAATCTTTGAGCTTTCAAAGGGTGACAACGTGGTTCTCACGGGCGGTCAGGTTAACGGTCAGACGGGAAATACAAACATAATCAAGGTGGAAAGAATATCAAGATAGCTTAAACGACTCAAAAGCATAATGCTTTTGGGTCGTTTTTCACCTTATACGAAAACCACGCTAAGCCTTACGTGGTTCAAAAGAGCTTAAGCGGTGAACAGAAAGCAAATTAGATGAAATTTATAATTTAATAGTTTGTTGGAATATGAAATCTTTTATCCCAATCCATTTATGAATAGCAAGTAAAAATACCCATGACTGGCAGGTCAATAAAAAACGCACTTGTGCGTAGCTAATAGTGGGTAGGGCTATGCCCGAAAACAAACAACCACCCGCATAGCGGGTGGTTGTTTGTTTTCTGCGTTTCCCCTATAAAAGACAGCATATCATTTTGGGCTGCTTTTTGAGCTGCTTTATTTCTGAACATATTCGCAAATCATCTTTGCTACAGAGGGAATGCCCTTTTCGTCTGTTTCGTGAACGTAATGACAATGGGTTCCGTGCATAATCCTGAGATTTACTTTTCCACTGTGACCGAAATGGTCCAGAGTTGCCTTGAGAAGCTGCATCTGTTCAGGGCGACCTTCCATATCGTTGTCTGACACAACAAGCTGCATAGAAGGATACTCTTCGTCAATTCCAACGTGATACAGTGGAGCGGTTTCGTCAATAATCACACGTTTTGAATCAATACCTTTTTCACGGAGTACGTTAAAGTGTGTGGTGGGCTGACCTGCATCATGAAAAAAGCCTGCAAGCTGCATAGGCTCAATCCCGTGTGCGCCGAGCCACTTTTTGTCGAAGCAAAGCATCATTGACATATAGCCCCCTGCAGAGCTTCCACCGACATAAATGCCTTTGCAGCTACCGTATTTGCCGATGTTTCCAAAAACCCAGGCAACTGCTGCTGCAGCATCCTCAATAAATTCGGGATATTTTGCATCGGGATAGAGCCTGTAGTTGATTATTGCTGCGGCAATACCGTTGTTTGCCAGATGCTCTCCAAGGGCAATATATTCCTCTTTGCTGCCGCTCTCCATACCACCGCCGTGAAAATAAACAAAGGCCTTAAAGCAATCCGAGTCGGGAAGATATAGGTCAAGAACCTGTATTTTGTGCCCGTTGCCGTATGCGATATTCTCTATTTTTTCATTACAGCACTCCGTTTTTCTTGTCAAGGCGATAGTTTCTTGCATACATTACAAGGTCTGCTCCAACCATAATAAGGTTCAGAACATAGAAGAAGAGTACGTACCACTTTTGCCCGATTTCAGCCATATATGCGGCATTGACAAACTTTGAAGCGATACCTGCTATGTAACCGAAGAAGACGAGACAAAGGAACGAAAGGCTTTTGCCCTTTGTTGTTCTTGCACGGTATGACTTCATAACGTTGAGAGGCCATGAAAGCCCAAAGCTCACAATCATAATAATTTCTAGTAATTCTGCCATAATTAACCTCTAAAATTTTATTGTAGATTTATTTTAACACAAATTTGCTATATTGTAAATAATCAACTAAAGTATACTGCTATACCTTGACAGTTACAGTGGTGGATGTTAAAATAAGCTAAGGGAGTGGTTGTTATGGAAGTTTTACAGCTTAAATATTTTTGTGATGCGGCGGTGAGTCAGAATTTTTCAAAAACCGCAAAAAAGTTCGGAGTTCCGCCTTCAAATATTTCCCAATGCGTAAAGCGTCTGGAAAGCGAGCTGGGGACGGCACTGTTCAGCCGCAAATCAAACAGCATAGCTCTCAGCAACCAAGGCAGGACCTTTTATGAAAAGGTAAGTAGAGCTCTTGCGCTTATTGAAGAGGCAAAGCATGAGGCGGAGGACAAAAATCACAAGGGAACGATGAAAATCTGTATTGTAGCCAACCGACGGATTGTTATGCAGGTTATCGAAAGGTTCAGAAAGCAGTTTCCACAGGTGAGCTTTGTTATCAGCCACAAGCTTGATGAGAATGAGGATTACGATTTTGTAATAACCGATGATTTGTTCAGGGGCAAAAATATGGAAGGTCGCAGAATTATTTCCGAGGAAATATCTTTGGCGGTAAAGAAAGACAATCCTTTGTCGCAAAAACACAAAATTGAAATTTCGGACATAAAAAACGAGAACTTCATTTCAATGAGTCGCGAAAGTAGCCTTTTTGAGGTTACTCACCGTTTTTGTAGCTCAAAAGGTTTTGAACCGAATATTGTAATTCAGTGTGATGACCCGTTTTATATGCGAAAATGTGTTGAACTGGGGCTCGGAGTTGCTTTTGTTCCCGCAATTTCGTGGAATGGTATGTTTTCGGAGGAAATTGTCCTTAAGCATATTGAAGGGTTCCGACGAAATACCTGCGTATATCGCAACAAAAACAGCTTTTTATCCCAAACTGCCGAAGAGTTTTTCGATATATTGATCTCGGAATGTGAAAACGAAAAATAGTTCTGAACGGTTGACAATTGGACTTAAAAAGAGCACAATTGGTTAGTGAAGGCAAACTGAATAAGAGAGGTATTGTTATGGATAATGCGACGAATATAATTATATGTGTTGTGATTGCGGCTTTTGTTTTGAATGCAATTCGTGTGCGCATCAAAAAAGGCAGGGGCGGCTGCTGCGGAAGCGGTAGTGGAGAAGTGAAGGTCGAGCCGTCAAAGGCAAACAAAGCCGAATTTGTACACAGTGCGGTTATACATATTGAGGGAATGACTTGCCGAAATTGTTCTGCAAGAATTGAGAATGCTTTCAACTCGGTTGAAGGCTGCTTTGCAAAGGTTTCGTTGACAAAAAGGACGGCAGAGCTTTTTTCGGACAATCCCATTGATGAGGAGTGGGCAAAAGAGGTGGTAACAAAAAAGGGTTACACCTTTGTGAGTTGTAAAAAAATAAATTAAAAAACTATTGACAAGAATGAGATTATATGGTAAAGTGTTTTTAGAGTTAGCCAAGGCTAACTCTAAAAAATAACACAATAGTTAGCCGAAGCTAACTTTGACTGAATTTACAAGAAGAAATCTGGTATATTTTTTTGACAAGTGGTTAGACTAAACTAACCAAAGAAAAATTGAGGTGAGATTTATGGAAAGAATTATTGCATTTCATTGCGCTCCTGCTTTGGCAGGAATCAAGCCTGCAAACCTTGTTTCGTGCCATAAATCAAAGGTTGGGGATATTGGCGGCGAGGTTGAAAGACTTAATGCTCAGATGAATGGCAGGGATATTTTTTTTGAAATTATGTGTGAGTGCGAAAGCCGTGCACTTGTTCTGGTTTATCGAAAAGAGCTTCTCCGAAGAACCTTGACGGACAAAGGAATATACAGATTTTTGAGAGCCTTCGGATATCCGCAGGATGTGACGGTTGAGGAATATTTGGATTTTTTGAAATCAAGAATGAAAAACAGCGAGTTTCCTCACGAAATTGGAGCGTTTTTGGGGTATCCTCTTCACGATATTCACGGGTTTCTCTATCACAAAAATCAGGGCTGTATTCTGAGTGGAGACTGGAAGGTATATAAAGATGCAGATAGTGCTCAAAAGCTTTTTGAAAGGTTTGCAGCCTGTCGAAAGGCTGTTGTGAAAAGATTGAACAAGGGACAGTCTTTGGCAGAAATATTCTGTGCAGCTTAAAATTTTATCATATGCGTATTATGAGATATAATACATTTCTCCAATGGCGGCTCAAAACCGCCTGAAGGGCGGCAAATATCGAGATGTCGCCCTTTACCCCTTATATTTTGAAAACAATAATGTATAGTTTTTTTATAATCAGTCAATAATATGAAAAAATCAAACCTACCTTAAAGTATAAACACCAAAACAAAAAGCCTGTGCTCTATTCAGAGTGCAGGTTTTTTGTTGACAATTATGAGCTTTTTTGATATAATTTGACAAATAGATTATCTTTTGTCGTGTACTTACGGTTCACACGCGAAAACAAAAAAGGAGAGATAAATTCTATGAAAACATATAAGGCAGTTGCAGGACCTAAGAATATCAGTGTTGCCAAGGGTGATACTCAGGCAGCTTTCACATCGTTTGCTGAGATTATCAACAACGAAACAGCAGGTGGTTGGGAATACCACTCAATGGAAACGATTTCTGTAACAGAAAATCCCGGATGCTTCCAGCAGCCGGTTACAAGAAACTACTATATGCTCATTTTTGAGAAGGAAGTATAATTTTTTAGAAATCCACCGTGTGTGAACCGAAAAAGTTTGGTGAGTGTTATGAAGGAATTTTATTTTTCTGAGGAACAGTTGAGCAACCTGAGCAAAATCGGGCAGGAGCTGTTTTCTGACGAGAACGACCCCACAAGTTCTGCATATCGCAGAGTATTGGTTCGTCCACGTATAAATTTTTGGCGAATCGCTGTCGGCACTTTGGCACCCTTGCTGGTGTTGGGGCTGTATTTTTTTGCGCTGAATGAGCTGAATATGATAAATTTGATTTCGGTATCGGCAGGCGTTATTGCTTTAGCCATATATATCGGCTTATCCTTTAAAAGTGCAGTGATTTGTTGTGTGATGCTCTATCAGCGATTTGCTCCGGAGCGAATACGAAAAAAATGCCGTTTTGAGCCCTCGTGCTCTCAGTATATGATTCTTGCTGTTGAGAAATATGGCGTTTGCAAAGGCATTGCCAAAGGAGTTGACAGATTGAAAAGATGCAATCTAAGTGATGGCGGCTTTGATATGCCATGAGAAGGGTTTTGTGAAAAAACTCGAAGGTGAAAATAAGTTTATAGAGGAGAAGCACAGATGAATGCTGCGGCTGAAAGTAATCTGAAAACAGTTATTATCAGGTTTGTCAGAAAAAATATCGTTATGGTGATTGCGTTTTTGGCAGCGGCAATCACGAGTATTTTTGTTCCCGTAGACAAGGAATATACGGGATATTTTGACTACAAGACATTGGTTTGTCTGTTCTGTGTGCTTGCGGTGGTTTGTGCCCTAAAAAACATCAGCTTTTTCTATATGCTTGCAGGAAAGGTTGTGCAACTGCTCAAAAATGCAAGAATGAGTATTCTGGCTTTGGTATACATAACCTTTATCGGTTCGATGCTTATTGCAAACGATATGGCGTTGCTGACTTTTTTGCCTTTGGGATATTTTGTTCTGACCTCTACCGAAAAAGAAAAATATATGGCGTTCACCTTTATAATGCAGAACATTGCCGCAAACCTGGGCGGAATGCTGACACCCTTTGGAAATCCGCAGAATCTTTATTTGTATTCGGCTTATAACATTCCCAATTTGGAGTTTATGCAAATTATGGTGCCGCCCTTTGTTTTTTCGGTCCTGCTGATTACTCTTTGCTGTGTTTTATTCGTGAAACCCGAGCCTTTGGAGCTGGATGATGAAAAAATTGAGCTGAGGCTGGGAAGAACAGCACTCTATCTTGCACTCTTTGCCTTGTCTATCCTCATTGTGTTCAGAGGAATTCCTTATTGGATTGGGATGGTTATAATTCCTGTTGTTCTGTTTTTTGCAGATAAGAAGGCTTTGAAAATGGTGGATTATCCTTTGTTGCTGACATTTGTGTTTTTCTTTATATTTGCAGGAAATATGGCGAGAATTGAGCTTGTTCGCACTTTCTTTTCGACGCTTCTTGACAAGAGCACACTTTTGTTCAGCATTTTGTCCTGCCAGTTTATCAGCAATGTTCCCTCGGCAATTTTGCTTTCACAGTTTACCGAGAACTATGCAGACTTGCTTGTGGGTGTGAATATTGGAGGAGTAGGCACATTGATTTCTTCACTTGCCAGCCTGATTACCTGCCGTGAATATCTGAAGCATAACCCCAAAAAGACAATGTATTATATCGGTATGTTTTCGCTGTATAATTACGGCTTTCTGTTTTTGCTGACAGGATTTATGCTCCTTTTAAAATATTTATGATGATGTGTTCTTTATGGGACAGATTTCGTAAAAGAAATCTGTCCTTTTTGCTGTGTGGCAAGAGGAATAAACTACCTGCTATGCAGGTGAGTTCCCAGTAGCTTTAGCTTTAAGTAGACATAAAAGACCTCCAGCAGTAAAATTAATGTGTGTCTGCAAAGCGCATTAAAAACTAAAGGAGGAATATTACAGAGTAAGTGCAAGCCAACGGCTAAGCCAGTGGTCTCGAATGCCACACAAGAAAACCACGCAAGACTTTTGCGTGGTTTTCTTCATACAAAAAGTGCGTACGGAAGAAATCTCGTAAGCACTAGGAAAATGGTGCAGGTAACAGGACTGTTACTCTTTTTAAGGGAGTGCCCTGTATCGCACCTTATATCCCATAAACTTTTGACTTAAATCAACTTGCATCCTTAGTATAACACAAATCGTCTAAGATTTCAACTGTTCCGACAAACTTATAATAAATATTAATATCCTGATAAGTTTCGCCCTGATATTCATACTTTTCGCCGACTTCAATTCTGTCTATAAGCTCATGGAGAATCTCGTATGTGAGTTCTTTAATTCCGATATACTTTTCAATTAAGTTTACAAAGTCTATGGCATTATCCTTTGACTTGTGATATTCATTAAGCTCGTTTTCAATTCTTGATGCTTCGGCTTTTAATTCTGCCTGTTCTTCTTCATATCCTGCGAGGAGTGATGCC
>JAZOCL010000032.1:0-2961 GCA_045596485.1 Clostridia bacterium
CCCGGGTTTGTAATCTACGACACCAACTACACCGTGTTTGTTACGCCTGATGAAAATTTGGTTAATGCCTTAAAAAAAGGTGAGTGATTTGAAACTTGTCAAGTTTCCTAATAGAAAAAACGACAGTTCCCTTGAAAGGAACTGTCGTTTTTTGGTGCCGGTGATCGGGGTCGAACCGATACGGTATCACTACCACAGGATTTTGAGTCCAGCGCGTCTGCCAATTCCACCACACCGGCATATTTAGTTCTAACACGCGTTTCATTATACCATAGTATGTTTGATAATGCAAGAGTTTTTTAAAAATATTTTTGCGTAAAAGGTTGAATATTCTAATTTTATGTGTTAAAATATTACACGGAAAGAGAATAGAGAAAATTGTTTTATGTTCCCGTTTTTGCGGAGAAGTTGCAAATTCGGGCTAAGATGGAATCGTGTGCAAATCACGAGCGGTGCCGCCACCGTGAGCACGGAGTATCTGTTTCGTTGCAGGAGCTTGCAGCCACTAAAGGTTTTCGGGAAGGCAGAGACAGACAGCGTTGATGTGCAAGTCGGGAGACATGCTTAAAACAAAAAATACTACTACGGTACATAGTGTGTGTTTTAGAGCTAAAGCAAACAGCTTTGTTTGTCTTGCAAAATTACAGAAAAAAGGCTGAAACACATTTTGTGTTTCAGCCTTTTGAATATGAACAGCCTCAAAGCCGAAAAGGCTCTGCTTGTGCCTGATGACGGAGTAATTTTTGCTGAGCGTCAGGTTGAATTCACTCCCGGGGAGAGCGTTTTTGATGTGCTGTTCCGTGAGATGAGGAACGCCAAAATCCATATGGAGTTCAACCAAACTCCCGCACATAAATCGGCATATATTGAAGGAATAAATAATTTTTACGAATTTGACTGCGGCGAGCTTTCGGGGTGGATGTTCCGTGTGAACGGTGAGTTTCCCAATATGGGCTGTTCAAAATATGTTATTGAACCTGGCGACAAAATAGAGTGGCTTTACACCTGCGACCGCGGACGAGACCTCCGCGGAGACACCGCTTTTTGAGAGATAATATGAAGGAATTTAAAAACTACCATCCAATTGTAAATTTCATATTCTTTTTTGCTGTCATAGGCTTTTCAATGTTCCTGATGCATCCTGTATGTCTGGGCATTTCGCTGACTTCGGGCTTTGCGTATTCGGTTCTGACAAAGGGAAAAAAGGCAGCAACTTTTGGTGTTCTCGGAATTTTGCCTATGATGCTGATTGCGGCTGTTCTCAACCCTGCATTCAGTCACGAGGGCGTGACCGTTCTCGCCTACCTTCCCGGGGGTAATCCCTTGACTATGGAATCGGTGATATACGGTCTTGCGGCAGCGGCAATGCTGGGAGCAGTGGTATGCTGGTTTTCGTGCTACAATGCCATTATGACCAGCGACAAATTTCTGTATCTCTTCGGAAAAGTAATTCCGTCGCTTTCGTTGGTAGTTTCTATGACGCTACGCTTTGTGCCAAGGTTCAGAGAGCAGTATCAAAGGGTGGCAGATGCCCAAAGGTGTATGGGGCGTGACCCATCAAAGGGAAGCATTTTCAGCCGTATAGGTATGGGAATCAGGATGATGTCAATTATGATAAGCTGGATGCTTGAAAGCTCGGTAGAGATTGGAGAAAGTATGAAAAGCCGCGGATACGGCTTGCGAAAAAGAACCGCATTCTCGCTGTTTGTGTTCAGCAGACGGGATGTTTGGCTGCTGGTTTTTGAGCTTTTTGTGGGTATATATGTTCTTGTAGGTGCTGTCAAAGGCGGAGTATACTACAGCTATTATCCAATGCTTGCGGCAGGGGATATGTCGGTTTATTCCTTTAGTATATTTGCGGCATATTTTGCACTTTGCACAATGCCGATTTTTGTTGAAATGTGGGAGAGTTACAGATGGAATGCTTTAAAATCGAAAATCTGAGTTTTTCGTATTCAGGCTCAGAAGAAAAAGTTTTGAATAATCTATGCCTCTCTGTAAAAAAAGGAGAATTTCTTACGGTTTGCGGAAGGTCAGGCTGCGGAAAGACTACTCTTTTGCGGCATTTGAAGCCTGTCCTCGCGCCTTACGGCGAAACAGAGGGTGAGGTTTATTTTTGCGGCGAAAGGTTGAAAGACCTTTCGCGGGAGATTTCGGAAATAAAAATAGGTTATGTTCAGCAAAATCCCGATAATATGATTGTTACCGACAAGGTCTGGCACGAGCTTGCCTTTGGCCTTGAGAATATGGGAATGTCCCATGATGAAATAAGGCTTCGTACGGCTGAAATTTCGGCATTTTTCGGGCTTCAGAATATATTTCATAAAAAGGTGTCGGAATTGTCGGGAGGTCAAAAGCAGCTGCTCAATCTGGCGTCTATAATGGTTATGGACCCAACGGTGCTGATTCTTGATGAACCCACAAGCCAGCTTGACCCTATTGCGGCTCAGGAATTCCTGAAGGCTCTGAAAAAGGTTAATACAGAGTTTGGAGTTACCGTTATAATCTCCGAGCACCGCACCGAAGAGGTTTTTGCTCTGTCCGACCGTGTTGCGGTGATGGGAGAGGGAATAATTGAGATGGTGATGCCGCCCCGTGAGCTTGGGACTGTTTTGAAGGAGTGCAACATTGAGCCGATACTCCCAACAGCAATGAGGGTTTTTGCAGCAGCAGAGATGGGGGGAATTTGTCCTGTTACCGTTGCCGAAGGCAAGGAGTGGCTTGAAGAGAAGGCTGAAATTTGTGAAATTATGGTTTTGGATAATGAAGTAAAGTATCCAAAAGGCAAAGCTGCAATAACGATAAACGAAGTGTTTTTCAGGTATGAAAAGGAGCTTCCAGATGTTTTGAGCGGAGTTTCGGCAAAAATATTCTCGGGAGAAATCTTTGGAATTGTAGGCGGTAACGGTGCCGGAAAATCTACCCTGCTGTCGCTTGTCTGTGGACTGAAAAAGCCCTGCC
>JAZOCL010000033.1:0-29200 GCA_045596485.1 Clostridia bacterium
TTCTCCTCTGAAACCACAGTCTGTGCAGCTATTTTACCTTTTTCGGCAATTTCCTCAAGCTTCAGCCGCAAAGACCTTTCGGCAGCAACTCTTGCATCCTTTGCAACAATTACGCAGCCGTCGTCTCGGCATTCGTCAACTGTAATAACCTGTTCAAAGCTATTCGCTCCGAAGAATGCACGGAGACCTCTGCCCCCAAGCCGTTTTTGTGCCGAAAACAGTACCGTCACATTTTTTGCAGTCTCCACACCTTCGAGGGCCTCGCAAACTGCAGCAAGAGCTATCCTGTTTTTGAGCCCCCAGCCTGTATATCCGCCCTCTTCCTCCGAAAACTCCGCAACCACAGCTCCAAAATCACCAACGCTCAAGCCGTTTGTGTCGGTCTCGATATAGAGGTCAGAAATCTTTGCCTTCTTCAAATCAACTTCATCATCCAGTCTCACAATACCCGTCTGACCGTTTGCAAAAACAATTGTCCGCTTGGCCAGCTCCTTCGGTTTGACTGCTCCCACCGCCGCAAAATACGCACGATTTCCTTCCTTTGAAACAATCATAATTCCACAGCTGTCCATTCCGCATTCAATGCAAAGTTCGCCGCCGTCGCCTGATTTTGCAACAAGGTTGCCCATATTATCGGTGGATATTTCGTCAAACACGCCCCGAAGCCGTTTTTTCAAAATTTCTCTTATATTTTCTTCGTTCCCCGAGGGCGAAAAGGCTTCAATTATATCTTTAATCATAATTCCCCGTCCCTTCCGCAATCCTCCAGAAATCCTTCAACAATTCTTCTGCAGGAATCAAAGTCAGCTTTGCTCATTACACACACAGGTGAGTGAATATACCTGCAGGGAACCGAAATTGAAGCCGTTTTTATTCCACCGTCAGTAAGATAAATCGCACCTGCGTCGTTTCCCCCTGCAGTTGATGCCTTGAACTGCCACGGGATGTTCCGTTGCTTTGCCGCAGCTATAAGCCGCTCAACCACCTCTCGGTCTGCCTTGCTGGCAGAATCCAGAACAGAAATCGCAGCTCCGTCTCCCGACTTTGTAACCCTGAGATTTTCGGGAATTCCCGTCATATCATTGCAGGTTGTGCCTTCAATTACCACCGCATAGTGGGGATTTATTCCCCTTGCCGCAACCCTTGCACCACGAAGACCAACCTCCTCTTGCACGGTGAAGGCGCAAACCACATTCACATTCCAGTCTTTTTTCAAAATATCAATCATTATGGCACAGCCAAGACGGTCGTCAAGAGCTTTTGCCTTTATCTGGTTGCCAAACTCCACATAAGCGCTGTCAAAGCCAAAATAATCGCCCTTCTCGGCAACCCTTCGGGCTTCGTCTTTTGTTTTTGCGCCAATATCCACAAAAAGCTCGCCCTCCTTTGGAGTGTTTGCTCTTTCTTCTTTTGTTGTCAGATGGATAGGCTTCAGCCCGATAACGCCCTTGTGTCCGTTCACCAAAACACGCTTGGAAATAAGAATCCTCGGGTCAATTCCGCCAACAGATGCAAATTTCAAATAACCCTCATCAGTAATATCCGTCACAATAAAGCCCACCTCATCAATATGCGCTGAGAGCAAAACAGTTTTTGCATCGGAATTATCTTCTGCAAGCTTGAAGGCAAGAAGGTTGCCCATACTGTCAACCGAAATATCCGTACCACAATCTTTGATTTCTTCAATTATAACATCCCGCACCTCTGTTTCGCAGCCCGAAACACCGAAGGCTTCTGTCAGTCTTTTAAGCAAGAACCTCACCTCCGCAAACAATTTCACAAAGGAGCCTGCACACGCTCTCCGCATCCGCAAGGTCAACGGTTTCAACGGTGGTGTGCATATATCTCAGGGGAACAGAAATTACCACACAGGGAACACCGCTTTTTGAGGTCTGGATTGCCCAGGCATTTGTTCCCGTGCTTCTTGGGGCAACCTCAATTTCATAAGGTATACCATTTTTCTTTGCGATTTCCATTACCTTTTTTGTCATCTCATAATGAACATTCGGACCTCTGCAGATTGCCGCACCGCTGCCTAAAGGAAAGGTCTCGCTGCCTTCGGCATCAGGTGTTCTGCCATAGGTCACATCAAGGACCACCGCAAGGTCGGGAGTCTTTTCATCAACAAGGGTATACGCCCCCAGGAGCCCTGTTTCTTCGCCGCTTGCGAAGGCAACCGAAAGCTTAAAGGGAAGCTCCTTTTCCCTTAGTTCCTCAAGAACCTCAAAAATTGCCGCCATACAAACACGGTTATCAAGGGCAGCCGATGAAATTCTGCCGCCAAGCAGCTCACAAAACTCAGATTCAAGCAAAATCGGGTCGCCCACCGAGATTATCTCTTGGGCAGCTTCGCCAAGACCCGTGTCAATGAGCATATCCTCCGTTTTCAGCCCTTGCTTTTCTTCCGATTTACTCATAAGGTGCGGCGGCTTTGCACCAATTACACCAAAAATCTCCTGCTTGGCAAGAATACGAACCTCCGCCGCAGGCAAAATTCTCCCGTCAACACCGCCGAGAGTGTCAAAACTCACAAAGCCGTTCTCATCAACCGAAGAAACAATCAAGCCGATACGGTCAAGGTGCGCCTCAATAAGAATTTCAGGAGCGTCCTCGTCCTTTGAGGGCAAACTTCCCACAACGCAATGTGTTTTAGTTACACGTGCATCAGGACAATAGTTTTTCAGTTTTTCGCACACCGCCTCAGAAAAATCCTGCTCAAAGCCTGAAATACCGGGGATTTGTATAAATTCTTTCGTAGTTTCCAAAATACTCATAAGCTGTAAATCCTTTTAAAAATATATTTATTATTATACCCCAATGCAGCTTTTCAGTCAAGAGAAAAGCAATACACCTTTTTGTCAGTTTTACCAAAAATACATTATTTCACCAAAAACTCTTTATTTTTTGTAATTTGTATGGTATATTTATGATGAGAAAGATTGAATACTAGAGAACAGGAGAAATGTATGGATATTTTTTCAATTTTAACACTTATCGGCGGTCTGGCACTGTTTCTTTATGGAATGGACGTTATGGGCGACGGTCTCAAAAAACTTGCCGGCGGAAAGCTTGAATCAATCCTTTCAAGGCTCACCGCCAACAGATGGCTGGGATTTTTGCTTGGCTTTATAGTTACAGCCGTTATTCAGAGCTCCTCTGCCACAACTGTTATGCTGGTTGGTTTTGTTAACTCGGGTATAATGAAGCTGGGTCAGACTATCAGCATTATTATGGGCGCAAACATCGGTACAACCGTGACCTCATGGCTGCTCAGCCTGACAGGCATCAACGGCTCAACCTGGTTTTTGAAGCTTCTCAAGCCCGAATCCTTCACACCTATTCTTGCAGCGATTGGCGTTGTAATGATTATGATGGCAAAGCAGGATAAACACAAAAACATCGGCACAATTCTGGTGGGCTTTGCCGTTCTTATGTTCGGTATGGAAACTATGAGCGGCTCGGTTGAAGGTCTCCGCGAAAATGAAGCTTTTGTGAATATGCTTACAATGTTCTCAAACCCCATAATGGGTATTCTTGTGGGAACAATCTTCACAGCAATCATCCAGAGCTCATCGGCATCAATCGGTATTCTTCAGGCGCTGGCTCTCACCTGTGTTATTCCCCACTCAACGGCTATTCCCGTTCTTTTGGGTATGAACATCGGCACAACAATCACACCGATTATTTCATCAATCAGCGGCAACACCGAGTCACGCAGAGTTGCAATCTCGTGTCTTTATATCAAAATGATTGGCGTAGTAATTGTTACAACAGCATTCTATCTGCTTTATTACCTCACAGACTTCATTGACCCCTTTATGAATGCAAATGCAACAGTTTTCACAATTGCTATATCACATACTCTCTTTAACGTGATTTCAACAATCATCCTTATGCCCTTCTGCTCGCTTATTGAAAGGCTGGCAATCCGAACCCTCAAAGACACCTCAAAGACTCAGACACCTGATGCGTTTGACACTCTGGATGAAAGATTTCTCGATATTCCGTCTTTCGCCGTTGAGAAGTGCCGTGACCTTGTTTGTGATATGGCAAAAATTTCAGCGGAATCCTTCAACAATGCAACAACTCTTATGGCGGGTTACACTCCCGAAAAGTTTGCCGAAATTATGGAGCAGGAAAAGCTCGTTGACAAATACGAGGACAAAACAAGCACATATCTGGTGAAAATCGCAGCAAACAATATGTCGGCAAAGGACAGTAAAATCGTGACCGAGCTTCTTCATTGCATCGGCGATATTGAAAGAATTTCTGACCACGCTGTGAATATAGCAGAGGTAGCTCAGGAAATGCACGAAAAAGGAATCTCCTTCTCGGAGCAGGCACAAAAAGACATTAAGATTATTACCGCTGCGGCTATCGAAATTCTCGGTCTTGCAACAGACGCATTGATTTCTGAGAATTTGGCAATTGCTGCAAATGTTGAGCCTCTTGAACAGGTTATCGACCGTCTCAAGCGCAAAATCAAAAGTAACCATATTTCACGTCTCAAGCAGGGTGACTGCACGATGGAGCTCGGCTTCATTCTTTCGGATCTTCTCACAAACTACGAAAGAGTTGCGGACCATTGTTCAAATATCGCTGTTTGTCTTATCGAAATTGCTCACGATTCCTTTGAAACGCACGAATACTTGAAAAATGTCAAGGAAAGTCCCAGCGCTTCCTTCGAAGAGCTTTATCAGGCATACAAAGAAAAATACGCAATTTAACATTAAAAGCGGGAAGACATTAGTCTTCCCGTTTCTCTTATGGATGGCAGTTTTTGCAGGGGTCATAGTTTTTTTGAATGGCACTTTCTTTGTTCAAAAAATATATTCTATTGCTTTCCTTTGGCAGCGTGTGGCACGAAGGCAAATGCAGCTTTTTTGAATTTTTGTTTCCGATATACTCCATCTCATATTCTGTTTCTTTTATTGTCTCTGCTTCAAAAACCTTCACTACAGGACTTACTGCGCTTTTTACCTCACTCAAAATCTGCTGTTCATCGCAGCCCGTCATCCCAAAAAGTAAAACTATTGCCAATATCATTGATACAATCTTTTTCATTTTATTGCTCCTTTACCCCTTTTATTTAGTATTTATAACATATAATACCACGCAAAATATGTAAAATTTCATCGAATACTATATTTGTTTAGTATTATTATACATTCCATTTAGTTTTTATGTCAATACTTATTTTATATAATTATCATATAATCTGATATAGAGGTATTGATATGAATATTAATTTGGACTTCCGAGAAATCGGTTCGCGTATTCAATTTTATAGAACGGAAAAAAGAATGACTCAAGAACAGCTTTCGGAGCTTGTGGGAACTAGTCAAAAATATATTTCACGAATAGAAACGGGATACCACAACGTTAAGCTGGAAACAATTGCAGCAATAGCCAAGGCTTTACAGGTTTCTGTAGATATGCTTGTTTATGATTACAATGACAGCACAAACGAAAGCACCTTGAAGGTTATTATGGACGAAATTCGAGGAATGAGCCCTCGTCAGCTTGAAATGCTGAGAGAAAACATCAAGACAATCAAAAAATTTGAGAAGTAGCTCCCGTATGAGAGCGCTTCTCAAATCATCAAAATTTATTGAAAAACTTTTTAAAAAAGGCTTGACAAGGTACTCTTTTTGGTGTATACTTGTACAAGTGATTTCGGGGTGTGGCTCAGTTTGGTAGAGTACTTGAATGGGGTTCAAGTGGCCGCTGGTTCGAATCCAGTCACTCCGACCAAAGCATTTAGCATTATTGCTGAATGCTTTTTTCTTTGCAAAAATTCATCTACCCGCATCGGCCTTGGTGCGAAAACACGTTGTGTTCTCCTGCATTCCAATAATAAGCAAAAAAATTTTGCAAAACTCTTGACTTTATCAGTTTAGTGTGCTAAAATATACAGCAAATAACCGAGAGGAAAATGTGTTATGAAGTTAAAAAATATGCTTCGCAATGCAATTGAATATTTCTTCTACTTTATCAGCCTTAGCTTTTATTTTAGCTACGGTTATTTTTACCTTGCAAAAATCAATGAGTATAATGGGCTGATGCGTGCACCAAGCATTTAAGGTGCTGACTTTGAAACTTATTCAGAGAGTCCGTTATACAGCGGTCTCTCTTTTTTTATTTAAAATGAAAGGTTTGATTTATTATGGTAATCGTAACAAAAACAAGTATACAAAAGGAAAAACTCAACTTAATGGTTGATGACTTTAAAGCAAAGGGTCTTGAGGTTGACATTATCGAGGGTACAGGCAGCATTGTTCTCGGTCTTATCGGTGACACTCACCAGCTTGACGCTGACAGACTTCTTCTTGACCCCGACATCGAAAGAATTATGCGCGTTCAGGAGCCCTTCAAAAAAGCAAGCCGCAAATTTCACCCTGCAGATACTGTTATTGAAGTCGGCGGTGTTTCAATCGGTGACGGCAAAAAATTTGTTGTTATGGCAGGTCCCTGCAGTGTCGAAACCGAGGAACAAATTCTCACCGTTGCAAAAAGTGTGAAGACAAACGGTGCTGCCATTCTCCGTGGCGGTGCATACAAGCCCAGAACCTCGCCCTACTCCTTCCAAGGTCTTGAGCTCGAAGGTCTTGAGCTTCTCAAAAAAGCACGCCGCGAAACAGGGCTCCCCATTGTTACCGAGATTATGTGTCCATCCTTGGTTGAGGTTTTCAACGAAAACGTTGACATCATTCAGGTAGGCGCGCGCAATATGCAGAACTTTGACCTTCTCAAGGAGCTTGGAAAGATTGAAAAGCCCATACTTCTGAAGAGAGGGCTCTCTGCAACAATCGAAGAATGGCTGATGTCTGCTGAATATATAATGGCAGGGGGCAACCACAACGTTATCCTTTGCGAAAGAGGTATCAGAACCTTTGAAACCTACACCCGAAACACCCTTGACCTGAGCGCAATCCCTGCAATAAAGAAGCTGAGTCATCTGCCCGTTGTGGTTGACCCGTCACACTCCGCAGGAATGAGCTGGATGGTAGAGCCCTTGTCACTTGCTTCAATGGCAGTTGGTGCTGACGGCATCATCGTTGAGGTTCACAACGACCCCAAAAACGCACTTTGTGACGGTGCGCAGTCTCTTGACCTCAACCAATATGAAGCTTTGATGAACAAGCTCAGCAATATGAGTGTTCATTTTGGAAAGAAATGCTAAAACTTTAGACTTGAGAGGTAACAGTTATGGAGGAATCCGGTTTTAAAATAGCAATTATAGGTTTGGGCATTATCGGCGGTTCAATGGCCTATGCCTTGCACGGCTTCAAGGGTGCAAAAATCGCAGGATGTGACATAAATCCCGAAACACGCAGGAAAGCATTAGACGCCAATGCAGTTGACGAGGTTTTCGAAAGCCCCTCTCCCGCAATCGAAAACGCCGACCTGGTGGTGCTTTGTGTGTACCCTGAGCTTATAACAAGGATTGTGGCAGAAAACAGCTCCGTCTTCAAAAAGGGTGCTGTCATCACCGATGTCTGCGGCGTAAAAACAAAGCTTGCCAGAGACATTTCAAAAATTTTGCCCGAA
Organism: Clostridia bacterium; assembly: GCA_045596485.1. Lineage (GTDB taxonomy): Bacteria > Bacillota > Clostridia > Monoglobales > Monoglobaceae > SIG440. Next base: position 7,552 of record JAZOCL010000033.1, read on the forward strand.
GGCACAACCTATGTTGGCGGTCACCCTATGGCAGGCAAAGAAACCGACGGCTTTGACAGCGCAGCTCCCGAGCTTTTCGGTATGTGCGGCTACATTATCACTCCCATCGAAGGCTCAACCCCTGAGGCAATCAATCTGGTATGTGATATGGCAAAATTTGTTGGTGCAACCCGAATCACAATGGCAACACCCGAAGAGCACGACAGCGTTATTGCATACACAAGCGACCTGATGCATATTTCAGCATCCGCACTCTGCCTTGACTATAACCCCAAAATGAACCGAGCCTACACCGCAGGTGCATTTCGCGACTGTACCCGAATTGCAAACATCAACCCTCAGCTTTGGAGTCAACTTTTTCTTGAAAACAAGGGATTTTTGCTTGAAGAGCTAAATTCTTTTATTGTCTCCGTAACCAAATTCAAAACAGCAATTGAAGCCGACGACAAAGCGGAGCTTGAAAGGCTTCTTTCCTCTGTCAGAGAAAATAAATTGACAATGCAGGCAAAAGAACCCTAAAAATGTTGAAATTCGCAGAAATATATGGTAAAATAATAAGATAGTTCTTTTCAGAAGGAGTTTTAATAATGCAGACTTTACGCGTAAACCTCCCAGGCAGGGAGTATGACATAAAAATCGAAAAGGGAATCTTTGACAAAGCAGGTGAGCTTATTGGAGAAATACACAAGCCCTGCAGGATTGCTGTTGTGACAGACAGCAACGTGGGTCCTCTTTACGGTGAAAGACTTCTTTTGTCACTTTCCGCGGTTGGTTTTGACGCCAAAATTATTACTGTTCCTGCAGGAGAAAGCTCAAAGTCGCTTGAAATGCTGAGCAAGCTTTATGCCGAAATGCTGGGTATGGGGCTCACCCGAACAGACCTGATTGTTGCCCTTGGCGGCGGCGTTGTGGGTGACCTTACAGGCTTTTGTGCCTCAACCCTCCTTCGCGGAATTCCCCTTGTTCAGATTCCCACAACCCTTTTGGCTCAGGTTGACAGCAGTGTAGGCGGCAAGGTTGCCGTAAATCTTCCTCAGGGCAAAAATCTGGTTGGCGCATTTTATCAGCCAAAGCTTGTTATAATTGACCCGAATTGCCTTGAAACCCTCTCTGACCGTGTATTCTGCGACGGAATGGCCGAGGTCATCAAATACGGCGTTATTCTTGATGAAGCTCTCTTTAAAAAAATTGAGAGCAAGCCCTCCAGATGTGAGATTATGGATATTATTGAATACGTGGTTTACCGCTCCTGCGACCTCAAACGCACAGTTGTCGAAGAGGACGAGCTCGACACAGGCGGCAGAATGATTCTCAACTTTGGTCACACCTTTGGGCACGTAATCGAAAAGAAATACAACTTCACAGACTATACCCACGGTGAGGCGGTTGCCGCAGGAATGGTTATGGCTGCAGAATACGGCGAGCACTGCGGCATCACACCAAGGGGAATCTCCTCACGCATTGCCAAGCTGATTGAAAAGTTCAATCTTCCCACAAAAACCGGTATTGACCGACAGTCACTTCTTGATGCTGTAAAGGTTGACAAAAAAGGCGAAGGTAATCTTGTCGCCCTTGTTATACCCGAAAAAATCGGCAAGGTAGTCCTCAAAAGAACAAAAAAGGACGGTATCTGGATATGGTAAAAATAACCCCTCAGGTTCTTGCGGGAACTGTTCAGGCTCCGCCCTCAAAGAGCTTTGCCCACCGTGCGGTTATTGGTGCATTTCTGGCAGGCGATACCTGCAAGATAAAAAATCTCCATCTTTCGGCAGATGTTTCTGCCACATTGGACTGCGTATCAAAGCTTGGTGCAAAGTGGAAATACAGCGAAAAAAACTATACCGCAACCATTGAAAAGGGCAATACAAAATCCTCTGCTGTTTTGCTTGACTGCGGCGAAAGCGGCTCCACCCTTCGCTTTTTCATTCCAATAGCAATGGCAATGAGAGACGAAGTAAGCTTTACAGGTCACGGACGGCTTATGAAAAGACCCCTTGACCCCTATTTTGAAATATTTAAAGAAAAGAATATAAGCTATACCCTCAACGACGGAATTCTCAACGTCAAAGGTCGGCTCACTGCAGGAGAATACAAAATCGACGGAACCGTGAGCTCACAGTTCATAACGGGACTTCTCTTTGCGCTCCCCCTTCTTGATGGTGACAGCCAAATCACAATCAAAGGTACTCTAACCTCAAGGGCATATGTTGACATCACTCTTGACGTAATGAAGAAATTCGGTATTGAGATTGAAAACAAAAATTACTCTTCCTTTGTTATAAAAGGAAATCAAAGATACATTGCACAAAGCTACATCGTGGAGGGTGACTTTTCACAGGCCGCCTTTTGGTTGGTGGCAGGAGCTATGGGCTGTGACGTTATCTGCTCGGGTCTCGACGAAAAGAGCCTTCAGGGCGACAAAAAGATTATCAAAATTATTGAGTCCACGGGTGCAGTCGTGGAGCGTGTCGGCAAAAATTCACTCCGTGCCCGTCACAATACAAATATGAAGGGCATAACCGTTGATGCAGATGCTGTTCCTGACCTCGTTCCCATTCTTGCTGTGCTGCTCTGCTTCTGCAAGGGCAAAAGCAGAATCGAGAACGCGGGGCGTCTCCGCATAAAAGAAAGCGACCGTCTTGCTGCAATTACCGCAGAGCTCAAAAAGATGGGCGCAAATATTTTTGAAGGCACCGACTATCTTGAAATTGAAGGCAAGCAGATTTTGACAGGCGCCGAGGTTTCATCCTGGAACGACCACCGCATTGCAATGGCCGCAGCAATTGCTGCCTGTCGGTGCGAGGGTGAGGTTTCCATTGATGGAGCAAAAAAATCGGTGAAAAAATCATACCCGAACTTTTTTGAAGATTACCAAGCTTTAGGAGGCGAAATTGAATGAACACTTGGGGCAGCAAACTGAAAATCAGCATTTTTGGCGAATCCCACGGAGTCGGCATTGGCGTGGTTATTGACGGAATTCCGTCAGGACTTGAGCTGGATATGGATTTTATCCGCAGCGAAATGCAGCGCCGTGCGCCGGGCAGAGACAAGCTCTCAACCCCCCGAAAGGAAGCCGATGAGGTTGAAATTCTGTCAGGGGTTTTCGAGAGCAAAACCTCGGGCACTCCCATCTGCGGAATTATCCGCAACACCAACACAAGCTCCAAAGACTACACTCCCAACCTCCTTCGCCCCGGTCACGCAGACTTCACAGGCTTTCAAAAATACGGAGCTTCACACGACTTTCGTGGCGGCGGACATTTTTCGGGCAGAATAACTGCACCTCTGGTTTTTGCAGGAGCAATTGCGAAACAGGTTCTCGCCCAAGAGGGTATCACAATCGGCTCCCACATAAAGTCAGTCCACGGCGTTTCGGAAGGCTCCTTTCTTGACTGTGAGCTGACAGAGGAATTTCTGAAAGACATTTCAGCAAAGTCCTTCCCCGTAATTTCCGACGAAATCGGTGAAAAAATGCAAAAGGAAATCACCGACGCCGCAGCCGACAAAAATTCGGTGGGCGGAATCATCGAGTGTGCAGCAATCGGCATAGGCCCCGGCTTTGGGTCGCCGTTTTTCGCATCGGTCGAAAGTCTGATTTCATCAATGATGTTTTCAATCCCCGCAGTAAAGGGCATTGAATTCGGCAAAGGCTTTGACCTTGCTGAAATTACAGGCTTTGAGGCAAACGACCCCTTTGAAACCGACGGAAATTTAATCCGCACGGCAACAAACAACAACGGCGGTATTAACGGTGGCATAACAAACGGTATGCCCATCGTGTTCTCGGTGGCTGTAAAGCCTACCCCGTCAATTGCAAAAGCACAAAAAACCGTTGATACGAACACAATGCAAAATACCACAGTGGAAATAAACGGCAGGCACGACCCCTGCATTGTTCAGCGTGCAGCAGTTGTTGTTGAATGTGCCGCAGCACTTGCTATCTTAGAAAGCAAATTAATCTGAAGAAGGTATCATCTATGAACGATCTTGAAATTCAAAGAAAAAAAATAGACGAAATCGACAAACAGCTTCTGCCACTCTTTCTCGAAAGAATGAACTGCAGCAAGGCGGTTGCCGATTACAAGCGCAAAAATAATATGCCCGTCCTCGACAAAGCCCGCGAGAAAGCAATTCTTGACCACAAAATGTCTCTTGTGGAGCCCGAAAAGGCTACCGCTGTCCGTGACTTTTTTTCGTCAATAATGTCAATCAGCAGAGCTGCTCAGCGCAAGCTTCTTGCACCTGACAAAGCAAATATTGACCTGGAAAAAATCTTTGATACGGGCAGTCTCAAGCCCGACCCCACGGTGGTTTTTCAAGGTGTTGCAGGGGCAAACAGCGAAACCGCACTTATGAGAATTTTCGGCGATGACTGCAAGCGCATTAACGTTATGACCTTTGGCGAAACCCTTGAGGCAGTTGAAAAAGGCGAAGCAGACTATGCGGTTCTTCCTCTCGAAAACTCCTCAACAGGCTCGATTTCAGGGGTATATGACCTCCTTGAAACACGTAACTTTTGTATTGTGGGCGAGGTTGATGTTCCCATTGAGCATTGTCTTGTGTCTCTTCCCGATGCTGAACTTTCGGACATCGAAACGGTTTATTCCCACGAGCAGGGCTATCTACAGTGCAAGGAATTTTTCAAACGCTACCCCAAAATCGAATTTCAGGCATACTACAACACAGCCCTTGCCGCAAAGCTGATTGCGGGTATGGGCGACAAGTCAAAGGCTGCAATTTCAGACCCCAGATGCGCAAGCCTCTATGGTCTCAAAATTCTTGCCGACGACATCAGCACAAGCCACAACAACGTTACACGTTTTGCTGCGGTTGCAAAGCGCGGTGTTCTGAACAAGGGCTGCGGAAAAATCAGCGTGCTCTTCACTCTTCCAAACGAAAGCGGTGCCCTCAGCCATATTCTCTCGGAATTTTCAATCAATGACCTGAATATGGTAAAGATTGAATCCCGACCCCGCCGTGACAAAAATTTTGAATATATGTTCTTTGTGGATTTTGAAGGAAATCTTCTTGACGAAAAGGTTCAGCGTGTTATGGGCACCCTTGCCGAAAGTACATCATACCTCAAAATTTTGGGTAACTACCCTCTCCCGAAGGAGTAAAACCATATGAAAAATATTATTCTCATCGGTATGCCCGGCTGCGGAAAAACAACAATCGGCAAAAAGCTCGCAAAAAAGCTGAACCGTGAATTTATTGATTCCGACCAGGTGTTTGTGGACAAAATCGGAACCAATATATCCGATTTTTTTGTTGCTCACAGCGAAACAGAGTTCCGTAGCGAAGAAACCGCCATTCTGCGTCAGCTGACCCAAAAATCGGGCTGCATAATCGCAACAGGCGGCGGCATTGTCGAAAGAGCCGAAAACAAAGATATTCTTAAAAGCGGCGGCATTGTGGTATTCATCAACCGCTCCCCCGAAGACATCATCGAATGCATCAATGTTTCGACACGACCGCTCCTTGCCGACGACAAAAACAGAATTTTTGAGCTCTACAAAAGACGTCTTTCAAAATACAAGGACTTTTGTCATATTGAAGTAAAAAACAGCGGTCCCTTCAGGCTGCTGACAGATAAAATTATAAACGAGGTGAACAGTTACAATGGCTGAAAAAATTATGGTAATCAACGGACCAAACCTGAATATGCTGGGAATCCGCGAACCGAGTGTTTACGGAAGCCAAAGCTATGCCGACCTTGAGGCATATATCGAGAGCTACGCCGAAAAAATGGGTGTTGAAGTAACCGTTCTTCAGAGCAACAGCGAGGGTGAAATAATCGACTTCATCCATCACGCTCTGGGAAGCTACGACGGAATTATCATCAATCCCGGTGCATACACTCACTACAGCTACGCAATCCACGATGCACTTTCGTCGGTGAAAATCCCCGCAATTGAGGTTCATATTTCAAACATTCACAAGCGTGAGGAATTCCGTCACAAGTCGGTGACCGCTCCTGCCTGCGTGGGTCAGGTCGCAGGTCTCGGCTTCCGCGGCTATACTCTTGCTCTCGACTATCTGAAAGAAACGGCAAGTGATAAAAATGAAGACTAATCTTGCAGTAATCGGCGACCCAATCGCCCATAGTCTTTCTCCCGTTATCCACACAACTGTTCTTGAGGAGCTGGGGATTGACTACACTTATGAAAAAATCCGAATTGCAAAGGGCGGCCTTCCTCCCTTTTTGGTGAGCGACGGGTGTTTTTCTATGAAGGGCTTCAATCTGACAATGCCCCACAAGCAGGATGTTATGCCGCACCTTGACTTCATCGACCGTGATGCGCAGGTTTTTGACGCTGTAAACACCGTCAAGGTTGAAGGCAAACGGCTTTTGGGCTACAATACCGACGGTATGGGCTGTCTTCGTGCAATTGAGGGCAAGGGCTTTAAATGTAAGGGCAAAAATATTGTAATTTTCGGTGCAGGTGGCGTTGTTTCAACAGTTGCACTCAAAATGGCACTTGAAAAAGCAAGCTCAATTGTTGTTCTCAACCGCACCCTGAAAACCGCCGAAGCGCTCGCCGAAAACGTTCTCAAAAGAACAGGCAAAAAGGTCACAACCGGTGAGCTGACTCCCGACCAAATGACAAAATACTGCGAAGGCTGTGATATTCTTATCAACGGCACACCTCTCGGTATGGAGGGCATTGACCGTGACTTTGAGGACTTTTCGTTTTTGGAGGTATTGCGCCCTGACGCATTGGTTCATGACCTGATTTACAAGCCCGAAATGACAACTCTTTTGCTCCGTGCAGATGCTCTGGGGCTTGACACCCTCAATGGGCTTGGAATGCTCATATATCAAGGTCTTCTGGCTGATGAGATTTTTCTTGAAACCACCCTTGATTTCCCTTATTTCAAGAGCAAAATCGAAAAACGTATAAAAAAATTGTAATTTTTTAAAAAATATACTTGCAATTATCAAATTGTTATGGTATAATGAACAATGCTGATTTAGCTACTAACTCTAAAGAAAGAGGTGAAATATAGATGAAAGCAGGAATACATCCCGATTATAAGGAAACAACTATCAAGTGTGCTTGTGGTAATGTAATTGAAACAGGTTCAACAAAAGAGAATGTTTCTATCGAAATTTGCTCAGCTTGCCATCCTTTCTATACCGGTAAGCAGAAGTTGGTTGACACAGGCGGACGTGTTGACAAGTTCAGAAAACGTTTCGGTCTCGAGGCAAAATAGTTTTATTTTGTCATACCGAACAAATACCATTTTAGGAAATGTCTTTTAAGGATGTTTCAAATAAGTTTAAAATTAAAAATTCTACACCAAAAACAGCCGGAGATTGTCCGGCTGTTTTAATTTATCCGATTTCTTTAAACGCCATTCTGCAACAATTTTTTCAAAAAAATTCAAATTACCCCTTTACAAATCAATGATTTTGTGTTAATATATGTTTGTTGCGTTTGCAACACAACTTAATATGGGGGTGTAGCTCAGTTGGGAGAGCACCTGCCTTGCAAGCAGGGGGTCAGGAGTTCGACTCTCCTCATCTCCACCAGAAAAAAACCGTCAATCTTGATACAAGATTGGCGGTTTTTTCAACTAAATCCGTCTTTCGCCTAAATAAATCTGCTTCGCAGATTCTAGTGACACACGCCAATTCAACACAATTAGTAACCAGCGCTGATGTCGTTTCTGAATCCACCATTCTTGTTAGAGGTTATAATGAATTACCAGCAGAGTTCATCTCTGTTTTAACAAACGTTGGTGCTTCGATTGATAAAGACACAACTATTAAAATTTTAAGCATTAATCAATCTAAAAATACCGCTATTTGTATAACAAATGTAGACAATGATATGATAGAAAAATTTCAGTGTTGAAAAGCCTTGATGACTTGAACTGCCCCAGTTTCTGCTGTATGGACAAACTGGGGCAGTTCACTATTTGTTTGAGGGCTTTAATTTTTATAGGCTGTTACTTCTCAATTTCCATACGTTTAATTTTGTTTGTTGTTGTCTTTATAAATTCCTCCTGACGGATTTTGATTCTGTTTACCTGCTTATAAACAGGAAGAACCTTGCAGACCTCTGTTATATCCTTTCTAAGTATTTCTTCAAGGTTTTCTGCTCCGCTCATTTCGCTCTGCGGGTCCATATAAACGTGAGCACAGAGTCCGCTTTCTTCACCGTTCTCATCCTTCCAGCTTGTTACTGCAGCTTCTGCAACGTAAGGAATTGAGAGAATATAGTTTTCGATTTCCTCGGGGAAGATATTCTTTCCGTTTTTGAGAACAATCAGGTTCTTTGCGCGGCCTGTGATTGCAAGTCTTCCATACTTGTCGATTTTTCCCAAATCTCCTGTGTTGAACCAGCCGTCCTTCATTACATCCTTTGTTGCTTCTTCATTCTTGTAGTAGCCCAGCATAACCGAGGTTCCCTTTACGCAAACCTCACCCACACCGTTTTCGTCCTCATTTTCAAGCTTAATCTGCACACTGCCGATGGGAACACCTGCCGTGTAGCAGTCGTCATAGCCCTCTCGGGTGATACAAACAAGGGGCGAACACTCTGTTATTCCGTAACCGTTAACAACGGTAATTCCGATGTCGTCAAAGAAATCTGCAATTTCGGGACGTATTGGTGCACCGCCACTTATAACCTTTTTCAGCTCGCCGCCGAAGGGCTTCAGAATCATTCCAAAGAACTTGCGTCTTGCGTCAATTCCGCATTTGCGCAACAGATTACTGATTGCAATAAGCACATTAATAATAGGCTTTTTCTTGCCGATTGCCTTCATAATTCTCTTATAAAAGGCTTCAAGATATGCAGGAACCAAAAATGCGGTTTCGGGCTTGAATTCCTCAAAATTCTTCAACAGATTCTTCATACTGTCGTTGATAAAGATTGTAACACCGCATGAAAGCTCTGCCGCAAGACCGATTCCCTCATAGGTATGGTGATAGGGAAGAAGCGAAATGGCTCTGTCAAAAAGACGTGTGAGCCTGAGACCTGTGTTGCAGCAGGAAATCACATTACGCTCCGAAAGCATAACACCCTTTGCCATTCCTGTTGTACCAGAGGTATATACAAGAAGTCTCAATGCATCTGTGTCGCCCACAGCCTCTTCATAGTCGGTCACTCCCGCTTCAACAAGAGCCTTGCCCTCTGCAATCAAATCATCGAACGAAAGATACTCTCCTTCAACCGCCTCACCGTCAAGGCACACAAAAACCTTGATGTTGGGAAGCTCCTCACGAATCTCAGCAATGATTTTTGCAAATTTCTTTGTGAAAAACAGCATTTCAGAATCGCTGTGGTTAAGAACCGTCACAATATCCTGCTTGGGCAGCTGACGGTCAAGGGGAACATACACACCGTTTGAGTTCATCATTGTAAAGTGAACCACAAGCCAGCGATAGCAGTTGTCGCCGATGCAGGCAACGTGACGGCTCGAATAACCCATCTTGAAAAGTGCGTTGCCCAGATAAAGATGGTCGTTATAGAACTCTCTGTAAGTTACTGTTTTGATTTCCTTTTTCTCACGGAACTTAAATGCAGGACGGTTGCCGTCACGTTCAACGTGGCGTTTCACCGCTTCACGAAAGCTCTTGAATTCCTCAACCTCATACTGTTTAAATTCTTTTTTCATTTTCTACACCTCATATTTGTTTCTTTTGCAAAAAAATTGCTCAGCTTGCCCAGAGTGTCAACAAGCACGGCAAGCTCTTTTTCGTCTGTAACTTTTCCTATTTCATCAATCATAGAGGAATGAATCTTTGAATGAAGTCCTCCAATCTCCACCGCCTTTTTTGTAGGAACAATCAGCACAATCCGTCTGTCGTTTGGCTGTGCCTCCCGCTGAAGATAGCCCTTTTTTACCAGAGTGTTCACCGACGTGGTAAGGGAGCCCGGAGTTATTGACAAATATCTTGCGATTGATGACATCTTGTTTTCGCCTGATTTCTGAAGGGCACACACCGCCTCAATCACGTGAAGCTCACGGAGCGTTATGTCCGAAACCCCCATTTCCTTGAAGCTGTGCTCCTCCCACGACAGAATCTGGTTAAAAACGTGCACAAAAAAATAGTTAATCTCGTTTTTCTGTTCTATATTCATTTTTTCGCCTCCGCAAATACTTTGAATTTCAAACTATTTTAATATAAAACAAAATATCACATTTTTTGAGCTTTGTCAATAGATATTGGAAAATAATTGAAGGTTGACACCAGGGGGTTTAATAATTATACTTATAATTACAGTATCATAACGAAAGAGGAAAAAAATGAACAACCTGAAAAGCTGCCGCCTTTGTCCCCGTGAATGCGGCATTGACCGCACCAAAGCTACGGGCTTTTGCGGTGCAACAGACAAAATAAAGGCAGCCAGAGCCGCCCTTCACTTTTGGGAAGAGCCCTGCATAAGCGGCACACAAGGCTCGGGAACCATTTTTTTTAGCGGCTGCAATCTTGCCTGCTGCTACTGTCAGAATATTGACATTAGTCTCAAAGGCTTTGGCAAAGAGATAACCGCTCACCGTCTTGCAGAAATCTTTCTTGAGCTTCAGGATATGGGCGCTCACAACATAAATCTGGTGACCCCAACCCCATACCTTCCGCAGATAATATCTGCCATCGCCAAGGTTCAAGGCAGCATAAAAATCCCATTTGCTGCCAATATGGGCGGCTACGAAAAGCCCGAAACCATAAAAGCTCTGGCTGGCTATATCAACATATTTCTCACTGATATAAAATACAAAGACCCTGACATTTCAAGCCTCTACAGCAAGGCACCCGATTATTTTGATTTTGCAATCTCCTCCCTTGAGGAAATGCTCAAAATCTGCGGTCCTCCAAAGCTTGATGAAAATGGCATTATGCAGTCAGGCGTGATTGTAAGGCATCTGGTTTTGCCCGGCTGCCGACAGGATTCCATTGATATTTTGCAGCACCTTGCGGACACCTTCGGCACAGACAAATTCATCCTGAGCCTAATGAGCCAGTACACTCCAAACAGTAATCTCGAATGCTTCCCCGAAATCAACCGACCCATTACCACCTTTGAATATAATTCGGTGGTTAACAAAGCTCTTGAGCTTGGCTTTCAAAATGCATATACTCAGGAAAAATCCAGCGCAAAAAAGGAATATACTCCACCCTTTGATTTAAGCGGAATTTAAGCACAACATCGCACAGCAAATCTGCTGTGCGACATTTTTTATCTTGATTTCACAATAAGCTTTCTAATCAAATCAACAGGGATAACCAAAAGCGCGGGAACTATTGCAACCATCCATTCCTTGGGGTTAAGCGGCGCTGTTCTCAACACCTGACCGCCGAAGTAGGTCATTACAATCTGAACCGCACAAATTGTTCCTATTATGAACAAAAATGGCTTGTTCAGCGAAATATGATCCAGAAGGTCAATCCCCTCGCACCGTGCATTGAAGGCGTTCAGCACGCCCGCAAACACAAAGAAGTTGAAGTATCCCGTATAAAAATAAATATCTCCCTCGTGCTGCCTGAATGCATAGTGCATATCCTCCGACAGAAAAAACAGCAAACTCATCAGGCATACAAACATTCCGTTTGCAACAACTCCGCCCCAGGCTTTTTTGTCAAGAATTTTCTCATCACGGCGTTTGGGTCTTTCAAGCATATACTGCCTGAGGGCAGGCTCGCCGCCAAAGGCAATGGCAGCCAAAGTATCCATAACAAGATTTACCCACAGCATCTGGGTTATCCCCAAAGGTTTTTCAACTCCGATAAGAGGACCAATAACCGAAACAAGCACCGCTGCAATGTTTATTGTCATCTGACAGACCACAAACTTTTTTATACTCTTGTATATGGTTCGTCCATAAAGAACCGCAGCTCTCACCGACGAAAAATTATCGTCCAGAATAACAATATCCCCTGCCGCCTTTGCAACATCTGTTCCACTGCCCATTGCAAAGCCCACATCGGCACGTCTCAGCGCCGCAAGGTCATTAACACCGTCACCTGTCATCCCCACAACAAGACCCTTCTCCTGAGCAATCCGCACAAGTCGGCTTTTATCGGTGGGTAGTGCCCGAGCAATCACACGAACATCCGGCAGAGCTCTGCTCACCTCATCATCGCTCATTTTTTGAAGGTCCTCAGAGGTCAGCACCATATTTCTGTGGCTGTCCATAATTCCGGCTTCCTTGGCAATGGCAACCGCCGTCTCCTTTTTGTCGCCTGTTATCATCACTGTCTGAATTCCTGCACGCTTAACCTCGCTGACAGCCAACTTGACATCGGGTCTCAAATCGTCACGGATTCCCACAAGCCCCACAAGGGTCATAGCATCAGGGAGAGTTCCTTCACGGTAATCCTTCGCTGTCGCAAGAGCAATAACCCTGATACATCTTTCCGCCATTTTGTCAATCATATCACTAAGCTGTCTGCGTTTTTCAAGAGACTTTTCGTTTCCGGCTCCGTCATAAAAGCTTTTGCACCTTTGCAAAATCAGCTCGGGCGCACCCTTCACAAGCACTCCCGAAAAATCACCCTTCACCTCTGCCTGTGAAAACTTTTTCTCGCTTGAAAACAAATCCTCTTTCAACTTGATAATATGGGGCTTCGGCACTCCGTCTTTGCATACAAATTCCAGAAGCGCCTTTTCGGTAGCATTTCCGCCGATGACTTTTTCGCCTGACAGCTGAGCTGCGGTATTTCCCATAACCGACACCACCGTCATTTTTTTGTGTGCCTGCGGCAGTTTTTTATATTCTTCGTATGTACTGCCATCTCCGTCAATAAATTCCACCGCTGTGAGCTTTCCTTTAGTAATTGTTCCCGTCTTGTCCGAAAAAAGAATATTTATGCTCCCTGCGGTCTCAATTCCGATAAGCTTGCGCACCAGAACATTGTTCTTCATCATCTTTTTCATATTCAGCGAGCAAACAATAGCAATCATCAGCGGGAGTCCTTCGGGAACGGAAACCACAATCACCGTGATTCCCATAATCACCGCATTCACCACGTCTGAAAGCACCTGTGAGGTATCAAGCAGATATTCCATAACCCCCATCATACTCCAACCGTTATCGGCAAAAAATCTCTGAATCAGATAAACCGCAACAACCAGAGCCGCTCCCATATAACCGAATCGGCTTATTCCCCTTGCAAGATCCGAAAGCTTCACCTGAAGAGGGCTTTGACGCTCCTCATCCCCCGTTTCACGGTTGAACTGTCCGTAAACGGTTTTGTCGCCCACGGTAGTAACCCGAAGAACGCATTGTCCGGAGCATACCACCCCTCCCCGAAAAAGACTGCTTTTGTCCCAAAAATCAATCAGCCTTGTCCTGAAGGAGGGCTCGCCCTCTGTGACAATCTTTAAAACCTCTTTGTTTTCGCCATTCAATGCCGACTGGTCAACACGGATGCTACCCGAATATACATAGCCGTCTGCAGGAATAATATCCCCCGCCTGAAGCAGCACCAAATCATCCTTCACAATGTCATCAATGACAATTTCTGCAAGTCTTCCCTCACGGTAGACCTTGCACAATACCCTTGAGGCTTCACTTTGGATTGACCTGAACGCCTCCTCGTTTTTGAATTCCGAAAGTGCGCTGACCCAGGTTGCAATCATCACCGAAACAAAAATCCCCAGGCATTCGAACCAATCCACCTTTCCAAAAAAGGTGAAAACAATATTGATTCCCAGAGCAATGAGCAGAATTGTGATAATCGGGTCGTCAAATTTCTCCCAGTATTTCTTCCAGAGAGTTGTTCTCTCCTTTTGGCTGAGTTTGTTTGTGCCGTATAGCTTTCGGGATTTTTCGACCTCCTGAGCATTTAAGCCCTTTGTGCCTTCCACCATACCATCTCCCTTGTCCTATGTTTTTTACATAATATTCGGACAAGGCTCAAAATATGCAAAAAGGGGATGTTAAAATAGTTCGGACCGCAAAAAGTCGGGGAAATCAAAGGGTGTAGGACTTTACCTATCCCCAAACATCCCCTTTTCTTTAAAAATCCATAATATCAAGCAGCTCTTTCCCGTTCTCCTTGATTCTGCCCAAAACCGCAACAGTCATTTTGCTTTGGTCAAAAACGTAGTCAATAACCTCCGCCACACGTTCCTGACTTATGCCGTCAATGAGCTCAATAATGTCATCAATGGTTTTTGCTCTTTCCTCAAACATCAGCGACTTTCCGTAAGCATTCATCCTTGCCGAGGTTCCCTCGCTGCCCATAACCACTGATGCCTTGAGCTGTGTTTTTGCGGTTTCAACCTCTGCCTTTGTCAGTTTTTCCCTTTTCAGAGTTTTTATTTCGCTGTTGATTATCTCAAGAGCTCTGGCAAGACCTTCGGTGTTCAGTCCCGCATAAACCGTCATTGAACCGTTGCTTTGATAGGACGAGCTGTAAGAATAAACCGAATATGCAAGACCGCTTTCTTCACGAACCTTCTGAAAGAGCCTTGAGCTCATATTTCCGCCAAACAGCGCATTCACCACCGAAAGGTCATAATTGAGGCTGTCGCCCCTTGAATATCCGTCAAAGCCCAGACAAAGCTGGCATTGCTCAACGTCCTTTTTCACAATCTCAATTCTCTTCTTCAGCTCAAGCTTCTTTTGAGGCTCACGGATTATTCCGCGCTTTTCAATATCTCCGAATTTTTCCTCCAATTCTGCAATGGCTTGAGCTTCATCAAAATTTCCCACCACCGAAATCACAATATTTTCTGCAGAATAATTATCCCTGAAATAATTCAGCATAGCCTTTCGGTCAATTCCCCCAAGGGATTTTGCGGTTCCCGCAATGGGAAAGCCCAAAGCCTCACCCTTCCACATTGCAGCGCTTAAAATATCGTGAATCAAATCCTCGGGGTCGTCCTCGCCCATACTGATTTCTTCAAGAACAACCCTTCGCTCAATGTCAATATTCTCCTGACTGAAGGTTGAGCTTTTCAGCATATCCGAAAGCAGCTCAATCGCCATTCCCAGATGCTCCGAAAGAGTTTTGGTATAATAGCAGGTATATTCTCTTGCGGTGACTGCATTAAGCTGACCGCCCACCGCATCCATAAATTCCGCAATATCCTTTGCAGAGCGCGAGGTCGTGCCCTTAAAGAGCATATGCTCAATAAAGTGCGAAACGCCGTTATTTTTTTCGTTCTCCATTGCGGAGCCTGTGTGAATCCAGACCCCTGCCGACACCGACTTCACATAATCTATATATTCCGTCACAACACGGATTCCGTTGCTAAGCTCAAAAACCTTGTGCAAACAAACGCCTCCTCTTTTGTTTCTTTCTTTCAGCATAACCCTTTCTGCGAAATTTGTCAACAGCAGTAAAGGTCAAAAAGCATTTGTATCTTAATTTTACCGCAGCTTTGTATTATCTCTTGAAAAAAACTCTGCTTTATGATATACTCTCTTTTGTTTTTACATATAATATTCAGAAAGTGATGAAACCTTATGAAAAAATTTGCAGATATATTTGTTCTTGCCGCAGGAATTTTGTGGGGAATAGCAGGACTTTTTGTATCACATATGAGCACGCTTGGCTTCACTCCCATTCAGGTCTCGGCGCTGCGCTGGATTTTTTCGGGACTAATTATGTTTGCTGCTGTGCTGATTATCTCACCAAAAAGGCTCCGAATAAACATACGTGACATATGGTGGTTTTTGTGTACGGGAATATTGTGTATTCTTCTCAGCTCCACCCTATATTTTGTTTCAATCCCTCTAACAACCGCAGCTGTTGCAAATATTCTTATGTATACCTCACCCATATGGATACTGATTTTTTCGGTCATATTCTTCAAAGAAAAAATTAATCTGCCAAAAATAATCAGCCTGTGTCTTGCGGTTTTTGGCTGTGCTTTTGCAACGGGAATAATCGGCAGCGGTGAGCTGAATTTCAATGCTCTCGGAATTGTGACAGGTGTTCTTTCGGGGCTGTTTTACGGGCTTTACAGCATCTTTGGAAAGTTTGTTCTTAAAAAATATGATTCTGTCACCGTTACCCTTTACACCGTGCTCTTTGCAGGACTCGGTGCGCTGTTCATAATTGACATTCCCCGAACCGCATACCAAATCACCGAAATCGGCGCATACATACCAATCCTTCTGCTGGTGGTGCTCGTAACCATTGCCCCCTACACCCTTTACACGGTGGGGCTCAAGCATTGCAAGGCAACAAGGGCGTCAATTATGTCCTGCATCGAGCCAATGACTTCTGCCATTATGGGAACGCTTATTCTGCATCAGCCCTTCACGGCTTTTCAGCTTGTGGGAATTATAATGATTCTTGGTGCAGGCTTCATTCTTCAAATGAAAAAATCTTCAATTTAAACTCAGGATAAAACTTTAAAAGGCATAAACATACTTTTCAGTATGATTTATGTCTTTTTTGTTTATACTAATCCAAGAATACTTGATTTTGGGAGGAAAAACCCATGCTTGAATTTAACGGAAAAAGTGTCTACAACGCTCTTGCCATGGGCAGACTTTATTTTTATAACCGCGAGCCGCGAGCTGTGAAACGGCTGAAAATTGAGGACACCAGAGGTGAAGTTATCCGCTTTGAAAACGCACGGCAAACTGCAAAGGATGAGCTTCACCTTCTTTATCAAAAGGCACTTCTTGAGGTAGGCGAAGCAAATGCCCAGATTTTCCAGATTCACCTTATGATGCTGGACGATGAAGACTATCACGGCGCAATCACCACAATGATACGTAACCAGAATATAAATGCCGAATACGCCGTTCTTTATACTTCTGACCTGTTCGCCAAAACCTTTTCAGAAATGGAAGACGAATATATGCAGGCTCGTGCTGCAGACGTAAACGACATATCAAAAAGACTGCTTTCAATCCTCTGCGACGACAGCAAGGGCGAGGATGCATTAACAGAGCCTTCAATAATTGTTGCCGATGACCTTACACCCAGCGAAACCGTTCAAATGGACAAAGAAAAAATACTCGGCTTTATAACCTTTGACGGCTCACCCTCATCTCACACCGCCATTCTTGCCCGTACAATGAACATTCCTGCAGTAATCGGAACAGGACCCATTGACAATTTCCATCACGGCGAAACAGCAATTCTCGACGGTTCAAGCGGCACTCTTTATATAAACCCCGACAATGACAAAATAGCCGACTACAAAAAGCGCAAGGAGCTTGAAGAAACACGCACAAGACTTCTTTCAGAGCTTCGGGGCAAGCCAAACGAAACCAAGTCTGGCAAAAAAATAAATATATACGCAAACATCGGCAGTCCATCGGACATAGCCTCGGTGATACAAAACGATGCAGGTGGAATCGGGCTCTTTCGCAGCGAATTTCTCTATCTTGAAGCAAGCTCTGCCCCCACCGAGGAGGGGCAATTTGTGAAATATAAAGAGGTTGCTGAACGAATGCTGGGAAAGCCCGTAATCGTTCGAACCCTTGACATCGGCGCAGACAAAAAAATCGACTATTTCAATCTGCCCCACGAAGAAAACCCTGCTCTGGGCTTCAGGGCAATCCGCATATGTCTCACCGATACTCAGCTTTTCAAAACCCAGCTCAGAGCGCTACTCCGTGCATCAGCCTTCGGAAATCTTTCAATAATGTTCCCAATGATTACCTCGGTTGAAGAGGTAAAATCTGCCAAGGAGATTCTTGACGAAGCAAAAAAAGAGCTTGCACAAGAGAGGATTCCCTTTAACCCTAATCTTGAAGTTGGAATAATGATTGAAACTCCGGCTGCAGCCATAATCAGCGACCTTCTTGCGCCCGAGGTGGACTTTTTTAGCATAGGCACCAACGACCTTAGCCAGTATACTCTTGCTATAGACCGCCAGAACCGTCATCTTGAATCATTTTTCAATCCTCACCACGAGGCGATTTTGCGGCTCATCAAATCTGTTGCCGAAAATGCTCATAAGCACGGCAAATGGGTTGGAATATGCGGCGAGCTTGGCGCAGACACCAACCTCACTGAAGAATTTATCCGTATGGAAATCGACGAGCTTTCGGTCTCTCCGCCCTGCGTCCTCAGTCTACGCGAAAAAATTCGCAGTATAGACTAAACATCTTACATTACACCGAAAGGAGCTTTTCTATGTTCAGTTTCTTCAAAAAGGAGAAAAACCTGCTCTCCGTTGCAAACGGACGGGTTATCGGGCTCAACAAGGTTCCCGATCAAGTTTTCTCACAAAAAATTCTTGGTGAAGGCTTTGGAGTTGTCCCAACAGAAGGACACTTTTTCAGCCCCACCGACGGCACAGTTACCGACGTTACCGACACCCTTCACGCCTACTGCATAACAACTCACGATGGACTCGAAATTCTTGTTCACATAGGCATCGACACCGTGGAGCTGAAGGGTCAGGGCTTCACCCCTTTGGTGAAAAAGGGCGACCGCCTTTCTGCCGGGGATGCCATCGCCCACGCCGACCTTGAGCTGCTCAAAAAAAAGGGCTACAGCACCGTAACGGTGGTTGTTGTCACAAACACCGACAAGCTTCGGGAGTTCAAGGTTCTCGAGGCACAATCAGTCAGAGCAGGCAGTCCTGCCATGATATACAAAACTTAAATTTATAAAAACCGGAAAGGATGAACCTTTATGAAAAACCAACGTGAAAACGGCCTGTTCAGTATTCTGCAAAGGGTGGGGCGCTCCTTTATGCTACCCATTGCTCTGCTCCCCATTGCGGGACTTCTTTTGGGAATAGGCTCGTCGCTTACCAACGCCACAACCATCGAAGCATATAACCTTGGAGCAATCCTGGGCCCCGGAACGTTTCTAAACTCGGTAATGCAAATTCTTGCCCAAACGGGTAATATTGTTTTTGCAAATCTTCCCATAATCTTTGCTATGGGCGTTGCCCTTGGTATGGCAGAAAAGGAGCATGGAACTGCCGTTCTTTCGGCGGCAATTGCCTTTTTCATTATGCACCAGACAATCTCAACTCTTCTCTCAATCAACGGTCAACTTGCTGAAGGCGTTATGCTTGAGGGAACTGTTTCAAACGTGGTGGGAATTCGGTCTCTTGAGATGGGTGTGTTCGGCGGTATTATTGTCGGTCTGGGTGTTGCTGCCCTTCACAACAAATTCTACAAAATCCAACTCCCCACAGTTATTTCCTTCTTTGGCGGTGTGCGTTTTGTGCCCATAATTTCAACCTTTGTTTATATTATTGTAGGTATTATTATGTATTTCATCTGGCCCTATATCCAGCGCGGAATATACTCCCTTGGCGATTTGGTGCTCCGCTCGGGCTATTTTGGAACCTTCATCTATGGTACAATCGAGCGTGCGCTGATTCCCTTTGGTCTTCACCACGTATTTTATATGCCCTTCTGGCAGACAGGTCTCGGCGGAAGTATGGTTATCGACGGTCAGACCATTGCAGGTGCTCAGAACATTTTCTTTGCTCAGCTTGCATCGCCGTCCACCACACAGTTTTCGGTTGCAGCCACACGTTTTATGAGTGGAAAATTCCCTCTGATGATTTTCGGTCTACCCGGTGCGGCTCTTGCTATGTACAGCGTGGCAAAGCCCTCAAAAAAGAAGGTTGCGGGGGGGCTGCTGCTCTCTGCGGCACTCACATCAATCCTCACAGGTATAACCGAGCCTCTGGAGTTCACATTTCTTTTCGTAGCCCCCATACTTTATGTAATTCACAGTATCTTCGCAGGTCTTGCATATATGATTATGCATATACTGAACGTTGGCGTGGGTATGACTTTCTCGGGTGGTGTTATTGACCTGTTTTTGTTCGGAATTCTTCAGGGCAACGCCAAAACAAACTGGCTCAACGTTATATGGGTGGGCATTATCTACTTTGCGGTTTACTACTTCATCTTCCGCTATCTTATCCAAAAATACAACTTTGTTACACCCGGCAGAGAAGATGACGAATCCGACACCAAGCTCTACACCCGAAAGGATGTAAACGCTGCAAAAGAAGACAAGTCACCCCTCATTCTTGAAGGTCTCGGCGGCAAGGATAACCTTGTGAATGTTGATTGCTGCGCAACCAGACTCCGTGTAACGGTGAAGGACAGCTCAAAGGTTAAGGACGCTCTCCTTCGACAAAGCGGAGCTTCAGGAATAATCAAAAGCGGCTCGGGTGTTCAGGTTATTTACGGTCCGAGAGTTACGGTAATCAAGAGTAATTTTGAAGACTATCTGGACAGCCTCGAATAAAAAAGTGTCTCAATAAACACTTCAAGCCCCTGCCCCCAATCTTGGGGGAGTGAGGTACACTTTCTTGTTGCTCCGTCAATCGCTACGAAATTTCCTATGCAATAAAAAAGAGGGGCTTTTGCCCCTCTAATTGAGAATATATATTGCCAGGTTCAGATAACCCGCAAAGGTTACCCAAAGGAGATACGGGATGTTCATAAGCCCTGCTGCTTTGTCGATTTTGTAAAATTTAACAATCAACCAAAGTATAAGCACCCACAAAGCCACCAACCACAAAAAAGCAAAGAAAAATGCTCTCAGGTTGAAAAATATAAGGCTCCAGAAGAAGTTAAATATCAGCTGAAGTTCATATATCTTCAACGCCTTTGATACCTCTTGGGGCATATCTGCTTTTTTCAGGAACACCCTTGCGCTGCTCAAACCCATAATGATATAAAGAATTGTCCACACAATGGGAAAGATTATGGGCGGCGGTGCAAGGGGCGGCTTTGTTATTTCGTCATAAAGCATCATATTGCTTCCCGTAACAAGCGCCGCAATCCCTCCGACTGCCAACGCAATCAGAATAGATATAACATAAGTTTTCACAGTCTTCCACATATAAAATCGCCTCCTTTTTTAACCTATTCAAAGATTTCAAAGTTATTCCAAAAAAATTAAATTTTTTTCTAAAAAACTCTTGACAAAACGCCCATTTGGTATTATAATAAACGAGTTGATTTGAAGATGCGAGCATGCTGGAATAGGCAGACAGGCACGTTTGAGGGGCGTGTGTCAACCGACGTGTGGGTTCAAGTCCCACTGCTCGCACCAAATTAATTTTTTTATATAATGCCGGATTGTGTAAAGGTAGCACAGCAGACTCTGACTCTGTTTGTCTGGGTTCGAATCCTAGTCCGGCAGCCAAAAAAAAGACATCCATTGGATGTCTTTTTTCAGTTATATTTGCCTTGTAGCAAGTCAAGTGATATTGCTATGCAGTTATATTTTTTAGCACAATAAGCTACACCAATACCTCTCTTTTTTCACCATGATAAAGAAGGATTCCATAACCGTGACCGAAGTCGCCGCCCTCATTTATGTATTTCACAAAACTTCTTTGCAGAGAATTTTCCTGGGGAAGCTTTTCGGTTGTTCCGTCAAATTCACGTCCAAAGATTCTCCAACAATCGATAAAGGTTGGATACTTTCCGCTGAACAGAATTTCAAATTCATTCACAAACTGTGCTGTATTTGAGGTTTCGGAAAAAACCTTTTCCATATATGGGGGCCACAGCAAATATGAATGAAAAACTATCGGAATAATTGAACCCTTCAAATCTTCCTTGAAAAACTCATAGGCTCTGTGAAAAGACTCCATATAAAGCTCCTTTGTGAGCTTTCCCGTTGAAGGAATGTGACAGGAATAAACCCTGTCACCCTTCTTCAACTCAAAATCTCCTTTTTTATAGCTTTCACATTCAAACTCCGCAATCTCATACTGAAGTCTTC
>JAZOCL010000034.1:0-24858 GCA_045596485.1 Clostridia bacterium
CGACGGGAACACTTGAGAACTATCCCGAGGTGCGTGGCGTATGTGTTGACGAAACAGTAAATTACAATAACGATATTTATGCAGAGCTTATCTGCGATTCAATGGGTGTTCACGTTCATCCTTATATGATTCGTCTTGTAAAAAAGATTAAGGGGCAGGATAAGATTATTCTTATTGCCGACTCCTTCGTTGCAGACGGTCCTCCCCTTCCCGGTCTTGAAGAAGCATTTGACATAAACTTTGACTGGGGCGGCGATATCGCAGGAAGTAAGCTGACACTTGATATTGCGTGCCATAATATGATGGTACACACAGGCGGTTCTGTTTGTGATGTATTTAAGTATGCATCCACCAATCCCGCAAAACTGCTTTCACTTTGCGACAGAGGAAAAATCGCAAAGGGCAATCGTGCTGACCTTGTATTGGTCGACCACCAGTTTAACGTAAAACACGTTATCCTCGGCGGCGAACAGATATAAAAAAATAAAAATAAAGGAGAAAAAACAATGAGCAATTTTATTACCGATCCGGCAACAAAATTTGATTTCCAGCCTCATGAATTTGTTCCTTTTAAGGACAAGAAGGTTTGCGAATACGTTCGCAGCCTCAGCGGCAAGGATCTTGAAAAGAGAGAAGACTGGTGGCATCCCGAATTTAACGTAAAGGTTATGATGAACCCCCATCCCGTTCTCATCGCAACACTCTTCTCTCGTCTTAAAGCTGCATCAGAAGCAGGCAAGAGCTTTACAATGATTCTCGGCAACCCCGAACCCGATACATACATTCCTCTTGCACAGCTCATCAACTATTTCGGCATCGACTGTAGCAAGGTTCACCTTGTGGCAGAAGATGAATGGGCAGATGAATCAGGCAACATCGCTCCTATTACATACGAAGCAGGCTTTGCACATTCTATGATTAAGTATCTCTACTATCAGATTGATGAAAAGCTCCGTATGCCTATGGAAAACGTTCACTTCCCAACAAACGCAAACATCAAGGATTATTCCAAGATAATCGACGACATCACAGAGGGAACAGGTGCTGACATTGCATCCACTTCTCCCGGTTGGGCAGGTCATATGGCTTTCGTTGATCCTATTCCCGAATTCATCGGCAGCGGTGACATCGAAGAATGGCTCAACCAGCCCGCACAGATAGTTAAACTCCACCCGATGACCATTATGCAGAATTCTCTCAACGGTACCTTCGGTCAGTCCGGTGACATCGCTAATGTTCCTCCCTGTGCCGCAACCATCGGTCCTCTCGATGTAATGCGGGCAAAGGAAAGAATTGAGGTTCACGCACTTGCAACCTGCGGCACATTCTCTTCTTGGCAGAGAATGACAAGCCGTCTTTGCACACATGGTCCTATCACACCTTACCTCCCCAGCTCTATGCTTCAGACAAAGAAGACCCAGGTTTATATCAGCGAAGAGCTTGCAGCTCCCTTCGAATGCTGGGAAAAAGTCGGTTATTAAGATTTCGCAAGAAACCTTTTTTATCAAAAGCGCAAAGACAAAACCGTCATAGAACCTTGTTGACAAATTCCCGACATATTTATATAATATAAAAAGATTCGACATTCTACACGAAGGACGTGATAAATTATGAAATACATAGTTATTCTCTGTGACGGTGCAGCAGATACCCCTGTGGCTGAGCTTGGCGGAAAGACTCCTCTTGAAGCCGCAAAAAAGCCCAATATTGACCGTCTGGCATCTTTGGGCGAGGTGGGTATGGTTACCACCGTTCCCGCAAACCTTCCTCCCGGAAGCGACGTAGCAAACCTTGCAGTTTTCGGCTACGACCCCCAAAAATACTACACAGGACGTTCACCTCTTGAAGCAATGTCAATGGGCGTACATCTTGAGCTCACCGACACCACCTTCAGAACAAATGTGGTTACACTCTCTGACGAAGAAAACTACGAGGACAAAACTATGGTGGACTACAGCTCTGACGAAATCACCACCGAAGAAGCCTCACAGCTTATTGCTGCCGTGAACGAAGCTCTCCGCACCGAAGAATACGAGTTCTTTAGCGGAATCAGCTATCGTCATCTTATGGTTTGGCACAACAAGGAGAACAGCTTCTTCCTGACCCCTCCCCACGACATTTCTGGCAAATGCGTGAAGGATTATCTCCCCAAGGACGAAACAATACTCACCCTTATGAAAAAGAGCCACGAAATTCTGAAGAACCACCCTGTGAACCTTGACAGAATAAAGAGAGGTCTTAACCCTGCAAACTCAATCTGGATTTGGGGCAACGGAACAAAGCCCGCACTTGATACATACAAAGAAAAGTTCGGTCTTCAGGGAACTGTTGTCTCTGCTGTTGACCTGATTAAGGGCATCGGCGTTTGTGCAGGTCTTGAAAACATTGATGTTATAGGAGCAACAGGAAATGTGCATACTAACTTTGACGGTAAGGCAGAGGCTGCAATCAAAGCCCTCCGCAGCGGTTCAGACTTTTTGTATGTTCACCTTGAAGCACCCGACGAAGCAGGTCACAGACACGAAATCGAAAACAAGGTTAAGGCAATCGAGCTCATTGACCAAAAGATTGTTGCACCGATTCTCAACGCACTCCAGGAGGACGGCGAAGAATTTGCAATGCTCATTATGCCCGACCACCCCACACCTCTTGCAATAAGAACGCATACTTCTGACCCCGTGCCGTATATAATATACAAGAGCGGCAGCGAAACTGAGCCCAAAAACATTACCTATACCGAAGCAGAGGCTCGCAAAACAGGAGTTGTTGTTGAACACGGCTACACCTTGATAAGCAAGCTCACCGAAAAATAATCGGCAGAAGCCTTGCAAACCAAACATTGCCGCAAAAGGAGAGCTTGCGGTGACTTTGGAACAAATAACAAAATACATTATTATTCTTGCAGGAATAGCGCTGGCGTTATTCCTGCTTCCTTTTCTGCTAAAGCTCCTTGCCCCCTTTCTTGCAGCTTTTTTTATCGCTGCTTTATGTCAAAGAATGATTCGTTTTATGGAGAAGCGCCTTGGAATCAGCCGCGGTGTCAGCTCTGCGTTGCTCGTAACCTTTATTGTGGCGACAATTTTGGCTCTCATCCTTTGGACGGTTCTTCAGCTACTGGGTCAGGCAAAAAACCTGATTGTGAGCCTGCCTGACGCAATCGACTCCTTCAGGCTGCAGCTTGGAGTCCTTACCGAAAAATACGAAGGCTTTGTTGTAACCCTTCCCCCCGAGGTCTCGGCATTCATTGACACCTGGACGGCTGAGCTCCAAAGCTATTCTGCGGAGCTTTCGGGCAAAGTGACCGCCGCCGCCCTTGATGCCGCAAGAAATTTTGCTGCCGCCCTTCCAAACATCTTCATCTTTATCGTAATGCTTATCTTAGGTACATTTTTCTTCACAAAGGACTATCTTCTTGTTATTAACTTTTTCAAAGAGCTTCTTCCCGAAGGTATTATGAGCTTTGTTACAACCGCAAAAAATTCTATAATGAAGGCCTTTTCGTCATACCTGAAGGCTCAGCTTCTGCTGATGCTGCTCACTGCCTTTCTGGTCGCCCTTGGGCTGTGGGTGGTGGGCAAGGACTATGCTCTTCTGTGGGGAATTGTCTGCGGTCTTGTTGATGCTCTGCCTGTTTTGGGCACCGCCGTCATTCTCATACCCTGGGCATTGGTTTCGCTTATCTACGGCGATATGTATTCCTTTGTTTCTCTTTTAATAATTCAAGCTCTTGTATTTGTTGTACGTCAGCTTGCAGAACCAAAAATCATAAGCCGCCAGATTGGAATACACCCCATTCTGACCTTAGTGAGCGTATATCTCGGCTTGAAATTCTTCGGTATCGCAGGGGTGATTTTCGCTCCCATTCTCACTTTGCTCGCAGTAAACTTTTATGTATCCCACAAAGAAAATGCGGACAGGTAACCCTGTCCGCATTATTCTGTAAATAACTCTGTTATTTCGCAACTGTGATTGCTGTTGCGTTTGTAATGGGAGGAATGCTTCTTGTCATTGTCTCTGCGTGCTCAACCTCTGCAAGCTCTGTTCCAACCTTCACGTCTTCAAACTTCACTGCGTTGCCCTCTGCATCCTTAAGAATTGTTTCCTTAGAGATGTTAAGAATAAGCTCTGACTTCATTTCCTTGTCAAAGATTTTGATTGTCTTTGCCTCAGTGTCCTTTGCAAGAACTGTGATTGTTTCCTTCTCTGCAAGCTGAATCTTGAGAGCATTTGTGATGGGAGGAATGCTCATTGTCATAAACTCTGCACGTTCAACCGTAATGTCTGTTCCAACAGCAAGAATCTCTGCGCCGGCAGCTTTTCCGTCCTTGTCGGTGATAACTGTTTCTTCAGAAACATTGAGAACGATTTCAGAATTCATTTCTGCATCAAAAATTGTGATTGTGCCTTCTTCGGCATTCTTTTCAATAATTGTATAAACTGCAGCCACTTTTTCTTCCTCTGCCTCTTCCTTAACATTTTCACCTGCAACTACGCCCATAACCTGAACCTTTACGGCATTTGTGATGGGAGGAATGCTCATTGTCATAAAGTCAGCATATTCAACCTTGATTGACGCATCCTTAGCGAGAGCATCAACTGTGAGAGCTTCGCCGTTTTCATCAACAATAACAGTTTCACTTGTGATATTCACAACAACCTCTTCGCCTCTGTTGCTGTCGTTGACGAGAATACTGATGTTTCCGTTTTCTTCGGTCTTATCAACAATAATTGCACCAACGCTGTTGTCAATAACCGCCGTAATGCTCACATCGCCATTTTCAGAAATTACATATTCCTGCTTGATGATTTCATCAACAAAGTTCACGGGAACATATGTTCTGTTGCCCTTGATGAAGGGTGCTGAACCGAGCTTCATTGGAGCTGTCTTTGAGAAGGTGTAAGCATCTTCTGAAATAGAGAATGTGATGTAAAGGGGCATTTTCTCGATTGTAACAATCTTTTCATCGCCGTCCCAGAGAACCGACATTCCCAGCTCCTCACAAATTGCACGGACAGGAACAAATGTCTGACCGTCTTTTGTGATAACCGATGCGCCTTCAACAACAGTACCGTTGATTGAAAGTGCTGCTCCTTCTGCTGCAAAAACAGCGCCGGTTATAAGCATAACCGCAACCAGAGCACCTGCCAAAATTCTTCTTGCTTTTCTAAAAATATTCTTCATTTTCTTTTTTCCTTTCTTTTAAAAAGAGTTTTTGTTTTTCGTGTTACATACATAATACCTTTCAGCCTGCCAAAAGGTTGCAAAGGATTTAAAAAAATTTTTTAAAAAAGAACCGACTTACATCGGTTCTTTGATATTCTATTTTCTTTTTTCCACTCTTGCAACGCCAACCGCAGTCAGAACAAATGCCACCGCAAGATAAACAAGAATAACCGTAATCGGTGCCCAGGTCACCCACCATCTTGAGTCAAGACCTGTTCCCACCACAAGACGGATTTTGGGATAAAAGGCAATCAAAAAGCTGCCCACAGCCAAAGCTGCAGTAAAAATTGCATTGTTATAAGCTCTGCTTGTGTTCTTTATCACATTCATCTTTCCGCAAACAACCAACGCGATTGCTCCAAGTGCAAAAATAATTCCGGGAATTATAAGAACACCGGGGTTCGCAACTAAAACATTCTGCATATAAAGAAGAACAATTATAAGAAGAATCCCCCAGGACATACTAATCATAAACCAGTTGGTTATCTTGTCAATCTTTCTTCTCTTTTCTGCCTTTTTTTCTCTTTTAAGATTCTGATTCATTTTTGCTGCCATATCAAGAACATAACCTTTCTGCCGCATTTGCGGATTCTGTTTAAAGTATAAACCTAAATTTCATTTCTGTCAAACATTATCATAGGGATAAGAGCGCCCGACACAGTTTCGGTGCGAAGAATTCTTCGTCCAAGACCCACAGCCCTGATTCCGCGGCTCATTGCATAATCTGCTTCAGCATCCGAAAAGCCCCCTTCTGGACCCACCAGAATGCCAAAGCTTTCGGCACATCTATCCGAATCAAGGAGCTGCTTCAGCCCTTGCTGTCCCTGATGACCGAGAACCTCATAAGGCATAACGGGCATCTGCAGCTTCTGCATCATTTCCACAGCCTCTTCAAAGGTCACAGGCTCCAGAACCTTTGGAATTCTGCCTCTGCCGCACTGCTTCACGGCCTCAACCGAAACCTTGTTCCACCTTTTTGCCTTTTCAGCTCCTGCCGCCTTGTCTGCAATTCTGGTAACGCATCTTTCCATCATTACGGGAACAATTTCAAAAACGCCCAGCTCCACCGACTTCTGGATTATTGTCTCCATCTTGCCCGACTTGGGAAGCCCCTGAAAGAGCGTCACCCTGATGCTTGGCTCCGAGAGTGAAGGTGTCTTTTCAAGGATTTTTGCTCGGCAAAGATTCTTTTCGATTGAAACAAGCTCTGCCACATACTCAAACCCCGAGCCGTCAAACACCAAAAGCCTGTCGCCGCAGCTCATTCTGAGCACTTTTTCAATATGCCTGCTATCCTCAAAAATCTCGGCAATATCTTCCGAAATATTCTGAGGCTCGGTAAAAAACCTTCGCATAAGCAATATCCTTTCTACAAAAACTACACCTTTTCGTCAAAGAAAGACAAACTTTCTCCAACCTACCTTGCCATTTTATCATATAAGTATAAAAATTTCAAGCCCTATTTTCTCAAAATCCTTT
This sequence comes from Clostridia bacterium, assembly GCA_045596485.1. Classification (GTDB taxonomy): domain Bacteria; phylum Bacillota; class Clostridia; order Monoglobales; family Monoglobaceae; genus SIG440. Next base: position 6,704 of record JAZOCL010000034.1, read on the forward strand.
TTCGAAAAGAAAAACAGAAAATGCCGAAGCATTTTCTGCAAAACACTCATCTAAGTCTTCCTGTGACCACACGTTCAATACCCGAAAGGTCCCGAAGGATCTCGATGTCACAAAACCGCTCTCCCATTATTTCGGCAACCGCTACCGCCTGCCCTATTCCCACCTCAAAGGCAAGAATTCCGCCCTCGCCAATGGGAACGTCCTTTGCAATCCGTCTGTAAAAATCAAGTCCGTCCTCACCGCCCTCAAGGGCTGTAAGAGGCTCAAATTCCTTCACCTTTTTCTCAAGACTTTCAATATCCCTCTTGGGAATATAGGGCGGATTTGAAACCACCACCTGAGGGAGCTCCGCAAAGTCGGGAAAGCCCTTCATTATATCGCAAAGCTCAAACCGACACCGATTTTCAACCCCCAAAGCCTTTGCGTTTTTTTCAGCAATATTCGCCGCTCTCTCCGAAACATCCACCGAAAGCACACGGGCTGTGGGCAGATAATACGCAAGGCTCACGGCAATGCAGCCCGAGCCCGAACCAATTTCAAAAATTTTCGGTGCTTCCTTTTTGCTGCACAGCTCTATCACCTTTTCAACCAGAATTTCTGTGTCGGCTCTGGGAATAAGGGTATCGCGGCTCACCTCAAACCACAGAGACATAAACTCGCAGCCGCCGGCCACATACTGAACAGGCTCTCCCTGCATAAGCCGCAAAAGAGCTGCACCAAATATTTCTTCTTGAGCCGCATCAAGAATTTTGTCTCCGAGAATAAGCTCCGATTTGCTGATGCCCAAAAGACGCATCAGCAGATAATCGACGTCTGCCAAAGGGCTGTTATTCCCGTTTTTTTCAAGCTCTGCCGCCGCAGCCTTTCTCAGGGTTTTGATGCTTACCATTTGTCTGCTTCCTTATCCTCAGGCATAACCGCAAGAAACGCCGTGATTGCAACCTCAATCTGACTGTCATCAGGCTCATTTGTGGTAATATGCTGAAACCACTTTCCGGGAGCGCTTATGGCTGCGGTGAACCAATTGTCGTGACGACCGGCAAATTTGATTATCTCATAAGAAATTCCTGCAACAACAGGCATCAGAGCAAGTCTCAAAACAAGACGTGTGAAAGGGTTGTTCCACGAAATAAACGAGAACACCACAATACTGATAACCATAACAATCAAAAGAAAGCTTGTTCCGCATCTGGGATGAAGTCTTGTGTGTCTGCGAACATTTTCAACGGTGAGCTCCTCGCCGCTTTCGTAGCAGTTGATTGTTTTGTGTTCTGCCCCGTGATACATAAACACACGCTTGATGTCATTCATTTGTGAAACCAGCGCCATATATATAATGAAGATACAAATTCGCACAACACCCTCTGCCGCTGTGAGCAGAATGTGATTTTCAATAATTCCCTTCAAAAAACCCACAATAACCGCAGGCAGCATAATAAAAAGTCCCACGCTGAAAATCAGAGACAGGCACACCGCAATATAAATAACCGCATTGGTTGCCTTTTCGCTGCCCAGCTTTTCGTTGAGCCATTTTTCAAATCTTCCGGGCTCCTCTTCAATCTGATTGCCTTCCTCGTCAAGCTCAAAAAACTTTGCAGAATACATAATAGATTGAATTCCCAGAATCATAGAGTCAAAAAAGTTAACGCAGCCACGGATGATTGGAAGCTTCAAAAGCTTGTTCCTTCTCACCCTTCCAATGGGCTTTTCTTCCATTTCAATTTCTCCGTCAGGCTTGCGGACTGCTGTTGCAATTTTCTCGGGTCCGCGCATCATAACGCCCTCAATAACAGCCTGACCGCCGATTGAGGTTTTATGTATAATATCCTTGTTTCTTTTCACAAAAATCACTCCTTTTGGGACGAAAACTCCACGCCTTTAAGTATATCACATTAACCGTGAATATACAATAAAAATTTTATTAAGTTTTTATAAACAGACGATAGGGCTTTTTCAACAAAGCCCTAAATCACCTGTATCTGTCCACGTCCTCAAGGGTAATCCCCTCGTGAAGAGCAATGTTAATTCCGTTTGCAATAATATCCACCGCCCTCTCAACCTGAGTGTCAATTTCCTTGGGCGTAACCACAAAATCTCCCACAGACGGGCTCAGCACCTGCTTCAAAAGGTTATACTTATCCTCTTCAGCAACCACCGACAGCATTTTAAAGAGCGGAAGATTCTCCTTTGCATTTTCCTTCAGATTTTCAAGAACCATATCAATTGCATCTCCTGCAATGGTGGCAGCGTCAACAACCGTGGGAACGCCCATAGCAACAACAGGCACTCCCAAAGTCTCTTCATCAAGCCCCATACGGCGGTTGCCTATTCCCGCTCCGGGAGTAATCCCCGTGTCTGTAAGCTGAATTGTATTGTTCACTCTTTCAATTCTTCTTGAGCAAAGTGCATCAATTGCAATAACCAGCGAGGGCTTCACCTTTTCGCAGAGCCCCTTCACAATCTCCCCCGTCTCAACTCCCGTAAGCCCCAGAACCCCAGGTGCAACTGCGCACACCGACCTGAGCCGTTTGTCAATTTCGTCGGGCATATATTCAAGCAAATGCCGTGTAATCAAAACCGACTCCACCGATTTTGGACCTACGCTGTCGGCGGTTATATGACGATTGCCAAGTCCCACCACCAATACCGTGCCTGTGTTTTTGTCAGCGACAAGTCTTTTGAGCTCCTTCGCACAAGCTCTGCAGGTCTCCTCATATTCCTCCTGCGTCCCCTGCACTTCTTTTGACAGCTCAAGGGTGATATATGTGCCCTTTTCCTTTCCCAGAGCCTCTTTGCCCTTTTCATCCACAACCCTGACCCGTGTAACAGTAAGTCCAAACCCAAAGTCCTCGGTTTCTGCCTCAACCCCCGGAATCTCGGTATCAATCTTGCCTCCTTCAAAGCACATTTCCCTTGCTTCAAGGGCAAGGTCGGTTCTTGCATCAAACATATTTCTTCCTCCGTCTTATAGAATACATTTTTCCTTTTGTCATCCTCTTTTTGACACGGCACATACCGCTTGACACCAAAAACACTTTGTGCTAAAATGTGAATGATGAAGAAGATGTTTAAACTTCGCACTTTGTGCTCTTTGACACAATGGTGTTCCAAAAGGAGAAATTTTATGTATTGCAGATACTGCGGTCACAAGCTTGAGGACGAAGCCCTTTTCTGCGGCAAGTGCGGCTCAAGGGTCGACCTCACATCGGGGTCAGCTGCCAAAACCCGCAGCAAGTCAAAGGTTGCCGCCGGCTTGCTGGGTCTTATTCTGGGCAGCCTCGGTGTGCACAATTTTTATCTTGGCTACACCACCAAGGCTGTAATTCAGCTTTGTCTGACTATTCTATCCGGCGGCATTTTGTCAACAGCATCGTTTATATGGGGCTTTGTTGAGGGCATACTGATTTTCACAGGCACCATAAAATGTGACGCATCAGGCGTCCCTCTCCGCGACTGAGCTCTCAGCTTGTGAAGTTTTCGATAAACCCCGTTAGGGCTGACGGACTTCTGAGCTGAACCCCCTCTTCGAGCATAAGTCTATCTTGGTCGGACAGGTCGTTTTTGTAAATCTCACGGTTATACAAAAATTCTTCCTTTCCGCTATGGCTCACATAAATATTCAGCTCCTCGCCCTCGAGGCGGACAAGATAATATTCAAAGCCTGCGGCTGGTGTTTTTTCTTCGGGCTCGGCATCAGACCCCACCGAAACAGTCTCGTTGTCTGTGTTTTGAACGACTTCGGTCTGACGTGCCGAAATGCTTTGTTCTTCAAGCATTCTTCGGGTTACGGTGTAGGTAACAAGCCCTGTTGCAACTCCCACAAAAGCCAGCAGCACAAACATTATCAGAATTTTGAATGTTGTCTTAAGCATAATTTTATCAACCTTTCTTCTCATAGGAGCAAGGCTTTTTACCCCTTGTGAGATACTCGCTATATAGAAAATTGTTTACAATATATGGTTTTTTATACCCCTTTTGCGCCAAAAACTTTATAGCGCAATGGTTTCGGCATAACAAACCGCAAAGGAGGCTTTTTCTTGAAAAAAAATCCTTATTCAAAAATATTTCTCAAGGTATTCGGCATTACTGTGGCAGCAGGTCTTTTGCTGGCACTCCTTATTCTGCTTGGCGCCATATTCGGGCTATTCGGCAATATGGCAAGTCTTGATATTGATGCCATCATCAGCAACAGCTCCACCCAGATTGTCTATATTGACAAGGACGGCAACGAGCGTCCCCTGACCACTCTCTCGGCAGAGCAGAACCGTGTCTGGGTAGACTTTGAGGACATTCCTCAGCATATGAAGGACGCCATTGTCTCAATTGAGGACGAGCGTTTTTATACCCACAGTGGCTTTGACTTCAAAAGAACCGCCAAGGCTTTCTTTGTGTTTATCAAGAACAAGTTCACAGGTCAGCCCACCACCTTCGGCGGCAGCACCATAACCCAGCAGCTGGTGAAAAACATTACCCAGAACACCGACCGCACCGCTGCCCGAAAGATTCAGGAAATTTCACGTGCGGTGAACCTTGAAAAAAAGATTTCAAAGGACCAGATTCTTGAGCTGTACTTAAACTCAATATATCTGTCACAGGGCTGCAACGGCGTTCAGTCTGCATCACAAAAATTCTTCGGCAAGCCCGTAAGCGAACTCAATCTGGCAGAATGTGCCTCTATTGCAGGCATAACCCAGTATCCCACCCTTTATGACCCACTTCTCAACCCCGAAAACAACAAAGAGAAGCAGGAGCTGGTTCTTTCAAAAATGCTGGAGCTGGGCTACATCGACCAAAAGGAACACGACGAGGCCGTTGCCTTTGAACTGACCTTTACCGAATTTGACGAAAGCACCCTTGCCACGGGCACAATTCACTCCTACTTTGTGGATCAGATTGTTTATGACGTTCTTGACGGACTTCAGGCTTTGGGCTATTCCGAAAACATAGCAAACAAAATGGTATATTCAGGCGGTTTGAAGATTGTTGCAACCATTGACCCCAATGTTCAGGCAACAATGCAGAAGGTCTTTGAAAATACCGACAACTTCCCCAATGCCACTGGCGATAACCACGCACAGGCGTCAATGGTTGTTATGGACCCCTACACAGGCGAAATAAAAGGACTCATCGGCGGTGTGGGCAAAAAGACTGGAAATCTGGTTCTCAACAGAGCAACCCAAACCCTCCGTCAGCCGGGCTCAACAATCAAGCCCATTGCGGTTTATGCCCCTGCCCTTGAACGCAAGATAATTAACGCTGCCGATATTTATAACGACCGTGCAATCAGCTACGGCGAGTGGACTCCCCGAAACTATGACCATGATTATAAAGGTCCCGTTTCAATCCGCACAGCGGTTAGACGTTCGCTCAACACCATTCCCGTTCAGGTTCTTGACAAAATGGGAACAAACGCCTCTTTCAACTTCCTTACCGAAAATTTGGGAATAACCTCTCTGGTAAAGAGCGAAACAGGCGCAAACGGCAAGGTATATTCCGATATAGGTCTTTCGCAGCTTGCCCTCGGCGGTCTCACCCACGGTGTGTCAGTGCTTGAGCTGACGGCTGCATACACACCCTTCATCAATCGGGGAATTTACACCAAGCCCTACTGCTTCACAGCTGTTACCGATTCAAACGGCAACACCCTTCTTTCAAACGCGCCTTCATCAACTCTTGCAATGAGCGAAGAAGCTGCCTACATTATGAACCGTATGCTTCAGGAGGTTGTAACCTCAGGAACAGGCGGCGGCGCTCAGCTCAGCTCAGGAATGTATACCGCAGGCAAAACAGGAACAACCTCCGACAACCACGACCGCTGGTTTGTGGGCTACACGCCTCACTATGTGAGCGCTGTGTGGTACGGCTACGACACCCCCAGAACGATTCCTGCATCAGGCAACCCTTGCATCTCGGTATGGCGAAGCGTTATGAACGAAATAAATTCAGGCAAGGCAAAAACAACACCCTCGTCACCCTCAGGTGTGAGCTACATCAACTACTGCAGCGAAACAGGCAAGCTTCCGGGTGAGCATTGCGGCGACGCTGTCACAGGCTTCTGGTTTTCATCAGGAAACGGGCCAAAGGGAACCTGTGACTCCCTGCACACCCCCGAGGGCGAAGAAAAGCCCGAAGGAGAAGAGGGCAACGAAGGCGAGGACACAACCAACCAAGGCGGCGAAGCTTCTCCCGACGAAACTGTGGAAGAGATTACTGTTCCCGACCCCAACGTCACCCCTGCCGACCCTGCAGCCGAGCCTGCGGCGTAAATCAAATCTTTAAAAGCACAAAAACGGAGCAGCAAACCGCTACTCCGTTTCTTTTGTATAAAAACAATCCTTATCCCATCTTAACACATTTGTGTCAATGTATTCCCATATTTTTTTGTAATCCTTTTCATTTCGGACAATATGGTCGTGATATGACCGTTGCCATATATTTTTGCCGTACTCCTTGTTGCAGAATCTTTTAAACGTGCTGATAAACTGTGCAATCAACGAATTCGTAGGGACCGGCGTGCCCGACGGTCCGCTTGGTTTGTCCGTTTCTAATATCTGAATCAATAAATGAATATGGTTTGGCATAATAACAAACCTATCGATTTTAATATTGCCATAAAAATCGCTCATATTTATCAGATGTTTGTTTGCAGCTTCTCCGTAATCTGTTAATACATTTTGCGGACAGTCGAGGACGCCTGTCCCTACATCTATTTTAGAGAGCACTTCCTTTCTGTCTTTTGTGCATATCGTGACAAAATACGCACCGGGGGCAGAATAGTCATATCCTTTTAATCTTGTAGACTTTCTCTTTGGTAGTTCCATAGTTAATTCTCACGTTCAGGAGATATTCCTTCAAAAAACTCATCAAAATCGGCATTGAATACCTGTCTGAGCCCCACCAAATCACTGGCATATATGTTTCCGCGACCCATTTCAATCAACGAAAAGGTACTGCGGCTGATTGGTGAACCCAACAGCTGCAGCTTCGCAACGGTTTGTTCCTGAGTAAGTCCCGCTCTCTTTCTTAATCTTTTTATATTTTTATACAGCTTGCCATTTGATATTATTTTTTCCAAATTCCTCGCCCCATTTTGCTTATATGTATAAGTTTTTCTTGATAATATCACCAAAATGGTGTATACTATGCTTATATCTATAAGCAAGGAGAGTATTTATGAAAAAAAATAACAACATTTTTGAAAACTTTGACCAAATTGACAAAATTCTCACCGATTTGGAGAACAAGGTTTATGGTTCTCCCAAAGGCTCTGCCCTGGATGAGAGCTCCCTCACAGCCGCCTTTGAAGAAATAAACCGCATAGCCGCCCTAATCAAAAAGCAGCAGGACGAGGAAGCTTAAAAATAAATCCAAAAGCACAAAACGGAGCAGCAAAATCGCTACTCCGTTTCTTTTGTATAAAAACAATCCTTATCCCATCTTAACACATTTGTGTCGATGTATTCCCATATTTTTTTGTAATCCTTTTGGTTTCGGATAATATGATCGTGATATGACCGTTGCCATGTTTTATTAGAGTATGTATTATGAATTTTCTTTGACGCATTCATTTTCAGAAATCCTACCATTTTATCAATGACAGAACGATGGTATTGTAGGGGCGATTCACGTATCGCCCGGTTTTCATCATTGTTGTAAATTTCTATAATAAGATGTATGTGATTTGGCATAATAACATATTTAGGAATTGACACATCAAACCTGTCAGGCAATATTTCAATGATTTGTTCTACAATTTTTCCGTATTCTGTTAATTTATTTTCGGGCAATTCGTGAATTGCCCCTACGATATTTGAGAATAAAGATTTTCTGTTATGCGTACATATCGTAACAAAATACGCACCGGGGGCAGAATCGTCATATCCCTTTAATCTTGTAGACCTTCTCTTTGGTAATTCCATAAAATCACAGAATTTCTTCTAACTTTAAAACAAACGTGCTCATTTTAATATCAAGAGCATTGCAGATTCTATAAAGAGTTTCCAATGTAGGTTTGCGTTCTCCTCGTTCTATGGCACTCAAATGGCTTCTCCCTATATCAGCTAATCCGCTTAAAACCTCTTGCGAAATACCTTTTTGCTGTCGAAAAAATAAAACTGTCTTCCCGACTTTAACCGAGTCCAGCGTTGCTATATACATATTCTCACCTCAAGAATAGTATATGGTATTTTGAACGCCTTTATGAACACATATGTTGACGTTTGAACACTTATGTGTTATAATTGAAAATATAAGAAAGCTTCATATATTGGAGTAATTTTTGAAGGAGCTGATAATTTATGAAAAAAGACAACAACATTTTTGAAAACTTTAACCAAATTGACAAAATTCTCACCGATTTGGAGAACAAAGTTTATGGTTCTCCCGAGGGCCCTGCCCCAGACCCGAGCTCCCTCACAGCCGCCTTTGAAGAGATAAACCGCATAGCCACCCTAATCAAAAAGCAACAAGGCGAGGAAGCTCAAAAGTAACTCTGAGCACGTTGACTTTTCGGTAAAAATGGGGTATATTAAACTTACAGAAACAAAGTTTGCGGAGGACTGAAAAATGAAATTTGTATCGTGGAACGTAAACGGTCTCAGAGCCTGTCTCGAAAAGGGCTTTGTTGACATTTTCAAAAATTTTGATGCAGATATTTTTGCCCTGCAGGAAACAAAAATGCAGCATGGTCAGGCAGAAGTTCCCACAGAGGGCTATCACCAGTTCTGGAACAGCGCCGACAAAAAAGGCTATTCGGGAACTGTAGTTTTTTCAAAGTCAAAACCCCTTTCAGTAACATACGGAATAGGAATCGACAAGCACGACCACGAGGGCAGAGTTATCACCCTTGGATTTGAAAGCTTCTTTTTTGTCACCTGCTACACGCCCAACTCACAAAATGAGCTTGCTCGCCTTGACTACCGTATGGAATGGGAGGACGACTTTCGTGCATATCTGAAAAAGCTTGACGAAAAAAAGCCCGTCATTCTCTGCGGCGACCTTAATGTTGCCCATAAAGAAATCGACCTGAAAAACCCCAAAACCAACCGCCGCAACGCAGGCTTCACTGACGAAGAGCGTAAAAAAATGACCGCTCTTTTAGCATCGGGCTTTTGTGACAGCTTCCGCCACCTTTATCCCGACACAGAAAACATTTATTCCTGGTGGAGCTATCGCTTCAAGGCAAGAGAGAAAAACGCAGGATGGCGCATTGACTATTTTATCACCTCCGACTCTCTCAAGGAGAAAATAAGCGAAGCCCAAATCCATACTCAGGTCTTTGGCTCCGACCATTGCCCCGTGTCTCTGGAAATAGAAATTTAGAATAAATTTTATACAAACGAAAATACTAACCCAAAAAGGAGAATGAATATGAGCATTTTATACTTAAACGCCGACAGCTTCAAATCAACCCTCGAAAGCACTGACAAGCCCGTTTTGGTTGACTTTTATGCAGACTGGTGTATGCCCTGCAAAATGCTGGCACCAATCCTTGAAAAGGTTGCCGAAAAATGCGGCGACAAGGCGATTGTTTCTAAAATCAACATTGACGAAGCCGAAGAAATCGCAGCAGAATACAGGGTTGCTTCAATTCCCACGCTCATCGTATTCAAGGGCGGTACCGAAGTCCGCCGACAGGTGGGTGCAATCCCCGCGGGCGAGATTCTTTCTCTTCTTGAGGTTTAAGGGCAAAAACGGCGAAGAATTCTCTTCGCCGTTTTCTGATTTTAAAGCTTTGCTCTGATGATTTTTCCGCTTGTGGTCTTGGGAAGCTCGTCACAGAACACAACAATTCTGGGATATTTGTAAGGTGCGGTATGTTCTTTTACATACTGCTGAATTTCCTTCTTCAATTCCTCACTGGGGGTTGTATCCTTTGTCAGTACGATGCTGGCCTTTACCACCTGACCGCGTACATCGTCAGGCTCAGCTGAAACGCCGCATTCCAGAACATATGGAAGCTCCATAATAACGCTCTCGATTTCAAAGGGTCCTATGCGATAGCCCGATGACTTGATAACGTCGTCAATACGGCTCACATAGAAGTAGAAGCCGTCTTCATCCTTGTATGCCACGTCACCTGTGTGATAAAGCCCGTCGTGCCATACCTCGGCAGTCTTCTCTTCGTCACGGTAATAGCCCTTAAAGAGACCGCAGGGAACACGTTCTGACGTGCGGATAACAATTTCGCCGTTTTCGCCAACGCCAACGCTGTTGCCCTCGGGGTCAACAATATCAACATCATAAAGGGGAACAGGCTTGCCCATTGCACCCACCTTGTATTCTCTGCCGTAGAGGTTGCCGATAAGGCAGGTTGTCTCGGTCTGACCGAAGCCCTCCATAATTTTGAGACCTGTGAGCTTTTCAATCTGCTTGAATACTTCGGGGTTGAGTGCTTCACCTGCTGTGGTTGCGTGCTGAACAGAAGACATATCATACTTTGAAAGGTCTTCCTTCATCAGCATTCTGTACATTGTCGGAGGAGCACAGAAGGTTGTAATTTTATATTTCTCAAACATAGGCAAAATGTCTGTCGGCTCAAATTTGTCAAAGTCATAAACAAAGAGCGCCGCCTCGCAGAGCCACTGACCGTAAATCTTGCCCCAGGCTGCCTTTGCCCAGCCTGTGTCCGAAATTGTAAGGTGCAGACCCTCGGGGTCAACACAGTGCCAGTAGTTGGCTGTATGGAAGTGTCCCAGAGGATACTTATAGTTGTGAAGAGCCATCTTGGGGTTGCCCGTTGTACCTGATGTGAAGTACAGCAGCATATCATCGTCGCCGCAAGGCGAATCCGCCTTTCTTTCATATACATCGGGGAACGCCTTGTATTCATCATCAAAGCTTCTCCAGCCGGGCTTTGCGCCGCCCACAATAATCTTTTCTTTCAGGCAGGGAGCATTCTTTGCGCCGGCTTCCGCTCTGTCCGCAATATCACCATCGGCAGTACAGAGTATGGCAGCAACACCTGCCGCCTCATAGCGGTATTCATAGTCGTGCTCCTGAAGCAAAAAGCTTGCGGGAATTGAAACCGCACCGATTTTCTGCAGCGCCAGAGTTGCAATCCAGAACTGGTAATGACGCTTCAACACCAGCATAACCTTGTCGCCCTTTTTGATGCCCAGGGATTCAAAATAGTTTGCACATCTTGCAGACTCCTTCATAAAATCGGTGAAGGTAAAGCGTCTTTCCTCGTGTTTCTTGGAAATATGAAGCATTGCCAGCTTGTCGGGCTTGCGGCGTGCAATTTCGTCAATAACATCAAAGGCAAAGTTAAACTTGTCCTCATTCTTGAAATCAATAGAAACCAGTGAGCCGTTTTCGTCCTCTACTGTGTCAATAAAGTCGTGATAAACCCTTCTGTATTCCTGATGAGGCTTATATTTTGACTTCATAACAGCCTTTTCAGTCTTTTCGGTTTCGGTTCCGTTGAGAACTATGGCATAGAATACAGCCTCCTGACCTTCAACGGCAATCATTCCGTGGGGCGTTGAGCTGTCAAAATAGATTGTGTCCCCTGCATGAAGCACCTCACAATGTGAGCCAATCTGAATTTTGAGAGCACCCTTGAGAACAATATCAAGCTCCTGACCCGTATGCGTTGTGAGCTCAATGTCTCTCTGCTCTGCTTCGGGGTCGTAGTTGCATTCAACATACAAGGGCTCCGAAACCCTGTTCTTGAAGGCAGAAGCCAGATTGTAATAAACCATACCGTGAGCTTCCTCAATTTTTCTGCCCTCGCCGCTGCGTGTTATGGTATAAGACTTCAGAGTTGAGCTGACACCTTCAATAATATCGGTAACGCCAACCTTGAAAGCCAGCGAGCAACGATAAATAAACGCAAAACTCAAATCGTGGGTTCCTGCTTCGCAGGCAGCGTATTCCTCACGGCTGACGCCCGTGAGCTTTGCCATTGTTTCAACCGAAATTCCGCTGATATGGCGCAGCTCCTTGATTCTGGCTGCAACTTCGCTGATTTTAAAGTCCAAGCCTGTCATTGTTTCTTCATTCATTGTTTTTCCTCCTTAGAATTCCTTTGAGAAAACAAAAAGTCGTCCCAAAGATTTGAAATTCTTTGAGACGAGCTAAAAATTCACCCGCGGTACCACTCAAATTGCGCTATCCTTTGTGATAACGCCCCTTCAGGTCCTTTTTCAAGACCCTATGCACTAACGTAGCAGACACGGAAAGGTTCTACTTGCCGAGGAAGCCCGGCTTTCTTCCTTTCTGCTCGGGAGCTACAACCCATGAACTCAGCTTTTGCGGCTCGCACCAACCGCCGCTTCTCTCAAAAGCCTACCCTCAGGGTACTCTCCTTCAACGCATTTTTATTCAATTACTCATAAAATATCACAAAAGCCTCAGTTTGTCAATAGCCGTCGCCCAAAAATCTGCTTCTGGCAGATTTTTGTAATCATTTTGTAACATTGCTGCAATAATTTCGTTAATAAGGTTGACAAAAAGCGAATTTTTGTGTATACTGGATGTGTATTGATTTTTTGCCGCAGCTCTGCGGCGATGCAAAAATATAACTCGAAAGGTGGGACAAACAGCAATATCACAGGTTTTGCAAACAAATTTGGAGGTAATATTTTGATTAATTTTAAAAAACTTTTGGCGTTTACACTCGCCTTTGTTATAACGATTTTGGCGACATCATTCACAGCTTTTGCGGCAGAGGGCTCATACGGCATAGTTACCGCATCCCTTCTCAACCTTCGTCAGTCTCCAAACACATCCTGTGCAATTCTTGCACAGATTCCAAACGGTCAGGCTGTTTCGGTAAAGAGCATCGACTCAGGCTGGGCAAAGGTTACATACGGAAGCACAGAAGGCTATGTCTCTCTTGACTATCTCAAGATAATGCAGGGCGAAATGCCCAATCGTTCTGCTGTGGTTTCAACAAAGGGTCAGGCAGTTGTTGAGCTTGCTAAAAAATACTTGGGAACACCCTACGTTTATGGAGGTTCAGCCCCCGGCGGCTTTGACTGCAGCGGTTTTGTATACTATATCTACAAGCAGATGGGCGTAACACTGAACCGTGTTGCAGACGACCAGATGCGAAACGGCACGTGGATTGCAACGCACAATCTTCAGCCCGGCGACATTGTGGGCTTTTCAAACGGCAGCGGCTATGTTAACCACGTTGGAATTTATGCCGGCAACGGTATGATGATTCACTCACCCCAGACGGGCGATGTGGTAAAATACGAAAGCATTGTTACAGGAAACTACGGACGCCGTCTTGTTTGCGGCAGACGCATTTTCTAAAAATGAATACCTTGGGCTGTCACTTTGGACAGCCCTTTTCATTACATTTTTGGAGGTATAACGTGAAAAAGCTTACATTTTATATTCTTTCGCTTATTGCAGTAATTCTCTCGGCTTATGCCACAAAAACCTTTCCCGAAACAACTTTCGAAGAAGCTCTTTTGGACGAAAAGCTTGAGGTGACCTTCATTGATGTTGACCAGGGCGATTCTACACTCATAAAAACTCCCGCAGGTGAAACAATTCTTATTGACGGCGGCGAATATGCCGTGTATGGCTCTCACCTTGCACCCTTTCTTGCGGAGCAGAAAATTCAAAAGGTTGATATTGCTGTTGCCACCCACTACCACAGCGACCATATGGGCGGAATTTATGAGCTTGTTCAAAGAAGCGGCGCAAGCCATCTTGTTCTCCCTGACTATCAGGACACCGACAGCACAAAAGAAAGTCTCGAAAGAATTGCAGGAAAAACCAACACAGCCGTGAGCTATGCAGCTTTCGGCGACAACATCAAAACCGACTGTGAGGATTTGAGCATCAAGGTTCTTCATCCCCTTGAAGGCGGCTCAAAGGGCAGCAACTTTCACAACAACAGCTCCCTTGTATTCCTGATTTCTTATCACGGCTCATCCTTTTTGATTACGGGCGACATCGAATCCCGTGCCGAACAGGAGCTCATCCAAAGAGCCGATGTGGAATGTGATGTTCTCAAAGTTCCCCACCACGGCTCTTCATCCTCTTTGTCAAAAAGCTTTCTCGAAGCCGCCGACCCCACCTATGCCGTAATTTCGGCAGGTGTCGATAATTCCTACGGGCATCCTCACTACGAAGTTATGGAGGCTCTCGAAAACGATGACATCCGAATCTACCGAACCGATACAGACGGCAATATCACCTTCACAGTTACCGAAAAAGGAATCAAAGACATCGTTTTTTCCAAACCCTGACAGGAGGCAAAGCAATGGAACCTAAAGACCTTGACAGACAAATATCGTCAGGCAAGATTGCAAATCTTTACTTCTTCTACGGCGAAGAACAGTTTTTGCTTGAAAACAAAATAAAGACCATAAAAAAACGCCTTATCGACAAGGATTTTGAAGACTTCAATTATGTTAAGCTGGAGGGCAAAAAGGTGACGGCAGCCGAGATTGAAGGCGAGCTGCTCTCTGTTCCCGTTATGTCCGACCGCAAAATGATTGTTGTGTCGGGCTGCGGAATATTTGGCAACGCAAAGGCAAAGGACTTTTCGGCTCTGTGCGAAGCCCTTTCAGACGTTCCCGAATATATTACCGTTATTTTTTCGGAGCGTGAATTTGACAAAAAGAAGGAGAAAAACCTTGAGGTTTTTAAAAAGCACGGCGCAATTGTGAAGTTTGACCCCCTCTCTCCAAAGCAGCTTGAGCTTTGGCTTGAAAAGCTCTTTGAAGAAAAAGGAAAAACGGCTCTTGCTTCGGACCTTTCAAAAATGGTTGCCCTTTGCGGACAGTCAATGTCCACGGTTTACACCGAGTTCTGCAAGGTTCTGAACTATGTGGGCGACCGCCAAAAGGTCACAGGCGAGGATATTTCTGCCGTAGTCTCAAAAACTACCGATGCACGGATTTTTGACATAATTGACAATATTGCCGAGGGCAGACGTGCCACGGTTTTCGAAGAGCTGAGCGCACTTCGTTCTTCGGGCGAAAATTCATCAACGGTGCTCTCCTTGATTTCAACCCGAATGGGCGAGCTTCTTATGGTAAAGCAGCTCACCGACGACCGCCTTTCCGCAGAAAAAATTGCCGAATATTTTGAGCCCAGAAAGCACCCCTTTGTGGTAAAAAAGCTTACCGAGCAATCACGACGCTTCGGGCTGAGCTATCTTAAAAAAATGACTCTAAAGGGTGCAGAATATACCTTTTCGGTTCGTTCGGGACTTCTGGACAAATGGGTTGCCGTTGAGATGTATGTAGCAGAGCTTTTGAAAAAATAACTTTGGGGGTTATCCTTCAATTAGCGACATTTTCCGCTTGACCAAAGACATAATATACTATAAAATTAAGGAAGAAACAGCCGTTTCTTCCTTTTGTTTTAGTTTTAAATGTTTGTTGCAGGTACTGCGACGATAGAGCCGCAGGCAATCCTCTTGCCACCGTTTCCGGAGGGCTGGGTTTTGTAATCATCAGGCGATTGGTGAATCACCACCGACCGTCCTATTATCTCCTCTGGAAAAAACCTGTTTGTAAAGAACAGCATTTTTGCTGTTCCGCCGTTTGAAAAAAGCACAGGAAAGTCCCCTGCGTGGTTGCCGTGAGGCTCACCGTCAGGATTCCAATGTCCCCCTGCCGCCTCAAATGGTGTGTCACTGTGAATACTGCCACAGGTATCCCTCTCGTGAATATGAAAACCAAAGGGACCGACCTGAGGCGAATTTTCCATACCTTCGGCAAAATCGGGAAGCCCGAAAATTTCAGCTTCAACCCAGCAGCCATCGGCAATCCCCAAAAACTTCACCGTTCCGTGAACATCAGGGGCAAGGTCGCTGCCCTCCATATGGGCAATGGCATCAAAAACTTCAAGCATAACTTCACACTCCTTCCATTTAATATATACTATGAAAAATTAAGCTTTGTGTTAACCACAGAAAGGAGCTGTTCCTATGTCAAAAATGACAAGAACCTTCAAGGCACTATGTATTCTGGTAGGGCTCTTTTGCTCTATGAACTCCCTTCTTCCAAAACAAAACAGCCACGTTCTGGCAAAGACCGAAGAGGTACGCGGAGTCTGGGCGGCAACTGTATTCTCCCTTGACTATCCCTCAAAGCCCACCACATCGGCAGAGGTTTTGCGCAATGATGCAGATGAATTATTGAACAATGTTCAAAAATTAGGCTATAATACCTTATTTCTTCAGGTACGCCCCTCGGGGGATGCCCTTTATAAATCCCGAATTTATCCCTGGTCAAAGCATCTGACAGGAGCCGAGGGCACAGCCCCCACAGACGACTTTGACCCGTTGGAATATTTTATCGAAAAAGCTCACGAAAAGAGCATAGCCCTCCACGCCTGGATAAACCCCTACCGACTCACCGCCTCGGCAAGCGGTTCAGGCAATCAAAGTGACAGCTCTATAGCTGCAAAATATCCTGAGCTCACGGTAAAGCATACAGACGGAAAGCTGTATCTCAACCCCGGCGAGCCTGATACCACGGCACTTGTTGTTGAAGGAATTCTGGAGCTTGTAAAAAACTATGACATTGACGGAATTCATCTTGACGACTATTTTTATCCTGACAGCTCCTTCCCCGACTCCGAAGCCTACACAAAATACGGTGGCGATTTTTCTGACATAGGCGACTGGCGCCGCAGCAACACCACAAGCCTCATCCGAAGAATCAGCACCGCCCTGAGAGCCGAAGCTCCCGAAATTATATTTTCGGTAAGCCCCTGCGGAATATGGGCAAACAAAGAATCCCACCCCGACGGCAGCGAGACCTCGGGAATTCAAAGCTACTTTGACTACTATGCCGATTCACGTCTTTGGGTGAAGGAAAGCCTTGTTGACTGGATTATGCCCCAGATATACTGGAATATAGGTCATTCTGCCGCAGACTTCGAAGCCCTTGCAAGGTGGTGGTCTGACACGATTCAGGGAACTGACGTCTCTTTGATTGTGGGTCAGGCAGCATACAAGGCAGCAGAAGAAACGGGCTCTGCCTCCGTGTGGTACTCCAAAAGAGGCGCCGAGGAGCTTTACCGTCAGGCGGAGCTTCTGAATGGTCTCCGCGGCTCTGCAGGTTATTCTCACTACCGTCTGGGAAGCCTTCTGCACAGCCCCATTCTCGAAGCCTTTGCTGCATACACCAACACAGGCAAAATGCCTCTGTTTTCCGACCTATACGCCTTCCCCTGGGCAGAAGACGCAATTCTTGCCCTTCACGAAAAAGGAATTATAAACGGTATGGGCGACGGATCCTTCGGCGGCAGCAACCATATATCCCGTGCCGACTTCACTCTTATGCTGGTGCGCCTGACAGGAAAAACTGCAGAATTCAGCGAAAGCTTTGCCGACGTCACCCCCGACAAATACTATTACACCGAAATCAGCATTGCAAAAGCTCTCGGTCTCACCACAGGTCGTGACGGAGTGATTTTCGACCCCGAAGGCAGCCTCACACGCGAAGATATGGCAACCCTGGTTTACCGTGTTCTTGAAAAGGAAAATAAACTGAATAATGATAAAAAAATAAGCCTTACTTCCAGGTTTTCCGACGGACATCTGGTTTCGTCCTATGCAAAGGAAGCCCTTTCGGCTTTGGTTGCAAAGGAGCTTCTTTCAGGCTACGAGACAGGAGAGCTTCTCCCTCAGGGTCTTGCGACCCGAGCCGAGACTGCGGTCTTTCTCCATCGTGTATCACAGCTTTTTTAACCAAAATATACTCACTCAATTACAAAGACTCCCTTCACAATCGAAGGGAGTCTTTTTATGTTGTTCTTTAAGCTTATATCTCACAAACTACCGCAGCCCATTCGCCCATAGTGCGCACTTCCTTCACCCTGAGCCCTGCGTTTTCAAGTGCCGAAACAACCTCGTCCTTGCGTTCGATAATAATTCCCGAGCAGATAAACACGCCGCCCGGCTTCACAAATTCCTTCACATAGCCTGAAAGGGCAATGATTACGTCTGCAACAATGTTCGCCAGAACAATGTCATACTTTGTTTCTGCAAGCTTTTCACGAAGTCCCTTGTCCGAGATAATATCTCCGTCAAAGCCGTGGTATATTTCTTCAGGCAAGCCGTTGAGCTTCAGATTTGAATAAGCAACCTCAACTGCCATTGGGTCAATATCAACAGCCCACGCCTCTGCGGCACCCAAAAGCAGTGCAATAACCGAAAGAATTCCCGAGCC
>JAZOCL010000035.1:0-14337 GCA_045596485.1 Clostridia bacterium
GAAGCTGTAAAGATGATTGTTTGTGCGTTGGGCTACGGCGAAATGGGCGCAGAGGGGGCTGCCTGGTATTCAAAATATATGATGTCAGCAACTCAGCTCAAGTTCCTTGAAGGTGCGGGCGGTGCAATCGGTGTTCCGGCAACACGTGCTACAATTGCTATGATGCTTTATAACTGTCTTGAGGTCAACCTTGCTGAAAACAATGAAGTTACAACCAAGACAATTCTTGAGGATGACCTGAAGCTTACAAAGCAGATTGGTTATATTGCTTCAAATCCCACAATCAGCCTTTCGTCACCTGACGCAATGCTGAATGACAATGAAATTCAGATTGTCACAGGCTCAGAAACAGTAACCTACAAGGTTGACAATGTTGCAGAATACGCTGATATGCTGGGTGCACAGATTACCTTCTATGCAAGCGAAGACAGAAATGCAGGAACAAAGAGTCTTGTACTTGCAACAGTTAGAAAGAGCGTAGCTGTTGAGGTTGACGCTGATGATATTGAACTTGCAGATACAACAGATTCATCTGTTGCATACTATGCGACTGAAAATGCAAACAAAACAACAAAAATTAATATTGCAGCAGACAGCGTTGTTGTTTATAACGACCAGCTTTACGGCGAAGATACAGATTCTAGCACATTTGCAATCTACTGCGATGAAATGGGAGATGCAGCAATCCCCACAATCGGCAGTATGAAGTTCCTCGACAGAGACGGCGACAAGCAGTATGATGTTATATTCGTAGACTCATATGATGCGTACATCGTATCTTCTGTTACATCCTCAACATACACAATTGTTGACAACAATCTGAGAAAGGGATTGTCAAACAATGAAAACAAGCTTGTGCTTGACATTACAGATATGGGTCAGACAGTTAAGATTGTGGATAAAGAAGGCAAGGAGCTTTCGTTCTCTTCAATCAAGACAGGCAGTGTTGTTTGCGTGAAGAAGAGCAATCCTTATAACGGCGGTCAGCTTCTTGTTACTGCAGTTGTGTGCAACGACACAGTTTCGGGCTCTGTTAAGGGTACAAATTCTGATGGTTCAATCAAGGTTGATTCAAAGACATATAATTATTCACAGCAGGCACCCTGGGTTAATGTGAAGGTTGACAGCGAAGGAAACGAAGCGGAAGTTGTTATGACCGAACCCGAAATGGGTAACAGCGGTAAGTTCTATCTTGACCTTAACGGCAACATTATAGGTTATGATAAGACCGAAGAAATTTCAAATCAGAAGTACGGCTATATTATGGATGTGAGAGTGGGCAGAAAGGCAATGGAAGAAACTATTATGCTTGACATAATCACAACATCAGGAAAGACTGCATACCGGGCATATGAAAAAACAAAGGTAGACGGTCAGTCGATTTATGATTATGACGGTCTTTGCGAGGCTCTCGCACTGACAGCTGCTCCCAGCTCAGATTATCCGGGAGACGTAGAAAACGATGAATATTCACAGTTGGTTAAGTTTACCACAAAGACGTATCAGGGCTCGGTTGTTATTGATGAAATTATAACAGCAACACCTGTTGATGACGGTGAAAGCGTTGTGACCGACGAGCTTCACTTCTTTGAGCTTGTTACAGCAGCTGATGACAGCACATATGAGTCTACAAATAAGCAGCTTATTGCCAACGGTGAAAAAATTAATATCAGCAGTGCTTTGATTATCAAGGTTCCTGAAGACAGAACAGACACAGATTCTTATAAAAAAATGAGTCCCAGTGATTTCAAAGATGGACTGTCTGGTTATTATGTTGAATTTTATGATGTGTCAACAACTAATTCTGCAAAGGTTGCTCTTGTTTATTCGGGTGTGACAAATACAGGTGAAGTTAAGGCGACATCTCCCGTAGTGTTAATTACGGATATTGCAGAGGACACAGATTCCAACGGTGAAGTAAGATACCACTTCGAGGGCTACAACGGCTCTTCGCCGGTTGATTACTGGGGCTCAGAAGAAAGTGAGGCTGTTCTTGAAACACTTCAGCCCGGTGACGTTGTGAGACTTGGCACAGATGATGACGGTTATGCAACCGTAGAGCAGAAGTACGTTATCTTCAGTGTTGCTGAAGGCTATCGTGATGAGGCTATTGACTATGAATACAAAGAGGATGATGCTCAGGTTGGTGAATATCCCAAGACTGAAACAGGTTCATCTTCGTCTGTTGCATACAAGATTGTCTGGGGTTCTGCATATCAGAATGATGATAAAGAAGATTTCTTCAATGTAGCTTATGATGTTCTTGAAGACGGTGAAGAAACCGACAACTATGAGCAGATGCAGAAGAGCTGGTTCAAGAATGCTAAGTTCTTTGAAATTGATGCATCAGGCTCAACAATTGAAATTAACGATGAAATTCCATCCAGTGACAATGAAAGCATAATCAATGGCTTGACATATTATGGTGAAGGAAGACCTTCTGAATTGTTCATTTATATGTCTTCAAGATCATCTGCAAAAATGGTTATCATTGTTAACCGCTAAGCTTGAAGCTTTGGAAGACAATTATAAAATGATGAAACCACCCGTCCTATCGGACGGGTGGTTTTGCTATATAAAACAAAAACTCCTTGGAGCTTTGCCCCAAGAAGTTTTAGCTAATCTGTAATTAATCCTTCATAAGAGCTACAAGAACAGCCTTCTGTGCGTGGAGGCGGTTTTCTGCTTCATCGAAGATTTCGTCAGCGTGTGCTTCGAATACCTCAGCGGTGATTTCTTCCTCGCGGTGAGCGGGAAGGCAATGGAGAACCATGGCATCGGGCTTTGCCGCCTTCATAAGCTCAGCATTTATCTGAAAGCCCTCGAACACCTTCTTGCGGTCTGCGATTTCGGATTCCTGACCCATTGATGCCCAAACGTCGGTAACAAGAATATCGGCATCCTTTGCAGCCTCAACCACAGAGTTTGTGCAGAGGAATTCGCCATTTTCGGCTGCCCAATTCATCAGGTCTGCGTCGGGCTCGTAGCCCTTGGGACAAGCGATTGCAAAGCTGATGCCCATTTTGATTGCGCCCACCATCAGGGAGTTTGCCATATTATTGCCGTCGCCGATAAAGCACATTTTGAGATTTTTGAAGCTGCCCTTATGCTCACGAATTGTCATAAGGTCGGCAAGAACCTGACAGGGATGACAGTAGTCTGTGAGACCGTTGATAATGGGAATTGAGCCGTATTCTGCCAGGGCTTCAACCTCTTCTTGAGCAAAAGTTCTTATCATAATTCCGTCAAGGTATCTTGAGAGAACTCTGGCGGTATCCTGAACGGGCTCGCCCCTGCCTATCTGGAGGTCATTTGAGCTGAGGAACAGGGGGTAGCCGCCCAGCTCCTGCATACCAACCTCGAAGGAAACACGAGTTCTGGTTGATGATTTTTCAAAAATCATACCCAGAGATTTACCTTTGAGGTATTCATGGGGGATACCGTTTTTCTTCTCGTATTTAAGCTGGTCGGCAAGGTCGAGTATGCCTGTTATTTCTTCGGGGGTAAGGTCTGAAAGCTTTAATAAATGTTTCATTATGAAATTCTCCTTTTACATAGATTCAATAACTGATTTCAAGATTTCGATGCCCTTGTCGAGCTCGTTTTTGGTGATGTTGAGGGGAGGAAGAAGTCTCACCCTATCCTTTGCTGTCAGCACCAAAAGACCGTTTGCAAGGCATTTTTTGAGGATTTCTTTGGCGTCTGCCTCGGTTTCTATTCCTATCATATATCCCATTCCGCAGACTGATTTCACGCCTTTTATTTCCTTGAGCCTTGCCCAAAGGTATGTGCTGTTTTCTTCGACGATTTTGAGAAACGCTTCGTCAAGACGTGACAGAACGTTTACTGCACCTGCTGCAGCAATGGGATTGCCGCCAAAGGTTGAGCCGTGACTGCCTGCGGGAAGTATGTCTTTCACCCTTTCGGAGAATACAGTTGCGCCGATGGGGAGCCCTCCTGCCAGTCCCTTTGCCGTTGAGAAGATGTCGGGTTTGATGCCGTAATGCTCATGAGCATAGAGCTTTCCGGTTCTGCCGTTTCCTGTCTGAACCTCGTCAATCACAATGAGCATATTGTTTTCGTCAGCGATTTCCTTTGCTGCATCAACAAATTCCCGAGTGAGGGGAAGAACGCCGCCTTCGCCCTGAATCAGCTCAAACATAATTGCACAGCAGTTGGGGCTTGCGGCTTTTTTAAGCTCTTCAATGTTATTTGCTTCAACATACTTGAAGCCCTCGGTAAAGGGGGTAAAGTGCTTGTGAAACACATCCTGCCCCGTTGCGGCTAAGGTTGTAATTGTTCTGCCGTGAAAGCTGTTTTTGAGGGTTATTATAATGTTCTTTTCGGGATTTTGGTCGGTGCCGAATTTTCTTGCAGCCTTGATTGCACATTCGTTTGCTTCGGCACCTGAGTTCGAGAAAAATACCTTGCTCATTCCCGTTTTTTTGCAGAGAAGCTCTGCGAGGTCGGAGCAGGGCTTGGTGTAATAATAGTTTGATGTGTGCTGAATGGTGTGAAGCTGAGCGGTTACTGCCTCAACCCATTCATCATCGCAGGCTCCAAAGGTGTTTACGGCAATGCCGCTTCCGAAGTCAATGTATTCCTTGCCCTCGGAATCCTTGAGAGTGCTGCCCGTTCCTGAAACCAGAGCAACGTCAAGGCGTCCGTATGTGCCCATTATGTAATTTTGGTCTTTCTCTTTTATGTTCATATTCTGTCACCTAACTTACAACTTCTGAGAGTTTGTCGGAAAATTTTTGTGCGTCACGTTCTGAGTTCATAGCGATAAAAACGGTGTCATCACCTGCGATAACGCCCACAACTCTGTCAAAATCCAGAGTTTCGATTGCCATTGCACAGCCTTGAGCTGAGCCTGGAATTGTCTTTACAACCACCAAGTTTCCTGCACTCTGGATTGTGATTACCGAGTGGGTGAGAACTCCTGCATAGCGTGCCTTGATATCTGCATCGGCTTCTCTGCCCGGAAGGGCGTATCTATATTTGTCGCCGCGGTCAGAAATTTTTATAAGCCGAAGCTCCTTTATATCTCTTGAGACCGTCGCCTGGGTGACCTTGAAGCCCTCTGAAATCAGGCAGTCGGTAAGCTGTCCCTGAGTTTCGATTGCTTTGTCGGAAATCAAGCGGATTATAGCATTGTGACGGGATTTCTTTGAGTCACGTCCATAGTCTTTTTCCTGCAATGAGGTCACGCTCCTTTCTGTAAATTGAACAATGCCCTTAAATAAACATTGTGCCGATTCCCTCGTTTGTGAGGGTTTCGATAAGTATTGCGTGCGGAACACGTCCGTCCAGAATAAATACCTTGTGAACACCCTGACGGATTGCGTCAATACAGCATTCGATTTTTGGAATCATACCGCCGGAGATAATACCCTCGCTGATGAGTTCAGGTGCTTCGCTGACCTTCACAACGGGGATGAGGGTAGATTCATCGTCTTTGTCGCGAAGGAGACCGCGGATGTCGGTCATTGAAATTAGACATTCTGCATTGAGAACCCCTGCAATTTTTGCGGCTGCTGTGTCGGCGTTGATATTATAAACGTTGCCGTCCTTGTCGCAACCGACTGTTGCGATTACGGGAATGTAGCCTTTTTCAATAACGTCAAGGATTGGTGTGGGGTCAACATTTGTGACATTGCCCACGTAGCCGTGAACATCGTCAAGCTGCTCGGCTTGAATCATATGTCCATCAAGACCGCAAAGACCTATTGCCTTGCCGCCCTTTGTCTGGATGTGGTTCACAAGACTCTTGTTGATTTTGCCTGCCAGAACCATCTGAACAATATCGATAGAGTCTTTGTCGGTTACACGAAGACCGTCAATAAATTCAGTTTTTGTACCTGTTTTTGCAAGCATATCCGAGATTTCGGGACCGCCGCCGTGGATGAGAACCACCTTGATACCAATGAGTGAAAGAAGAAGAATGTCTCCCATAACCGCCTCCTTCAGCTCTTCGTTGAGCATTGCGTTGCCGCCGTACTTGATTACAACAATTTTGTTGTAATATTTTTGAATATAGGGAAGTGCCTCAATAAGAATTTCGGCTCTGTCTGCAATGGGAAATTTGTTATTCATTTTGTTTCTCCTTTTTAGGTGCGATAGTCACCGTTGATTTTTACATAGTCGTATGTCAGGTCACAGCCCCAGGCAACTGCTTCGCCGTTGCCGTCGGACAGCTGAATGTCAATAATGATTTCATCCTTTGAGAGGATAGCCTTTGCCGTATCCTCGCAGAAGTCAACGCTGCTGCCGTTTTTGCATACGTTGATTTCGCCTGCTTCGGAGGCAAGGTTTACGGCAATTTTTGTAACGTCGCACTCTGCACCACTGTAGCCTATTGCACAAAGGATTCGACCCCAGTTTGCATCGGCGCCGAACATTGCGGCCTTGAAAAGCGACGAACAGATAACGCTTTTTGCAATTACCTTTGCCGATTTTGTGTCAAGACCACCGTGAACACGGCATTCAAGGAGCTTTGATGCACCCTCGCCATCCTTTGCAATCTGGCGACACAGGTAGGTTGTAACCTCTGAGAGTGCTTCGCAGAAGGTGTCAAAGTCCTTACCTTCGCTTTGGATCTCAGGATTCTTTGCCATACCGTTTGCAAGAACCGAAACCATATCGTTTGTTGACGTATCTCCGTCAACACAAATCATATTGAAGGAAACCTTGATGTCGGCACTTAGAGCCTTTTTAAGCACTTCGGGACAAATGCTTGCATCGGTTGTAATGAATACCAGCATTGTTGCCATATTGGGGTGAATCATACCTGACCCTTTTGCAATACCGCCCATACGGCAAACCTTGCCGTCGATTTCGAATTCTACGGCAATTTCTTTTTTGCGTGTGTCTGTTGTCATTATTGCTTCGGCGGCATCGTTGCTGCCGTTATGGCTCAGAGCCTTTGTCAGTTCATCCATTCCGTTTTCGATGGGAGTGATGTCAAGGGGCTGACCGATTACGCCTGTTGATGCAACCACTACATCGTTTTTTGAGACATTTGTATGATTTTCAACAAGCTCACACATTGCTTCGGCAATTTCAATTCCGTTGGCATTGCAGGTGTTTGCATTGCCGCTGTTGCAGATGATTGCCTGAGCATAGCCGTTGCTGATGTTAGCTTTTGTCACATAGATGGGTGCGCCCTTAACAAGGTTTTGTGTGTATGTGCTTGCCGCTGAAGCGATTTTCTCGCTGACAATCAGCGCAAGGTCTTTTTTTTCTTTGTTTTTGCGAATTCCTGCGTGTATGCCGCTTGCCATAAATCCCTGAGCTGCACAAACGCCGCCGTTTATATGTTTCATAAAAATATAATCCTTTCTGTTATGTATATCAGAGAATAAGTCCCTCTGTCTCGTCGCTGTTTGTAATCAGGTTGAAGCACTGAACTGCTGCACCCGATGCACCTTTTCCCAAGTTATCGAAGGAGGAGGCAATGAGAATTCTGTCGTCGTTTCCTGTGATGATTATTTCCATTGAATCCTTGCCCGACAGCTGATTTGTTCCAATCATTCCTTCAAGGCTCAAGGGAAGAACCTTTATCATTTTCTGACCCTTATAGTGTTCTTCAAAAATTTTGTGAATTTCTGAAGCAGTCATCTTTTTTGCAAGAAGCTTGCCGAAGAGAGGAATTGTAACTGTCATTCCGCTGTAAAAGTCAGCAACAATGGGTGAGAAACAGGGCTCTGCATCAAGACCGCAGATTGCCTTCATTTCGGGAAGGTGCTTGTGCATCTGGGTTATGCCATATTGTCTTGGTGCATCAAGCTCGGTGGGTCTTTCGGAATTCTCATACTCAGCAATCATTTTCTTTCCGCCGCCGCTGTAGCCTGTGACAGATGTTGCGGTTATGGGATAATCGGGAGAAATTATGCCGTATGCAATGAGAGGTGCAACAATTGAACAAAAACCGCTTGCGTGACAGCCGGGAACCGCAATTCTCTTTGACGAAAGAAGTTTGCTGCGGAATTCATCGGAAAGCTCGGGAAAGCCGTATGCCCAGGCAGGGTTGGTGCGGTGAGCTGTTGATGTATCGAGAATTTTTGTGTCACAGTCGCCCACAGCCTCACAGATTTCCTTTGATGCGGCATCGGGAAGGCAAAGGAAGGTAACGTCAGATTCTTTGATAGCTTCAACTCTTGCTTCCAGATTCTTTCTCTTTTCTTCAGGCAGAGTGATAAGCTCAATGTCCTGTCTTGCAGAAAGTCTCTCATGAATTCTGAGACCTGTGGTGCCGACGCTGCCGTCAATGAAAACCTTTGTTTTGTTCATGGTATGTCATCCTTTTGTATAAATATTCAAAAATTTATAATTTGGAGAGATGTCCCCCCAAAACCTGTTTTTATTCAATAATCCATACTACATATTAAACCATACTTGCTGTGAAAAATCAATAGTATTTTTGCATAAATATTCAAAAAAATTCATAAAAATACAGCTATCTTGCATAAAAGATAGCTGTATGAGTTTTTATTCTTCTGTTTCGTCCTTTGCCAGAGATACAACCATACGGCGGTTTGGTTCTTCGCCGATGCTGTGTGTTCTGATTCTGGGGTTGTTCTGAAGTGCCGAATGGATGATTCGTCTTTCATTTGCTGTCATGGGCTCCAGAGTGATTGACTTTTTGTCGCGGAGAACGCTGCGCTCCAGACCGTGAGCCAGTCTTATGAGTGTTTCTTCTCTTTTTGAGCGGTAGTTTTCGGTGTCGATGTTAACCTTTACGTAAGGCATATTTTTGTTTCTGTTCACATAAAGGACGGTGAGCATTTGAACTGCGTCAAGAGTGTCGCCGCGCTTTCCGATGAGAAGCCCCATCTTGTCGCCAGAAACCTCAATGTTGATAACGTTTCTGTCCAGTTTGATGTGAAGGTCAAAGCTAAGGCCGATTTTTGAAAGAAGACCTGATACAAAGTATTTTGCATCGTCAACTGCAGTTTTGGGAATAACGAAATCCTCGTCAACCTCTGCGCGCTTCTTTTCGGGCTTTGCCTGAGCTTCGGCTGTAGGCTCTTTTTCGGCAGGCTTTTCTGCCTTTTTCTTTTCGGGCTTTTCAGCTTTCTCGGCTTTTTCAGCCTTTTGTACCTTTGCTTCGGTCTTTGTTGCATTTTCGGCTTCTTCGTCAGCCTTGCGCCAAGCAAGAATTTCTACCTCTGAAGAACCAAGGAAGAACTTCATTATACCCTTGCCGATTTCTTTTGTGATTGTGTAGCCGACTTCATCCTTTGAAACTCCCAGCTCTTCGGCTGCGAGAGCCAATGCTTCATCTAGATTTTTTGCGTTTTTTTCTATTTTTAACATTGTTTATTTCTCCTTCTATTTCTTCCAGGCTGATGTCGTCCTTAAAGAATTTTTTTACGTAAAACTGCTGTAAAATCTGAATTAAGTTGCTTACCGTCCAGTAAAGACCGATTGCCGCAGGAAGAGTGAATGCAAACCACGTTGAGAACAGGGGCATAATCATTGTCATTGTCTTCATTGTATCTGCGCCTGTGCCAGGTGCGTTCTGGGGTTTTTCGTTCTCTGCAAGAACAATATTCTTGTCCTGCTTGGGGGTTTTGGGTCTCATAATGTAGCTTGCCAGCCATGAGCTGAAGCCTGAAAGAATTGGAATTATCCACAAAAGAACAGTATTCAGCGTAATACCTGCAACGTTACCTACGAAAACTCCAAGAAGAGCTCCGAAGCTGGGGGTATCTGCAAGGTCAAGCCCGAAGAAGTTGAAGTTGATGGGCTTTATTGTGCCGCTCCAGCTCTGGATTGCAGAATGATTCAGAATTTCGGGGTGCTTGAAAATCATCTGTGCGATCTGAATTTCGTTTGCACCGAAGGTGTTGTTTGCCATTTTTTCCTGATATGTTACGGGAACAACCTTCTGAAGGGTTTCGGGCAGGGCTTCAAGGTTGGCTGCTGCCCAGGCGTTGAAGGCTTCGGCAATGCGCCAGGTGTCTTCGTAGCCTACGCCCATCATAAAGATAATGGGCTTTCTTACCACCCAGTAAAGGGCAATGATAATGGGAAACTGTATTAGCATGGGAAGGCAGCCGCCCATTGGGTTTATGCCGTATTTCTGATACAGCTTCATTGTTTCCTGATTCAGCTTGTCTTTGTCGTTGGCATATTTCTTTTGAACCTCCATAAGAAGAGGCTGAATTTTTTGTGTCTTTGCCATCGAGCGTCTTTGCTTGAGGTCCAGGGGAAAGAGCACCAGCTTTATGAATACGGTGAACAGAATAATTGCAAAACCGTAGTTGCCGATGATTCGGTAGAAAAGATCAAGAATCCAACCCAGACCCATCATAATGTACGTTAACATTTAGATATCCTCCGATTGAAAGTGAAAATAGGTGCCGGATGCAACTGTTCCCTATGCTCAGGGCATATCAACCCCGCCCTTTGAAAAGGGGTTGCACCTGAGAACTCGCCATAAGGCTTTTAAAAAGCCCTTGACGGGACCGTACTTTTTGATTGCTAAAATTGCGTATTCCGAGCACGTAGGATAAAATCTGCAGCACGGGGGAGTTAAAGGTGAGATAAACCGTCTGTAAAACTCAATTAATTTGATGAGAATATATGACAGAAATCTATTCATTTTTTAATACTCCCAAAGTTTTTGCCGCCTGCATAAAATCTGCGGTGAGCTTTGAATAAGGGCAAGCTGCCGTGCGGCCCCGTGCCACCAGAACAAAGTCATAGCCGCACAGAATCCTTGGGGAGTTCAATCTGAAAACCTCACGGAGTCTGCGTTTTGAGCGGTTTCTGACTACTGCCTTGCCAAGTTTTTTGCTGACGGTTATTCCGATTCGGTTGAAGGGGAGCCCGTTCTTTTTTGCATAAACAACAACAGAAGGAGTAACCTCAGACAAGCCCTTTTGGTATAGCTTTTTGAACTGTGTGTTCAGGGTGAGGCTCATAGCCCCGTTGACGGACTTTCTCATACAGGTTCTCCTTTGGTGGTTAAGGCAGAGTGAAACTTAAAATATGCTGACTATGCAGCATAAGAGTTGCCGAAAATGCGCCCTTATAGTCAAAAAGACGCACAAAGGCGTCTTTAGGCTGACAATTTCTTTCTGCCTTTAAGTCTTCTTCTTGCTAAAACTTTGCGGCCATTGCTGGTCGACATTCTCTTTCTGAAACCATGCTCTTTAGCTCTGTGTCTCTTCTTAGGCTGGAATGTTCTAAGCATCTGTATCCCTCCAATGCAAATTCGTTAATATTGAAAAATTAATAAAAATCTGTAAAACAGCCTTCTTATTGTAGCACAAGATGTGCCGCTTGTCAACCCTTTATCACGGGAAAAAATTTAAAAAAATTTTTCAACTTAAAAAAACCGAAGATGTTGGGAACAGCTCCAAAACAAAAATCAATATTTTGTGTTTTAGGGTTGATTGCTAAAAAAAAGACATATTTTTTGACTTTTTTTGCTATTGAAAAAGAAAGAAAAATCTGTTATGATGTTTTAGCGTGTCTTTTAAAAGTATATATAATATATATTGTACGATTTTATAATTGCGGCGTTTCCCCTTGCCGCAAAGATATATGCAGTTTTTAAATTGGAAAGGAGCTTTAGCGTGGAAGAGTTGAAGCATATTTGGGAAAAGGTTCTTGATGAACTGGCAGACGAGGTTTCGACGGTTTCGTTTGATTCGTGGATTAAACCCATCGAAGCAATTGCCCTTGATGAAACCAAGATTACACTCAAGGTGCCTTTTGCCGTGAACAGAAATATGATAATGACCAAGTATTTTTCGCTGATTGAAAGCAGTCTTGAGTCGGTTACCTCGCACAAGTTTGATATTGAGGTGGTGGTTGACGAAAAAAGCAGGGAGCGTGATGCGGTAGACCCAATCACGGTTGAGAACACTCTCAACCCCAAGTATACATTTTCGTCCTTCGTTGTTGGTAACAACAACGAGCTTGCGTACGTTGCATCACTTGCTCTTGCAGAGAGACCTCTTGATGCTGCAAAAACCTCGAACCCTCTGTTTCTTTACGGCGGCAGCGGATTGGGAAAAACCCATCTTATGCAGGCAATAGGCAACTATTTTATTGAAAATTATCCTAACAAAAAGGTGCTTTATACCACAAGTGAGAAATTTACATACGAGCTGGTGAACGCAATTCGTGAGAAAAACAATCAGGCGTTCAGAAACAAGCACAGAAACGTTGACCTTCTGCTCATTGACGACGTACAGTTTTTTGCAGGCAAGGAACGTGCTCAGGAAGAGTTTTTTCACACATTCAATGCACTTTTTGATGCGGACAAGCTGATTGTTCTCACATCAGACCGATTGCCTTCTGAAATCCCTCAGCTTGAGGAAAGACTGGTGGGACGTTTCAATGGCGGTCTTCCGGCGGACATTCAGCCCCCTGACTTTGAAACACGTATGGCGATTCTTAAAAACAAAATTCAGAGCGAATATCTTTCGGTTGACGATGAAATTGTGGAGTTCATTGCTGACAGCATCAGGTCAAACGTCCGTGACCTTGAGGGTGCGGTGAAGAGAATTCTGGTTTATGCGGGAATCAAGCGTACCAACGAAATTTCTATGGAGCTTGCAACTGCTGCCCTTCGGGATATTATCATTCAGCCCAAGCGTACCATTACCGCAAAGACAATTATTACAGAGGTGGAAAGATATTTCACCCTTTCACCGGGTTCACTGGTTTCTAAGAAAAAATCGGCTGACATTGCTATTCCCAGACAGATTGCAATGTACATCTGCCGTGAAAAGCTTGCCGACCCCTCGTTTCCCAAGATTGGCGAAGCCTTTGGCGGACGTGACCATACCACCGTTATTCACAATGTGAGAAAGATTGCGGCAGAAATGGAAACAAACAGTGAGCTTGCAAAAAGCGTACAGGAAATTATAAACAATGTCGAAAAGGGTTAAGACTAGTTAGCTCTTCTTTGAACGGAGACGGTTATGAAAGAGTTTGATACCATTGCGGCGGTTGCCACTCCCATTGGCGTGGGAGGAGTTGCCATTATCAGAATAAGCGGCGAGTCTGCCGAGGAGCTGGCAGGTCAAATCGCCTTCCCGAAGAACGGCAAGCAGCTATCTCAGCTCGAAAGCCACAAGCTCACCCTTTCGGATATAAAAAGAATTTCCGACGGCGGAGTTCTTGATGAGGCTCTGGTTGTCGTTATGCGGGGGCCAAACTCATACACCGGCGAGACGGTGGTTGAAATTAATTGCCACGGTGGATATTTTGCCGCAGAGTCGGTTATGGAGGAGCTGTTTCGTGCAGGAGTGCGTCAGGCAGAGGCAGGAGAGTTCACGAGACGTGCTTTTGTGAACGGAAGGATGGACCTTATCGGTGCTGAGGCTGTTGTTGACCTGATTCACTCAAATTCGGCACTGGGTCAGTCAAATGCGGTAAAGGCGCTTTCGGGCAAGCTTTCGGAACAGGTTGAAAGCATTCGTGAGAAGGCGGTTTTATTTGCGGCAAATATTTCAGCCATTGCGGACTTTCCCGATGAAATCGAGGATATGTCGGAGCGTGAGCTGAAAACCCGCATCGAAGAAATATGCGGTGATATTGACCATATGATTCAGGGCTTTTCACGCGGAAGAATTATGCGTGACGGAATTTTTACCGTTATTGCAGGACGCCCCAATGTGGGAAAGTCGTCGCTTCTTAATGCCCTCAGCAGAACAGAGCGGGCGATTGTTACAGACATTCCGGGAACGACCCGTGACACCGTTGAGGAATATGTAAATCTGGGCGGCGTTGCACTTAGACTTGTTGATACGGCGGGAATCCGTGAGAGCGACAATTCCGTTGAGAAAATCGGAATTGACAGAGCAAAGGAGAACATTGCCAATGCCGACCTTTGCCTCTTTGTTCTTGACAGCTCGGAGGAGATTTCCGATGAGGATCTTGAAATTTTTGAGTATATGCGGGGCAAGAACGTAATAGTTATATTAAATAAAACAGATATGGGAGCGGTGCTGACCCCAAAGCGTATTTCGGACGTGACGGGACTGAGCGAAAGCACGGTTGTCTCAACTGCTACTCCCAAAGACGGCGAAATTATCGGAATTGACATTCTGGAGAAGAAAATAACCGAA
Source organism: Clostridia bacterium (assembly GCA_045596485.1). Taxonomy (GTDB): domain Bacteria; phylum Bacillota; class Clostridia; order Monoglobales; family Monoglobaceae; genus SIG440. The sequence goes on from JAZOCL010000035.1 coordinate 14,094, forward strand.
ATGTTTCTTTCGGGCGGTATTCAGGTGGATGACGTGTTCATTTCAAATGACCGTCAGAAGAATGCGCTCATAAAGGCAAAGAACATTGCCGAGGGTATGCTGGAGAATGTGAAAATCGGTATGCCTGCGGATATGCTTTATGTTGACCTTGAGGAGGTTATTGAAGCGTTGGGTGAGGTTACCGGACAGACGGTACAGGAAGAAATTATCGACCGTGTTTTTGAACGGTTCTGCGTAGGAAAAT
>JAZOCL010000036.1:0-17633 GCA_045596485.1 Clostridia bacterium
TTTCCTGTTTCAACTGTCCATTCCACATCGGCGCAATCCACCCTGCTACGCTTTTCAAGCTTTGCCACGCTTTCAGCTGTCTGAATGATGTTCACCGCATCTCTGCCGTTATCCGCAAAGGCTGCCACAAAATCAAAAACCTCGTTCCCAAACTCTGTGTCCGTCTTGTGGGCTGCAGCGTAGGCAATCTTCTTCACCTCCTCACGGCTTAGGCTTTTAAAAAACACCTCAACACACCGTGAGCGAAGAGCGGGCGGAATTTCTTCGGGCAGGCGTGTTGTTGCACCGATAAGCCGAAAATCTGCAGGCAGACCGTTCTGGAACATTTCGTGAATATGGCGAGGAATTTCCTTGTTGTCGCGGCTGTAATAGGCGCTGTCAAAATATACCCTTCTGTCCTCAAGAACCTTCAGCAGCTTGTTGAGCTGAAGGGCAGGCAGCTCCCCGATTTCGTCAATAAAGAGCACACCGCCGTGGGCTTTTGTAACTGCGCCCTCCTTGGGCTGCGGAACTCCTGCAGGTCCGTAGGCTCCTGCCCCCTGATATATAGGGTCGTGAACCGAGCCAATTAGCGGATCCGCAAAGCTTCTTTCGTCAAACTGCATTGTTGTGGCATCAATCTCCACAAACTTTGAAAACTCTTTAAACGGGGATTCGGGATTCTTCTTTGCCTCATTCAGAACAACTCTCGATGCCGCCGTTTTGCCCACCCCCGGAGGTCCGTAAATCAGCACGTGCTGAGGATTTTTTCCGCAGAGAGCACTACGGAGTGCCTTTATTCCCTCCTCCTGACCTACAATGTCACCCACCTTCTTCGGCCTTGTTTTTTCGGTCAGGGGTTCTGTAAGACTTATACCATTAAGCTTTTTCAACCGCTCCAGCTCTCTTGTGCTCTCCTTTTCTATGGAGCTTCGCCCCGAATACTGACCCCTTAGCATAGTGAAAAAATATACCCCGATTATTATAGAAAAGAAAAACTGCGAAATTGTCATCAATATCATCACTGTTGTCAGCATAAAAAGGTCTCCTTCACCTTGTAAAAACTTTGTATTTAGTATGCGTTTTGTTCCAAAAATCATACAAAAAACCCTTCGCAATTAATTTGCGAAGGGTTTTAAAACTCATCTATTGAGTTTTCCGTTTGCATACCTTTGGAGCCTGTCCTTTACAGACTTTTCAAGGTCTTTTTTATCTGCCAGAGGGTTTTCAAAACCCAGCTCCCTGTATTTATAAAATCCCATTGTGTGAAACGCAAGGAGCTCATATCTCTCTATGCACTTAACACCCTTTATGTGTTCAAGATATTTATCAATCGACTCTTCGCTGTCATTCAGCCCGGGAACAATTACCGTGCGAATCCAAGTGGGCTTGGCTTTTGATTCTAAAAACCGCAGCATTTCAAGAGTTCTTGACATATCTCTGCCGGTAAGTCGGAGATAGCTTTCATCATCCCAGAATTTAAGGTCAAGAATCACCGTTTGTGCGTTTTCAAGAACAAACCTTACATCATGGGTCAGCTCCACCGCTCCCGATGTATCAAGGGCATAATTGATTCCCTTTTCTTTCAAAAGGGACACACATTCTTTTATGAACTCCACCTGAAGCAGAGGCTCCCCACCCGAAAAGGTCACTCCACCCTGCTCCTTGAAATAGGGCTTGAATCTGGCAATCTTTTTCACCAGAGCTTCGGCATCGATTTCGGTTCCCTGCCCTTTCCATGTGTCAGGATTGTGGCAATAGGCGCACCGCAAAGGGCAGCCCGCAAGGAACACCGCACAGCGCAGCCCAAGTCCGTCAACCGCAGCAAGGCTCTCGAAGGAATGTATATATCCGTTCATCGCTCTCTACCTTTACATTTTTTCGTGGAAGGTTCTTGCAATAACCTCAAGCTGCTTGTCACGGGTCAGCTTGTTGAAGTTCACCGCATAACCGCTGACACGAATTGTCAGCGAGGGATAAAGCGTGGGGTCTTCCATTGCGTCAATCAGCTTTTGACGATTGAGAACGTTAACGTTCAGGTGATGTGCATTCTGTGCAAAATATCCGTCAAGTACCGCAACAAGCTTTTCAACACGGTCACCGTCATCTGTTCCCAAGGCATCAGGGGTGATTGAGAAGGTATTTGAAATACCGTCTTGACAGCAATCATAGCAAAGCTTTGCAACCGAATTGAGGGACGCCAGAGCTCCCTCTGCATCTCTGCCGTGCATGGGATTTGCACCGGGCGCAAAAGGCTCGCCTGCCTTTCTTCCGTCAGGCGTTGCACCTGTCTTTTTGCCGTAAACTACGTTTGATGTGATTGTAAGGATTGAAAGTGTGTGCTTTGCATTGCGGTAAGTCTTTGTTTTACACAGCTCAGTATAGAAAAATTCTGTAATCCATCTTGCAATTTCATCTGCACGGTCATCGTCGTTGCCGTATTTTGGGAAGTCTCCCTCGGTTTTGAAGTCAACAATAAGCCCTCTTTCGTCCTTGACGGGTGTAACCTTTGCATACTTGATTGCACTAAGGCTGTCTGCAAGAACGCTGAGACCGCTGATTCCAAATGCCATAAGACGTTCAGGCTCAACGTCGTGAAGTGACATCATAAGCCGTTCATAGGCATAGCGGTCATGCATATAATGAATTATGTTCATTGTATTCACATAGAGCTTTGCCATCCATGCAGCATATTCCTTGAAGACCTCAATAACCTCATCATAGACCAAGGGCATGTTCTCATCAAAAGCTCTGCCCTCAGGTGCAACCTGCTCACCGTACACCTCGTCCTTGCCGCCATTGAGTGACATAAGCAGAACCTTTGCAAGATTACATCTTGCGCCAAAGAACTGCATCTGCTTTCCTGTTTTCATTGCAGATACGCAGCAGGCAATGGCATAGTCATCGCCAAAGTCCTTGCGCATAACATCATCGTTTTCGTACTGAATTGAGTCAGTATCAATCGAAACCTTTGCACAGAATTCCTTGAAGCCCTGTGGGAGCTCCTGTGCCCACAAAACCGTGATATTGGGCTCTGCACTGGGTCCAAGATTATAAAGGGTCTGAAGGAATCTGAAGCAGGTCTTTGTAACCATAGGCTTTCCGTCCTCGGTCATACCCGCAAGCGAACAGGTTACCCAAACAGGGTCTCCTGCAAAAAGATCATTATATTCGGGAGTGCGAAGATGACGTACAAGTCTCATTTTGATAACAAGGTCATCAATCAGCTCCTGTGCCGAAACCTCGTCAAGAACGCCTTCTTCAATATCTCTCTGAATGTATATATCAATGAATGCCGAAATCCTTCCGATACTGTTTGCAGCACCGTTCTGCTCCTTCACCGCACCCAGATAGCCAAAATAGAGCCATTGAATTGCTTCAAGGGCATTGCTTGCAGGACGTGTTATATCACAACCGTATCCGCCTGCCATAACAACAAGTTGCTTCATAAATTCAAGTTGCTTCTGAATATCCTCAAGAAGCTGAATTGTGTCATCGCACATATCCCTTTCGCCGATTCGCTTTTTGTCAAGCTCACGTTCTTTGATGAGATATTCCATTCCATAAAGAGCAATTCTGCGGTAGTCACCGATAATTCTGCCTCGTGCGTATGCGTCGGGAAGACCCGTGAGAACTCCCACATGTCTTGCTTTTTTCATAGTGTCGGTATATGCTCTAAAAACACCGTCGTTGTGGGTTGTGCGGTATTTAAATTCATTTGCAACATTCTCGCCGATTTCATAGCCGTAAGCCTTGCACGCCTGAACAGCGTTGCGATAGCCCGCAAAAGGATTAACCGCTCTTTTCAGAGGCTCGTCGGTCTGAAGACCAATAATAATATCATCGCCCTTCAGCACATACCCGGGCTCATAGGTCAATAGCGACGAAACACGCTCGGTATCAATGTCAAGAACTCCGCCTCTTTTGTTTTCTTCAATCAAAAGTTCGCTCACTCTCTTCGAAACACGTTCGGTTCGCTTTGTCGCACCCTTCAAAAAGGTAGCGTCACCTGTGTATGGTGTATAGTTTCGCTTTATGAAATCGCTTACATCTATGGTATCTGACCAATTTCCCTTTTTAAAACCTCTCCAATATGCCATAAAATCAGTCCTTTCTATCTATATAAACAAAAAACATCCGTTGTTTTCAAAAAACAAGGATGCCCAGGCGGTCGGCCAATCTAATCCCTGTTCCCCAATGGTTATCCATTCTCCGCCAGTCGCAGGGGTTATTTGATTTTTTGTTCTATCTCATTATACACAAAAAAGTACTGCTTGTCAAACAAAATACAAACAAAAAATAATTTTTTATCATCTTTTTTTTGGTTATTTGAATAGCCTGCAGAAATTGGGAGAAAATCCTTATGTAAATATTTCCAAACCCCTTGCAAAATATGGAATATTAGTGTATAATATACCGTGGTTGAATGTTATCGAAGAAATCTTCGGTTCATTGATACAGAGCGGTTTAAAAATATAGAAGGCTGAGGACGTACGGAATTTTTCACCTCTGCCTCAAAGAAAATGGAGGATAGTTTTTTGCAAAAAAGTAAAAAAATCAAGATTACACCACTCGGAGGACTGCATGAGATCGGAAAAAATATGACAGTCTTCGAGTACGGAAGCGACTTACTTATTCTTGATGCAGGTCTTGCGTTCCCCGACGATGATATGCTGGGAATTGATATGGTTATACCCGATATAACCTATCTTCAGAAGCACAAGAACAGAATTCGCGGAATAATTCTCACCCACGGTCACGAGGACCATATCGGAGCAATCCCCTATGTTCTCAAGGAATTCAATGTTCCTGTTTTCGGAACAAAGCTGACTTTGGGCATTCTAAAAAACAAGCTTGAGGAGCACGGAATTTTGAACTCTACAAAGCTCAACGTAATAAGCCCAGGAGCAACCTTCTCACTGGGTGAATTTAAGGTTGAGTTCATTCGTTCAAACCACAGCATTGCCGATGCTGTTGCCGTGGCACTTCACACCCCTGCAGGTGTTGTTGTTCACACAGGAGACTTCAAGATTGACTCAACACCAATTGACGGCGAAATGATTGACCTTGGAAGAATCGGTGAGCTGGGCAGAAAGGGAGTTCTTCTTCTTATGTCCGACAGCACCAATGCCGAGCGCAAGGGCTATACAATGAGCGAGCGTACCGTCGGCGCCACCTTTGACAATGTATTTGAAAACTGCAGCAAGCGTATTTTTGTTGCAACCTTCGCTTCAAACATTCACAGAGTTCAGCAAATTATCAACGCTGCAGTGAAATACGGCAGAAAGGTTGCGGTTTCGGGACGCAGTATGGAAAATGTTTTGACCGCCGCCATTGAGCTCGGATATATGAATATTCCAAAAAACACCCTAATAAAGCTTGACGAAATCGGCAGATATTCAAAAGAACAGCTTGTTATTATCACAACAGGCAGTCAGGGCGAAACAATGTCCGCCCTTTCAAGAATGGCATTTTCGGGTCACAAAAAGGTAAACATCGAAGCCGACGACCTTGTTATTATTTCGGCAAGCCCCATCCCCGGCAACGAAAAGGCAATCTCAAACGTAATCAACGAGCTTCTCAAACACGGAGCAGAGGTTATTTATGAATCCCTTGCCGACGTTCACGTTTCGTGTCATGCCTGTCAGGAGGAGCTGAAAATCATTCTTGCTCTGGCAAAGCCAAAGTATTTTATGCCTGTCCACGGTGAATTCAAGCATCTTAGCCGTCACCGCGATTTGGCTCTTCAAATGGGAATGTCGTCAAAAGACATATTTATGATGGAAAACGGTCAGGTTCTTGAGGTTTCAAAGAGCGAAGCCAAAATAACAGGTATTGTTCCCTCAGGCAGAGTTTTGGTTGACGGTCTCGGCGTAGGCGATGTGGGAAGCATTGTTCTTCGTGACCGCAAGCATCTCTCTGAGGACGGTCTCATTGTTGTTGTAATGACAATCGACCAGGCAAGCCAGAGTGTTGTTGCAGGACCCGACATTATATCCCGCGGCTTCGTATACGTCCGTGAATCCGAGGATCTTATGGAAAGTATGCGGATAAAAGCCACTGACATTGTCAACGTATGTCTTGACAACCACACCCTTGACTGGACAAGCCTCAAGACTCATATCAAAAACGAGCTGGGTGCATATATCTTCTCAAAAACAAAGAGAAAGCCTATGATACTTCCCGTAATTATGGACATTTAATTAAATCCGCTCTAAAAAGTTCAAGTCCCCACCGTCGGTGGGGACTTGTTGTTTTATGTATATTATTTATATTCACCGCAGCTTTTGCAGAAATGCGCTGTTTTGTCATTCATATATCCGCATTTTGCACACTTCCAGTTTCCGTCCTTGCTTTCGCCAATACTTCTAACATCATAGGAGCTTGAACCTCTGGTCGGTGAACTCTTTAAAGGAGACTCACTCATCCTATCCTTCCTTATCAGTCTGTGTGTTTCTATAACATTACGATTTATGGTCTCAACATATTCCAGTATTTCGCCCAGCGCAAACAGAGTTACAAAGCTTATAAATCCGCTCGACAACATAGCCAAAAACAAAAGAAGGGACTCTCCCATAATTCCGACAACAACTCCCGTTAAAACTGACAGGGCAAGCAATACAATTGCCACGACTTTACAGATACTTTTCATTTAAATTCAACCTCCTTTGTCATTGCAATTTCATACTATCACACTAAAACCCCCTGTCAAGCATAGATTTATAGAACAAAAATCTTGACTTTTCTCCGAAAAAGTGCTATCATTTAGTGGTATATGAACTGTGAAGGTGTGTAAGTAGCATCGGGTAAATCGCAGAAGAGAGCGGATATCAAAGGCTGAGAGTATCTGTTGCGGTCCCGAATGTGAATTTCAGCATCGGAGTTCTCTGCGAAGTTGGTTTTTCATATAAGCAGGGTGTTTTGCGTTCACGCCAAAAACGCGCAATGAGTGCAGAAGTTATTTCTGAATCCGGGTGGTACCGCGGACTATTTTTTAGTTCGTCCCAAGAATTTTGGGGCGAACTTTTTTGCTCTCTAAATCAATTATCAGAAAGGAAACTTGTTATGTCAGAGAAAACAACACAAATGAAACAAGAATTTCTCTCCAAGCTCACAGCGGTCACCAATATGACCGACCTTGACGCTTTAAGAGTTGAATATCTTGGAAAAAACGGTCTAATTACAGGCCTGCTGAAAGAGATGAAAACTCTTTCAGTTGAAGAAAAGAAAACCTTTGGACAGGAAGTCAACATTCTTAAGGACGAAGCAGCGCAGGCAATTGCCTCAAAAATTGAGGAGCTGAAGGCAAAGGAAATCGAAGCCGAAATAAGCTCAATGCCCGACATTGACATCTCAACTCCCGCAAACCTTGACCGCGGTTCTTATCACCCCATCACCCTGGTTCAGCGTGAGTGCGAAGAAATCTTTCGTTCAATGGGCTTTCACATTGAGGACTACAGCGAAATCGTTACAGACTACGAATGCTTTGAGGCGCTCAACATCCCCAAGCATCACCCTGCCCGTGATATGCAGGATACCTACTATCTTGAAAATGGTCAGCTTTTGAAGTCTCACACCTCTGCAGCACAGAATGCCATCTACAAAAAATATAAGGACGCATTAATCAATGACGGCGTTCCCATAAAGGCAATCTTCCCCGGTCGCTGCTTCCGTAACGAGGCAACCGACGCCAACCACGAAAACACCTTCTTCCAGATGGAAGGCGTTATGGTTGACAAAAACATTTCAATCTCAAACCTTATCTTCTTTATGAAGACAATGCTCTCCGAGGTATTCAAAAAGGACGTAAAGGTAAGACTCCGTCCCGGCTTCTTCCCATTTGTGGAGCCCGGCTTTGAGTTGGACATAAACTGTCTTATCTGCGGCGGCGAGGGCTGTCCCTCCTGCAAGCACAGCGGCTGGCTGGAGCTTTGTCCCTGCGGTATGATTCACCCTGAGGTGCTGAAAGCAGGCGGCATTGACCCCGACGAATACACAGGCTTTGCCTTTGGTCTTGGTCTCACACGACTTGTTATGATGAAATACGGCGTAAAAGATATTCGTGACCTAAACAGCGGCAGTCTTAAAACCCTGTCACAGTTCACCGACGATAAATAATAGGAAGGGAGATACAGAATTATGCTTTTATCAATGAACTGGATTTCTGACTTCGTTGATTTGTCAGGACTCGACAAAATGAAACTCATAAATCAATTCTCGCTTTCCACAGCAGAAGTCGAAAACGAGATTTTCTTCGAGGGAAGTGACATTGAGGGTATTGTGGTTGCAGAAATCAAATCTGTGGAAGACCACCCCGAATCAAAAAAGCTTCACCTTCTCAAGGTTGATGCAGGCGACGGCGCTCTCACAGACGTTGTCTGCGGTGCTCCCAACGTTCGCGTTGGTATGAAAACAGCTTTTGCCAAGGTTGGCGCAAGAATCGGTGAAATCACCATTGCTCCCCGACCTTTGGCCGGCTATCCCTCACACGGTATGTGCTGCAGCGAAAAGGAACTGGGCATCAGCGACAACCACGAAGGCATTATGGAAATTTGCGAAGACGTTGCAAATGGCACAGACATAAAAGACGTTTATGCAATTGACGATATAATCTTTGAGGTTGACAACAAATCGCTCACAAACCGTCCCGACCTTTGGGGTCATTACGGAATTGCCCGTGAATTTGCGGCACTTGCAGGCAGACCTCTCAAACCCCTAGACGTGGTTGACCTTGAGCAGTACAGCAGTCTTCCCAAAATCGATATGAAGATTGAAGACCCTCTCTGCCAGAGATATTCCTGCCTGCAGATTGAAAACATCACAGAGAATGTGAGCCCCGTGAATATGCGAATCCGCCTTTTCTACTGCGGAATGAGAGGAATTAACCTTCTTGCTGACCTTACAAACTACCTTATGCTTGAAATGGGTCAGCCTATGCACGCCTTTGACTCGCGAAAGGTCGAAAAGCTCAGAATAAAAAGATTTGACGCGCCCTTCACCTTCAAAACTCTTGACGGTGTTGACCGCAATATCGACGAAAACACTCTGATGATTTGCAATGATAACACACCTGTTGCAATTGCAGGTATTATGGGCGGTCTTGTTTCAGAAATTGTTGAAGACACAACAACACTCACACTGGAATCTGCAACCTTTGATGCGGTTTCAATCCGAAAGTCAACAGTTCGTCTCGCTCACAGAACAGACGCTTCAATGCGCTACGAAAAGTGCCTTGACCCCGAAATGACAGTTCCAGCAATCGCAAGATTTGTAAAGCTGCTCACCGACATTGACTGCGGTGTTAAGGTTGTGTCAAGTCTCACAGACGACTACGCCTTCAAGTATGATAACATCACCATCGACTTCAACAAAGCCTTTGTTGACCGCTACGCAGGCATTGACATTTCAAACGAAACAATTGTTAAAACCCTTGAGGCTCTGGGCTTTGGCGTCAAGCTCTGCGGTGATGACTATTCGGTTTCTGTTCCTTCGTGGCGTGCCACAAAGGATGTTACTATGAAGGCTGACATCATCGAAGAAATCACCCGAATTTACGGCTACGACAACTTCGACATCCACACAGCAGAAGCCCCCCTCTATCCCATCCGTGCGGCTCAGGAGAAAACCGACGAAGACAGAATCAAAGATATTCTTGTTAAACGTTTCTCTCTTCACGAGGTTCATTCGTACATTTGGGCATACCACGACGAATTCAAGGCTCTGGGAATTGAAATCGAACCCAACATCAAGCTGGTTAACGCAACCAACCCCAACATCGAAACAATCAGAAATTCGGTTGTTCCCACACAGCTTTGTCAGGTGAAATATAACACGGGCTGGGCAGCAGACTTTGGTGTGTTTGAAATCGGCAGAACCGTGAACGGTATGACCGAGAACAACCTCTGTGACGAACACAAAAAGCTTGCAATCACTTTGTTCAGCAAAACAAAGACTGCTGAGCAGCTTTATCTTGAGCTTCGGGATATGCTGGCGGTTGTGGCAGACGACATCAAGCACCGTGCTCTTACCTTTGCACCCCTCAATGCTTGTCACTCATATGAGCACCCGAAGAATCTCAACACAATTTTCTGCGGCGATGCCGAAATCGGAAGAATCGGCATTGTTCATCCCACGGTTTCAAAGAACATTGACAAAAAAGCAGCTATAGTATTCGCAGAAATTGATGTGAAACACTTCTCAGAAATTACCAACGCAAGCATCAAGTATGCCGAGCCCTCACGCTATCCCGAAATGGAAATTGACGTGTCATTTGTTTCCGACAAGTATGCTCCAATCGGTGATGCAATCAAAGCTGCAAACTGCGAGCTTATCAAAAATGTTTCTGTGGTTGACACCTACACCGACGAAAACGGCAAGTCAATCACCGTTCGAATGTTTTTTTCACATCCCGAAAGAACCCTCACCAAAGAAGAGGTTATGGCGGTTGTTGATTCAATCATTGTCGACCTTGACTCAAAGGGAATTTCAATGAAAAAATAGGTTTTACACAAAACGACCTCTGTTCACTTTCGAACAGAGGTCGTTGTTTTTGTAATTTTTATAACACCTTCTCTAACCATTGAGCTTTTCTGCAAAATCGGTCATAATTTTTGAAATCTCAATGTTCTGCGGGCATTTCTTTTCACACTTTTTGCAACCTACACAAAGGTCGGGATATTTTTCGGTCTTTTCCTTCACCTTTTCAACCGAAGGATTGTTTTTCACAAGACACATACTGTTGTAAAGAGATAAAAGTGTGGGTATTTCCAGTTTTTGCGGACACTCTTCCATACAGTATTTGCATTTTGTACATACAAGGGTCTTTTTTGAAAGAATCTTATCTGCAATGCCAAGCAAAATCTTCATTTCATTTTCAGTGAGGAACTTTTCGCCGCTAAAGGTTTTGATGTTGTCCTCAACCTGTTTCATATTCGACATCCCGGAAAGAATTACTGTCACATTGGGGATACTCTGCAAAAATCTGAAGGACCAAGCAGGAATTGATTCGTCGGGACGTAGTCTTTTAAGAACTGTCTCGTCTTCCTCCGAAAGACTTGCAAGATAACCGCCTCGGACGCCTTCCATAACCCAAATGGGAAGCTTGTATTTATTCAGCAGTTCCACCTTCTCTTTTGCACTTTGCAAAGTCCAATCAAGCCAGTTCAGCTGAATCTGGCAAAACTCCAGGTCATCTCGGTATCTGAGGATAAAATCTTCCATTGTTTCAAGGCTTCCGTGGGTGGAAAATCCCAGATGGCGTATTTTGCCTTCTTTCTTTTTCTGCTTCAGCACATCATAAACCCCATATTTTTCGTCAACATAATATTTGACTGTGGACTCGCTGACGTTGTGAAACAGATAAAAATCGAAGTAATCACATCCGGTCCGTTTCAACTGTTCCTCGAAAAGTGCCTCAACTCCTGCCTTGTCCTGATACTCATCCCAAGGCATCTTGGTGGCAATATAAAAGCTGTCTCGTGGATACTTTGACAGGATTTTTCCCATTATCCCTTCTGATTTGCCCTGGTGGTAAAACCACGCTGTGTCAAAATAATTCACACCGTTCTTTATGCAAACGTCAATAAGCTCCTCTGTTTTTGCAACATCAACTTCACCGTCAGCATTGCAGGGGAATCTCATTCCGCCCATACCCAGCATTGAGAGCTTTTTGTCCTTAAATTTTCTGTATACCATAAGCCGCTGTCCTTTCATTTATATGCTAATATACTATCACAACAAAAACTTTCCGTCAATAAAGAGAAAGGTATAGACAATATTAAAATGCTCCCTCAAACAGGGAGCATTGTTTTATTTGATTATTTCGAACCGCTGCTCTTCGTTCAGGTCAACCACCGTGCAGTCATTTGCATATGTACATTCAGGAAGAATTATCATTGCGGTGAGCTGTCCATTGTTTGCAGGCAGCGGCGCCAGATGCCAGATTGCGGCATTCATCTTGACGAGAGTGTTCTTTGGCACAATAAACGCCTTTGCAAGGTCGGTCACTGGTGTTCCTGCCGATGCGGGAGCGCAGTGAAGAATCATATCGTCATCCAGAGGAAGAATCATCTCCCAGGTTGTTGTGTGATATTCCTGCTGTGTAATAATCATCCTTTCGGGCTTCTTCACAACAATTGGTGAATAACCAATCCTATGTGTGCTGTCTGCCGAAATGCGGTCAGGGAAAAACTTATGTATCTCTCCGCACAGAGCATAACCATCGGGCTTATCCATTTCATAAAACTGTCCAAAGGGCGTAAATTCTTCGTGGGTAATGGGTACTGCTTTTATTGTTTTCATAACAAAACCTCCGTATAGTTCGATTATTTTATCCAAGTATATCATACACCCTTGATTTTTTCAATAGAAAACGCAACTTATACGTCAATATACTTGTAGGTTTACAATTGATATGTTACAATGTTTGAAAACAAGCTTATGCAGCTTGGCATTCGTCATAAATTAATTAAAGTATATACACCAAGGCACAACGGAAAGGTTGAACGCTCACACCGAAAAGATAATGAATACTTCTATGCTACACACAAGTTTTATTCATTTGATGATTTTGCAAAACAATTAAAAGTACACAACTATAACTACAATAAGTTTCCTATGCTCCCTCTTAATTGGAAAGCCCCTATTGATTATATCAAGGCTTTTCTTGAAGACGGTGAAATTTTTTAATTAATTTTGTAACACATCATTGACAAACCTACATATAATCCCCGTGAGAAAAAAGATTCCCTTACGGGCAAACACAAACCTACACACATAATGTACAAACAATCAGTCTATAGCTTGACTTTATAAAAAAAGTGTGATAAAATTCCAATGTAAAAATATAATAAATCATTGAATACATAACGACACAAGTAGCGCCGACGGCGCGTAAATCTGATTACGGTAATTTGTAGCAATCGGGTTTATGCAAATAGCGCAGCTTGTGTTTTTTGTATGTCAGTGAAAAGAAAAGGAGAAAAATTATTATGCCGAGAAATCAGTTTCAGAGGATGGTATTTGCCTTCCTTACAGTAGTAGTGACAGTTCACGCATACGTATTTTACAGCCTGTATGTGGTGAACGGAGGATATTTTGTCTCAATTGAGGGAGCAAAAAGCGTTCTTGACGGAATACGTCTCAACGGAGGTGTGATGATGTTTGGAAGGTTGTTTCCTATATGGGCGGTAGTTGTTATTGAGTTTGTGCTTGCTTATACTCTTGAATGTATTGTGGGAAGTCCTTTGTCGTTCAGGCTTGCCTGCAAGGTCTTTGACCCGAGAGAAACCCACCCTGCCCTTTTTGAAACCGCAATTATATGTGCAACAGTCGGGATTATGTGTCCTGCAATGAGCTTTTTGGCGGCAATTATTTATTATCCCTATTATGCAGGCTTCAGTCTTGTCACCTTGCTTGCGGACTGGCTCAAGCTTGTGTGCTACAACTTCCCTTTTGCATTTTTTACACAGCTTTTCTTTATTCAACCCTTAATCAGAACCCTGTTCAAGCTGCTGTTTGCAAACGACATTAAAAACAGAAAAGACTACGAACAAACCGCATAGGATGGGACTTTGGGCTTGGTTTAGTGCGTTAAAGCCTTGACAATTTGTGAATTTTTACAGACCGAAAAAATCTCAAAAAAATCATTATTGGGAAAATTGCATAGAATTAAAGAAAATTTTTGTAAAACTATTGCATTAAAGCCTAAAAAGTGGTAAAATTATGTCATTATTTTTAAATTCTATATTTTAGGGGGCATAAATTCTATGTCATATGTTGAAAGAGTTATTGAAGAAGTAAAGAGAAAGCATTCAGGTGAGCCTGAATTCATTCAGACAGTCACAGAGGTTTTCACAAGTCTTGCTCCTGTTGTTGAAAAGCATCCCGAATACGAGAAGGCAGCTCTCCTTGAAAGAATGGCTGAGCCCGAAAGACAGATTACCTTCCGTGTTGCATGGGAAGACGACAACGGCAAGATTCACGTAAACACAGGCTATCGTGTTCAGTTTAACGGTGCAATTGGTCCTTACAAGGGCGGTCTTCGCTTCCATCCTTCGGTATACATCGGTATCATTAAGTTTCTGGGCTTTGAACAGACCTTCAAAAACAGTCTTACAGGTCTTCCTATCGGCGGCGGTAAGGGTGGCTCTGACTTTGACCCCAGAGGCAAGAGTGATTCAGAAATTATGAGATTCTGTCAGGCGTTTATGACAGAGCTTTATAGACATATCGGACCGGACGTTGACGTTCCTGCAGGCGACATCGGTGTTGGCGGAAGAGAAATCGGCTTCCTTTTCGGTCAGTATAAGAGAATCAAGGCTTGCTGGGAGAATGGCGTTCTCACAGGCAAGGGTCTTTCATACGGCGGTTCGCTTATCAGACCCGAAGCTACTGGCTTTGGTGCTACATATTATGCAAACGAGGTTCTTAAGCACGAGAACGATACATTCGAGGGGAAGACAGTTGCAGTTTCAGGCTTCGGTAACGTTGCCTGGGGTGTTTGTCAGAAAGTTGCAGACCTTGGCGGCAAGGTTGTTACAATTTCAGGTCCCGACGGTTATGTTTACGATCCTGACGGCGTTACAACAAAAGAAAAAATTGCGTACCTTCTTGAAATGAGATCTTCAGGTCGTGACCGTGCACAGGACTATGCTGACAAGTTCGGCTGCCAGTTCTTTGCAGGCAAGAAGCCCTGGGAGGTAAAGGTTGACATCTGTATGCCCTGTGCAACTCAGAACGAGGTTACACTTGACGAAGCAAAGAAGATTGTTTCAAACGGCACAAAGTACTATATCGAAGTTGCCAATATGCCCACAACCGATGATGCTATGGAATATATAAAGGCAAATAATGCAATTATCGGTCCTTCAAAGGCTGTTAATGCTGGCGGTGTTGCGGTTTCATCGCTTGAAATGGCTCAGAACTCAATGAGATACAACTGGACCGCAGAAGAAGTTGACGAAAAGCTCAAGGGCATTATGATTAACATTCACAAGGTTTCAATGGAAGCAGCAGAGGAATACGGTCTTGGTTATGACCTTGTTTCGGGTGCAAACATTGCGGGCTTTATGAAGGTTGCAGATGCAATGCTGAATCAAGGTATATATTAAATCACATATCACAAATATCGGATGCGGACAAAAGTCCGCATCTTTTTTGTATAACACAATATAATGTGGTTGTGGTGTGCAAATTACACAAATAATTGTGTGTTGTGTTATTTAAAATGCCAAAAAGACGGAAATTTTGGATTTTTGTTGAAAAGTTGGCGAAAATATTATAGAATATATGTATCAAATTTTATAGTGAGGAGTGAAATCTCATGAACACATTAGAAAAGCTTTTTAAGCTTAAAGAAAACGGAACAGACGTCAAGACCGAGATTATCGCAGGTATAACAACATTCCTTGCAATGTCTTATATCCTTGCAGTAAACCCCGGCTACCTTGGCAGTATTCCCGGTGCAACACCTGCAGGAATATTTATGGCAACCGCAATTTCTGCTGCAATCGCAACTCTTTGCATGGCATTCTTTGCGAACTATCCTGTTGCTCTCGCTTCAGGTATGGGCCTTAATGCATTCTTTGCATTTACAGTTTGCGGCGCTATGGGTTATTCTTATGAAGTTGCTCTGACGGCAATTCTGGTTGAAGGTATCATCTTTATGTTGCTCTCAATCTTCAAATTCCGTGAAGCGCTTGTTAACAAAATTCCCGCAAACCTCAAGTTCGGTATTACAGCAGGTATCGGTTTGTTTATCACAATCATTGCCCTGCTTAATGCAAAGATCGTTGTTGCTGACCCTGCAACCACAGTTGCTATGGGTGATTTGGCGTCTCCCGGTGTTGCTCTTGCAATAATCGGCTTGCTTGTTATTGGCGTTCTTCAGCACTTCAAGGTTCCCGGCGGAATTCTTTTGGGTATTATCGTTACTTGGGTTCTCGGCATTATTGCTGAACTTATCGGATGGTATATTCCCGACCCTGCAAACGGTGTGTATTCAGTAATCCCCAACCTTACTTGGGAATCAATCAAGGCAAACTTCGCAGCTCCTGCAATGTTTAAGTTTGATTTTGGGTTTATTGTAAAGAATTTTGCGGGCTTTGTGCTTGTTGTGTTTACGTTCCTTTATACAGATATTTTTGACACAGTTGGAACACTTATCGGCGTTGCTGAAAAAGGTGACCTTCTTGATCAGGAAGGCAAGCTTCCCAAGGCAGGCGGCGCTCTGATGGCAGACGCTGTCGGCACGGTTGTTGGTGCGTGCCTCGGTACTTCAACAGTTACAAGCTATGTTGAATCAAGTGCCGGCGTTGCTGCAGGCGGAAGAACAGGTCTGACCGCTGTTACAACAGCTGTTATGTTCCTCATTGCAATTGTTTTTGCGCCTGTATTCCTTGCAATTCCGGGCTTTGCAACAACACCTGCTATGCTCTATGTTGGTCTTTTGATGCTTTCATCAATCAAGAAGGTTGATTTCAGCGGCGACGCAGCTGACGTAATCGGTGCATTCCTTGCAATCATAATGATGCCCTTTACATATTCAATTGCAAACGGCATTATGTTTGGCATGATGGCTTGGGTTATCCTCAAGCTCGTTACAGGCAAGGTAAAGGACATCAGCGGTGTTATGTGGGTTTCAGTTGCTTTGTTTGCAATATATATTGTACTCAAGGTTATGGGTCTTGCATAAACTAAGACAAACCGAAGACAGTTATCCCCCGTCTTCAGGACGGGGGATGTTTTTGCGAAAGAAGGAGTAATGATTTCAATGGAAAAGAGCTATATTATGGAAATTGCAGGAGTAAAGAGAGAGCTGCCTCTTTGCAAGGTATCAGACGATTTTTATATTGCCGCATTTATTATGTTTGGTGATGTTGAAATCACGGTGAACTGTGCCCGTGAGCTGCTTAAAAAAGCACCTGATTGTGACGTTATGATTACTGCAGAGTCAAAGGGTATTCCTCTTCTTTATGAAATGGCACGACAAGCAGGTCACAATTATTATATTGTTGCCAGAAAAGGACCAAAGCTTTATATGAAGGATGTAATTACCACTGAGGTGGATTCCATAACAACGGCTCACAGACAAACCTTGTGCATCGGCTCTGAAGAAGCGGAGGCTATGAGGGATAAGCGTGTTTTGATTGTTGATGACGTAATCAGCACAGGCGAATCTCTTGCAGCACTTGAAACTCTCATCAATCAGGTTGGCGGCAAGGTAGTGGGAAGAATGGCGGTTCTCGCAGAGGGCGATGCCATCGGACGCGAGGACATCACTTATCTGGAACCTCTGCCCGTGTTCCACGCAGACGGAACAATAATTGAATAGTTGAAGCTCTTGAAGCCTTGCAAAATGCAGGGCTTCCTTGTCGTCGCCCATACAGGCAGAATGTGAGAAAGACCATTTTTTCCTTTCAGCAATTCGTGTGAAGTATTCCTTCATTGGGAGCTCCTTGAGTTCAAAAGGGTGTGCACTGCGGAATTCAATTTCGTCGTAACCGATTTCTGCAGCTATTTTGCAGATGTCGTTAACCGACTTGGTGCCATATGGTGTGTATTTCACTTCGACGTAGTTTATATGCATAATAATTGGATTCACTAAAAACACTCCCTTGAATGTGGCTTTATGAAGGTGTTATACAATATTGGAG
>JAZOCL010000037.1:0-14017 GCA_045596485.1 Clostridia bacterium
CTTTATAACTTTAAACTCTTTTTCCAAATCATGTGCCGCAAGCTGTGCTTCCATTTCTTTGATGATTGCATCACAGCCTGAAGAGGTACAACCTGTACCGCCGCAGCAAAGAATATGACCTCTAACCATATCCATGTTTAAACACCAAACCTTTCTGTAATTTAAATCTGAGCTGTTTGATTATTCAGCAGCACCGATTGTGTACTTTGTAACCACACGACCGTTAACGATATGTTCGCTTACGATTTCAGCAGCCTTTTTGGGGACAACCTTAACATAGGTAACCTTTTCTTCACCGGGAACCATAACTTCAACGATGGGTTCCAAACGGCAAACACCGATACAACCTGTCTGTGTAACTGCAACGTGTTCAAGGTTTCTCTTTGCAACCTCTTCCATAATAGCTGTCATAACAGGTCTTGCACCTGCTGCAATACCGCAGGTTGCCATACCCACAACCACACGAACAGCGTGATCGTCTTTTCTCAAATTAACATTGCCTTTAGCTTTGTTTCTTATTGCTTCGAGTTCAGCCAAGCTTTTCATTTTTTATACCTCCATTTTACTTAGTTCAGTTCCTGTTCGCCTTCCTTCAAAAATTCGGAAAGCCATAAATAAACCTCGGGTGCCGAGAACGGAACGTCCCCGAGCACTTCTTTCAGTTCGGCAGTATTGACTTCAAAAATCTTGTCGCCGATTTTGTGCCGATACAGAAAATCAATGTTCTCGTATGATGTGAAGAGACCAAGCATTGTGTCGGCCATATCACCGAGAGGCTGACGGTCGATGTGGCTATAACCGAACACCGCCGTAACAACCGTTCCCTTTCCCGCCTCTGACTGAATGTCAAAGCTGCCGTCTGTTGCCTCAGCCGCCGCCTTGTAGAGCGGAATCCCGAGACCCACCTTTCTGGTGGTACGCTTTGTGGTGAAAGGGTCAATAACCTTTTCGAGGAACTCCTTTGTCATTCCGCAGCCGTTATCTGTTATGACAACCGTCAGCGTATCCTTGGGAATATCCTCGCAGATGTCTACTTCAATCCTTGTTGCTCCTGCAACAACCGAATTCTGAACAATGTCCAGAATGTGAAGTGCAATCTCTCTCATATATTAGCTTCTGTATTTTTCAATAATACCTTCAACATCATCAACAACCAGTCTGCCGTAAACATCGTCGTTTACTGTGAGAACGGGTGCAAGACCGCAGGCACCGATACAGCGTGTTGCCTCGATTGAGAACAAGCCGTCGGGTGTGCATTCGCCAACTTCAATTCCGAGAATCTCCTTAATCTTGTCCAGAATATCACCTGAGCCCTTAACATAGCAAGCAGTACCCAGGCATACGCCGATGTGATACTTGCCCTTTGGGTTTAGTGAAAACTGAGTGTAAAATGTAACAATACCATAAATTTCTGCCAGAGGCACATCGAGACCTTCAGAAATCATTTCCTGAACTTCGATGGGAAGATAACCATAAATTTCCTGTGCCTTGTGCAGTACAGGAATAACCGCTCCGTTCTGGTCCTTGTGCTCTGCAATGACAGCCATGAGCTGTGCTTCCTGTTCTTTTGTGCCGTTGAATGGAAGTGTCTTCTTTTCCATTTCTCCTTTACCTCCTACCTTAATTTATGTCACCAAGGCCGACATCAGCCGACCCATAACACACTAATTTACACCTATTATAACACTTTGTTAAAAAAGTGTCAATTAGGTGCACAACAAAATTATAACAAAAAACCAGATAAAAATCTACCTTTTGACAAAAATACTTTCTTAAAACTTGCACAAAAATTCTATTATTTTTTGTACACTTTTGCCGCTATCGTCCATAAACCATTCTCTTTCGGAAATATCCTCAAGATAATGGGCGTCCGAATCCGTCAGAATGCCGTATTGAGGGTACATCCCGCCGTATTTTTCGAGACCTCGTGCCGTAATCTCTAAGCCGTCCACATACAGGTCAGGCGGCAAAAAACCCAGGTTCGCCGTTACGCTGTAGCTGGACTTGTCAATGTGTGCGGGTATAAACAGTCCGCCCCGCTTTTTTGTTTCTGCGGAAACCTCGTATATATCCATATTTACAGCATTAATGAGCAGATTTTCTTCTTCGCCCACGACCTGGTCCTCTGAATTAATTATAAGCTGTCTGCCAAAGATTTCAGGCTGGTTTTTTATCCCTGTCATTCTCGAGTGCACAAGCTCACTCATATCCTCTGCTGCATCAATATTTGGAAAGTAGCAGAGAACGTGAACCTCCTCCGAGGTGGTGACCTCCATTCCGGGAACAACCTTTAAAACGCCCTTACCTGCCTCCATCACCGCTCTTGCATTTTTGCAGGAATTGTGGTCGGTAACCGCAATTATATCAAGACCTTTTATGTATGCCATATTCACAATGTTGTTGGGCGTCATATCCTCATCACCGCAGGGCGAAAGCGCCGAATGGATATGCAAATCATAATGGAGCTTCATATTCCCATCTCCGAAAGCTTAACAGCCGCCTCATAGGCTGAAATTTCGCCGCCAAGAATGACTATCTCCTGCTCTTTTGCTCTTTCAACCGTAGTTTCATCGGGAATGCAGCCGTCAGCAAGAATTATGCAGGCAGCATCGGCAAGCGAAGCCACTGCAACAATATTCACATTTGTCTGAATTGTAATCCACACATAATTCATCTGCACCTTCGACATAGCAAGACTAAGAAGGTCACCGATATAGCAGCCCTTTGCCGTCTTTTCCGCCAAAGCCTCGCCTGCGTAAAATTTTAAATTAAGCTTTTCAGCAACATCACTAACAGTCATTTATTTTCCTCCGTTTTTTCTGTATATACGCCGCTATTATTCTGACTTTCCAGCTCGAGCATACCCTGAGCAAGGGCACTTACTTTTTCTCTCAGCTTGAATATACAATCGGTTTCTTTTGCATAGCCTCTTACAATATCCTCAGCAAGGGCCCGGCAGCTGGGTGAACCGCAGGAGCCGCAGTCAAGCTTTGGAAATCCGCTGTACAGCTCTTCAATCATAGCCATCTTCTGCATTGCAACGTTGATGTCTGGATCAAGATTCATTATGGGACGGTATACAATGGTTTCGTCCCAGAACATATTCATTTTTTCATCAAAGGGCAGCATTTCATCATCAAGTCTTCTGCAGATTCTCTGTATTTTTGAACGTGCCGAAAAACTGTTTTCAGCAGTCAAAGGACCGCCCACACAGCCACCGGGACAGGCAAGAGCTTCAACATAATCAATATCCTGCATTTTTCCGTCTTCTATTTCTTCAAATACGTTTATGACATTATGTATTCCGTCAACTGCAATATATTTTTCGGCCCCCGAGGTTTCTGCCTCGCCGCCGCTTGTTGCCCAGATAACACCCGACCTTCCTGCCTTGCGCAGCTCACGGACATTTTCGTCTGCAATTTTGTTTACTGTCCGTGACATTTTGATGCATATGTCCTTTATTGGAATAACTCCGTCAACCTCGGACTTCTTCACCGTATAATTTCCCTTTACAAAGGTCGCCTTTGCAGCGCAGGGGCTAATGAAAAATATACCGATTTCTTCTGGCTTGAGCCCTGTTTTTTCCACAGCCTCACGGCGTGCTTGAACCGCCGAAACCTCCATTGGGGATTTCAGGGGCACAATATTTGCAATCAGATTTGGAAACCTAATTGCAATAAGTCTCAGCACCGCAGGACAAGCCGAAGAAATTGCCGGCTTCAGCAGCTCACCCGACGCCAGAAGCTCCCTGGTTTTTTCGGTTATAACCTGAGCACCCCGTGCAACCTCAAACACGTCGTCAAAGCCAAGATCTAACAGTGCACTAAGAACCATATTCACATTTTCGGTCTTTGAAAACTGACCATAAAAGGCAGGTGCCACAAGTGCCACGCTGTGCCTGAACTGCTGCAGCATATCCAAGGAATCCGCAACAGCCTTTTTTGCATGATACGGGCAGACTCTGATGCATTCGCCGCAGTCGATGCAACGTTCTTTGAGTATCTTTGCTCTTCCCTTTTGAACTCTGATTGCCTGTGTTGGGCAGAGCTTGAGGCAGTTTGTGCAGCCCTTACAAAGCTCTCTGTCCAATGTTACAGAATGCCAATATGTTTCCATAAAACTTCACAGCCTTTCTACCCACCATAAATATCCCTCTGCGCCGCGGGTATGCGCAAAGAGCTCCGCAAATTATGCCTTTGCCAAGAATTTCAGGGTTACTGTTGTACCCTTTCCAAGTTCTGTATGGATGTCCAGTGAATCTGAATATTTTTTCATATTGGGAAGTCCCATACCTGCGCCGAAGCCCAGCTCTCGAACCGAGTGGTCTGCGGTAGAAAAACCCTCGGTCATTGCCATATCAAGGTCAGGAATACCGGGACCCACATCCTTCATCACAACAACGATTTCTTCAGGAGAAATTTCAACATCAATGTCTCCGCCGTTGGCGTGAATAACCATGTTAATTTCGCCTTCATACATAGCAATGGCAACCCTTCTTGCAACCTCTGGATTGAACCCAAGCTGATTGAGCGTCTTTTTCACCTTGCTGGAGGTTTCGCCTGCACGGGTAAAGTCATCGCCGTTAACCGTAAAATGTAATTTCATACCCTCTGCCACGCTCTATACCTCCTTCTCGTCGCCTGTGAGTCCCTCGCTGTAAAGTCTGCCGCTTGCAACATAAAGCGTGTGAGCGGTAGAAAGAATAACAATGTTCTTTGCCTTTGCCAGAGCAATAACATCATCATCGGGACGTTTGCCTCTCACAAAAGCAATAGCCGAAATATCCAGCATTTCGGCAGTTCTCACCACCTGAGGATTAACAAGCCCTGTAAGAAGCAGCACTCTGTCGTTTACAAAAGCAAGTACATCACTCATCAGGTCGCTGCCGAAAGCAGCGTCAACCTCTGAATCAAGAAGCTCCTCACCTGCAAGCACCTCGGCCTCTAAAATTTCCTTAATCTTTGATAATTTCATAGTTTTCTCCGTTCTGTTGCATTGCAACATTTATATATCTTTTTGTTTTTCTTCGTAGGAATTATGTATTTTTTTGTGAACCTCAAGCTCTTTTCCTGTTTTCAGAATATTCCGTCCGTATCTGGTATGCAAATCAAATATCGTATCCTCGAGAGCCTTAGTCTTTTCCTTCGCCTTTTCACTTTGAGGCTCAAGCTCATCAAAAAGTGAAAGCTGTCCAAATTCTTCATCGGGTGATTCCTGAAGATTGCTGAGAGAAACACCCACAAGCCTTACACTTTGAGTCAAATTTTCATTATGCAGCATTTCTTTCGCCAAACCAAAAATATCCTTTGCGGAATTTACCGCATCGCCGCTCTTTGACCGTGTGATGCTTTTCATATTGCTGAATTTAACCTTCAAGGTTACGGTCCGTCCCCAGCAGCCCTGCTTTTTTGCACGAAGGCTCACATCCCGCGAAAGAAGAAGCAGAGTATCTTCAAGAACCGTCCTGTCGGTTATGTTGTTCTGAAAGGTATGCTCTCTGCCAATGGACTTTGCCACAGCGTTTGCAACAACAGGTCGGGTATCACCCCCTGACGCAAGCTTCAGCATCTCACTTCCAAAAGCTCCAAAGCAATCAAGCTGCCGAGGAGGAGCGTTGATCAAATCCTCCACAGTTACAATTCCCATATGCTTCAGTTTTTCGGCAGTTTTTGAGCCTATGCCCGAAATCACTCCAACAGGTCTTTTTCTTATAAGCGCAACAAGAGCTTCCCGATTTGGAATAACAAAAAATCCGTCAGGCTTTTTTTCTTCGCTGGCGAGCTTTGCCGCCATCATACAGTAGGATATTCCCACCGAGCAGGTAACACCGACCTGCTGAAATATTTCTTTTTTCAGCTGTCTGCCGATTTCTTCTGCACTACCGAACAGCCGCAAAGAGTGGGTAACGTCCATATAGCCTTCGTCAAGTGCCACAAACTCTATCACATCGGTATACTTCAGCATTATACCGTGAATCTGCTCCGATGCCTCGGCATACTTTTTCATATTGCCGTGCATATAAATCCCCTGAGGGCATCTTCGGTATGCTTCTTTTATGTTCATTGCAGAATGAATTCCGAACTTTCGCGCCTCATAGCTGCAGGTAGAAACAACTCCCCGCTCCTGCGGAAGTGCACCGATAATCAGCGGCTTGTCCTTGAGAGAAGGATTGTCACGCACCTCAATGGCAGCGAAAAAGGCATCCATATCCACGTGAATTATGGTTCTTTCCACCTTACTTTGTCTCTTCCTTTCGCAAAGTTTCAATACCACGGTAAACATCAAAATACGACGGAGCCACGTCTCCCTTTATGCGGTTGCTGTAAACCATTATTTTGTCTTCAAAGAACAGTCCCACAATAGGCACAGATTCTTCGAATCTGTCAATGACCGCACCGTAGCCTTCTTCTATGCCCGAAATACTGTATTTTTTCCTGATATTTTCAATTGCTTTGTCTGCTGCTTCGTCAGCATAACCAAACACGTTATCTTCATTGGTCACAAAGGAAAAATCTGCGTCCGGTGAGATTATATAGCTGCCCACAAACATATCATAGTCACCCTCTGAAATTCTGGTCTGATAATCCTCAAAGGTGACCTTTTCAACGGTGATACCAAAGCCCAGCTCCTCAAGATTTTTCTTGATTATTGCCGCAACGCTTTCTCTTTGAGCATTATCCTCATTGTAAAGTATTTTGAATACAGCCGTGTGACCGGTTTCTTCTCCGGTCTTTCGATAGATTCCGTCAGCAAGCTCCCAGCCATTTTCCTGCAGCTCTTTTCGGGCTGCATTGTTGTTCTGTTTGGTTACAAACTCTTTTTCTCCGCACATAAACCATTTGGGATGAACAGGCATTGTTGCCGCAGTTGCATAGCCTGTCATAACCTCGCTGATGATTTCTTCACGGTTAACAGCATATGAGATTGCCTTTCTCACCTCAGGCAGAGCAAGAGTCTCGTTTTTGTGATTGATTCCAAGAAAGTGGAACACAGGCGTTGGCATCGTGGTATAGGACGCCGAAACAGGGTCAACAAATCTGCCCCAGCTCATATCCTCGGTGGTTGTAAGGTCAATACTTCCTGAACCGAAGGCATAAAGAGCCGTGTCGTTGTCGGGCAGCATCTTTACTGCAATTGTCTTTGTGGCAGGCTTTTCGCCCCACCACTCATCATTGCGAACAAGACAAAAGACATTACCTTCGTTTCGATCCTCAAAGCTGTAGGGGCCCGTTCCCACAGGGACAAAGTCTGCTGCATCAAGCTCCATAGTGCCGCTTTTTATAATTGGAAAATACAAAAGATTCACAAAGTTTGCCCATGGGTCAAACAGTTCAATTTTAATTTCAGCGTGACCTTTCGCCGTAATACTTTTTATATTTGATACATTATAGGAATATATGCTTCCTTCATTTTTCTTTATGCTGTTTACCGTATAAACAACATCATCAGAATCAAAGACCGTTCCGTCATGCCACAGGACATCCTGACGGAGTGCAAGAGTCCACCATATTCCGTCCTCCGACACCGACCAGCTTTCTGCAAGACAAGGGTCGGGATAAAGGGTGTCAGAAAGGCTGATAAGTCCCTCATAAACAATACCCAGCATTTGAATGTTCGCCTCATTCCTGCTGAGAACGGGACAAAGTGTGTCGGGCTTGTAGGAATAAATGGAGAGCTCCAGAGCATCCACAGTCTTTTTGCCTGATTCATTATTCTTTTTTGAGTCTTTTCCGCAGCCGCACGTTGCAAAAACCAACATAGTAGCCATCAAAAATGCAAGCAGTCTTTTCAAAATTCTCTCCACCTTTTATTTCAATACAACAAACGCACCCATTCTTCCTGTTGACTCCTTGTGAGTTCGGTAAGAATACAGCGTATCGCTGTTGCATATTGTGCACATTTTCAGTATATCTATATTTTCTCTCTTAAGTCCGCAATGAGTGAGAATGTTTTCGTTAGCCCGCCAGAGGTCAACCCTGAACTTTCCGTTTTGGCACTCCGTTACCAGACTTTCATCAAAGCAGCAAGCCACCTCGCCGCCTGTCTCAAAGCAACAGGGTCCGATTGAAGGACCGATTGCCGCCTTTATGCGCAAAGCACTCGCTCCAAACTGAGCGGTCATAATCTCCACAGCCTTTGCTGCAATTTTCCCCACCGTTCCTCGCCAGCCTGAGTGAACCGCAGCAATAACCCCTGCAGACTCGTCTGCCAAGAGAATAGGTACACAATCAGCATAATAAACCACAAGAGGTAAATCCCGAACATTGGTCACAAGACCGTCCACATCGCTGAATTCACTTTCACGGCTCACTCCCTTTCCCGCATCCTCCTCGGTTATCACACGAATGTTTGAGGAATGAGTCTGACGCCCCGCAGTAATCCTCTCAAAAGAAAACCCCATATCCTCGGCAATCAGCCTGTAATTTGCATCAACAGATATTTTGCCGTCACCCACACGATAGCCAAGGTTCAGGCCTTCGATTTTTCCGCAGCTCACACCGCCGTTTTTTGCGGTAAAACAATGACCTACGCTTTTCACGGATTTCAGCAAATCACTTTGAAGATACAGTCTGTCGTATATTCGCAGCTCTGTCATTTTATTCTCCTTTAATTCCTTTCAGCAAGCTGTGCTGCCGAAAAATAAAGTCTTTCAACACCCGTTACCATTTTTGTTTTGTCGTCAATTTCAAAAAGTGCGCCGCAAAACCAGACCTCGCCCTCCGCTTTTTCAAATCTGAACTTTTTTCGGGTATAATACATATCCATTATTATTTCTTTTTTCACTCCCAGAATAGAATCTCTGACACCTGTCATTCCAAGGTCACTGATGTATCCCGTTCCATTGGGAAGGATGTGTTCATCGGCAGTCTGCACGTGGGTATGCGTTCCAAAAACCGCCGTCACCTTGCCGTCAAAATAATTACCGAAGGCAAGCTTTTCGCTGGAGGTTTCAGAATGAAAATCAATCAAAATAATATCTGCCTGCTCCTTTATTTCTCTGAGCGCTTTTTCGGTGGCTCTGAATGGGCAATCCACAGGGTCCATATTAATTCTGCCGATTGCGTTTATAACGCCGATTCTTATATAACCCAAATCGTCAACAAAGTATCCCGAACCCTCTATTTCATCGGGAAAGTTTATCGGTCTTATGACCTGAGGAATTTCCTCAAGCACCTGCTCATATTCCTTGTTGGCAAAGGTATGGTTGCCAAGGGTTATAACATCAACCCCCGAGCGCAGAAGAGTGTTTGCAATATCAACGGTTATTCCGTTGGTGTTTGCCGCATTCTCTCCGTTTGCAATGCAGTAGTCAATCTTGTATTTGTTCTTTATTCTGCCTAAGTTGTTATATATAAATTCACGCCCGTCCGAGGCCACAATATCACCAATTGCAAGAATTCTCATTTTAGGTCTTTCCCTTTCTATTACAAATCACAAAGTCATTTTGGTTGATAATCAGTCATTTTTTGTCTCTTCAAAAAGCAGAAAAAGGCTGCAAACAGCAGCCTTTTTCTATGGAGCTCAGGCTCCTATTTTGCGTATTCAACTGTTCGTAGCTCACGAATAACATTGACCTTAATCTGACCGGGATATTCCATTGTGCTCTCAATCTTTTTAACAATGTCCTTTGCAAGAAGAATTGTTTCGTCGTCATTCACGTGGTCAGGCTTAACCATAATTCTGATTTCACGTCCTGCCTGGATTGCAAACGAACGTTCAACTCCTGCAAATGAATTTGCAATTTCTTCAAGAGCTTCGAGTCTTTTGATGTAAGATTCAATGTTTTCACGTCTTGCGCCTGTGCGTGCTGCAGAAATTGTGTCTGCCGCCTGAACAAGACAAGCAACAAGCGAGTTTGGTTCAACATCACCGTGATGTGCCATAATTGCGTGAACAACCTTGTCATTCTCCTTGTACTTTTTGGCAACATCTGCACCGATTGTAACGTGAGAACCTTCAACCTCGTGGTCGATAGCCTTGCCTATATCGTGGAGAAGACCTGCACGCTTTGCCAAAGCAATGTCTGCCCCCAGCTCTGCCGCCATAAGACCTGCAAGGTGAGAAACCTCAACAGCGTGCTTGAGAACGTTCTGTCCGTAGCTTGTACGGTATTTAAGACGTCCGAGAAGCTTAATAAGTTCAGGATGGAGACCGTGAACACCTGTATCAAAGGTTGCCTGTTCGCCCTCCTGCTTGATTATAGCTTCAACCTCACGTCTGGACTTTTCAACTGTTTCTTCAATGCGACCGGGATGAATTCTTCCGTCAACAATAAGCTTTTCAAGAGAAAGTCTTGCAATCTCACGTCTCACGGGGTCAAAGCCCGAAAGAATAACCGCCTCAGGAGTATCGTCGATAATCAGGTCAACACCGGTAAGGGTTTCGATTGAACGAATGTTTCTGCCTTCACGACCGATGATTCTTCCCTTCATTTCGTCGTTGGGGAGCTGAACAACCGAAACCGTTGTTTCGGCAACGTGGTCAGCAGCACAACGCTGAATTGCACCTGTGATAATGTTTCTTGCCTTTGCTTCGGCTTCTTCCTTTGCCTGCTCCTCAATGCTTTTGATGAGCAGCGCTGCATCGTGTCTCGAATCAATTTCGACCTGCTTGAGAAGCAAATCCTTTGCTTCTGCCACAGAAAGCTCTGCCAATTTTTCGAGCTGTGACATCTGAAGTCTTTTTATCTGTTCAACTTCTTCCTTCAAAGCATCAACCTCGGCAAGCTTTGCCTGAACCTGTTCTTCCTTCTTTTCGAGAACCTGGTTTTTCTTGTCAATAGCATCTTCCTTCTGTTGAATTCGACGTTCCTGACGCTGAATCTCGTTTCGTCTCTCTTTTATTTCCTTATCCAGTTCGTTGCGTTCTTTATGTATTTCTTCTTTTGCTTCTAAAAGTCTTTCTTTTTTTGCATGCTCTGCATCTTTTACTGCTTTTGATTTTGCACCTTCAATAATCTTTTTTGCTTCTTCTTCGGCGCTGCCAATCTTTCCTTCGGCAACCTTTTTTCGGTATGAATAACCGAATCTGAATGTCATAAACATTCCAACAACGGCAAGCACAACAACGCCCGCAAGAATTGCAATCTGTATTCCGTCCATTTAACACACCTCCTCAACCAGTATTTGACGTATAAATCATAGATTATATCTGCGTTTTTCGCCATTTTCAAACGCTTGCCCGCGGCAAGCGGCTTGCTTTGCAAGAAATACATTTAAAAGAACCGTATATAGTAATTATTATATATAAAACATATACATTATAATTTTAATAAATTTATACCAATTTGTCAAGCATTTTTTCGTTGAAAAACACAAAAAAGAGGTGAAAAATCACCTCTCTCCAAATTACTGCGAAATCACCTCATAAAGGGTTGCGGCATCGCTCTTTCCCACCTGCTCACGAATGTCTGTAACCCTTATGCAGAGAGCCTTGCTACCAAATCGGATTTCCATTTCGTCACCAATTTTCACATCATAGGACGCTTTCACAACCTTGCCGTTCACCGACACTCTTCCGCCGTCACAGGCTTCGTTGGCAACCGTGCGGCGCTTTATCAGTCTTGATACCTTCAGGTATTTATCCAGTCTCATATTGTTTTCTCCTTTTTCAGTCCTCGTATTTTGAATATTCCTGAATGA
Organism: Clostridia bacterium; assembly: GCA_045596485.1. Taxonomy (GTDB): domain Bacteria; phylum Bacillota; class Clostridia; order Monoglobales; family Monoglobaceae; genus SIG440. The sequence continues at coordinate 11,643 of JAZOCL010000037.1, forward strand.
AGTACTCTGTCTGCTTGCTCAAAGCAGTTTCGGCATCAATGCCCAGCTTGTTTGCAACCGAAACTATTTCGAAGAGCATTTTGCCGATATACTTTTCGGCAACCTCTGTATCACTGTTCGAAAGCAGAATATTTATCATCTTTGCAACACTTTCTGCCACGGGAACGGGCTCGCTGAAAACATATCCTCCTTTTTCAGCCTTACTCTGAATTTTTTCGGCACGCATAAGAGCAGGAAGATACTTTGAAACCTCAGCCATATCCTGTGCGACAGTCTTTTGTCCGCGGTCATCCCTTTTTATCTGCGCCCAATTCTGCAGAACCTCGTCGCTGTCCTTCACCTTCACATCACCGAAAACGTGAGGATGACGGTGAACCAGCTTGCGGCATACCGCATTGATGACATCCTCCATACTGTATTCGCCTTTTTCTTTGCCTATCTGAGCGTGGAACACAATCTGAAGCAAAAGGTCTCCGCTTTCGTCAGCCACCTTTTCCCAGTGTTCGCCGTCAAGCTCCTCGATAAGCTCATATCCTTCTTCAATAATGTCGTGCTTTATGCTCTGATGGGTCTGTTCCATATCCCAGGGGCAGCCGCCAGGAGCCCTGAGGGTTTTCACTATCTCCAGAAGGTCTTCATAGGTATAATTCTTCTCCATAATTTTCTCCTCTGTTTAAAGAAGCTTGTATTTTTCGAGAATATTCGCTATTTTTTCGCCCTTTGGCATATTGAGAACATCCTCTCGCTTCAAGCCTTTCACAATAATAATTGCCATAACGTATATAACAACGCCAACACCGATTGCAGCAATTGTCATCAGTCTCGAGCCCGGCATAAGTCCCGAAGCAAAATTATAGAACACCAATGTAACCGCACCCATAATAAGTGCCGCACAAAGAGGTTTGATAAACAAATCAGCAATATTTATTTTAACCTTGAGCATACAGATAATGCAGAAAAGATTGAGAAGTGCAATTATTCCGTAGCAGGCTGTTGTTGCAATGGGAGCCGCATCAATTCCCCACAAAGGAATAAGTGTGTAGTTCATCACAATCTTAACCACTCCGCCCACAAGCATACTCAAAACAGGATAATACACCTTGCCGTAGGACTGGAGCACCGAATTGCTCACTGAAACAAATGCCACAAAGGGCACAGCAAAGGCAAGCTTCTGCAGGAGATACTCTGCGTTTGCATCACTGTAAAGAATGCGAAGAATAGGCTCCGAAAGGACATAAAAGCCCACCGCACAGGGAAGTGCAAACAGCATTGTTATCCGCAGCACGCTCGAAGTCATTTCACCCGCCTCAATAGATTTTCTTTCAGCCAGAGACATTGAAATTGCAGGGACAATACTCATACTGAGACCAACCACAATGGTAAGGGGCAGATTGAACATTGTCTGTGCCTGACCTGTATATACACCGTAAAGAGAGTTCGCCTTCTTTTGCAAAAGAGCAAGACCCTCCCAGCCTTCCTCCAGTGCTTTCCCCGCAAACTCGGTTCCTTCAGCAAAAAGATATGCATACTTGTCGAAAACATTAGGATTCACAACAAGACGGTTCATTATTGTTGCAAGGTCAACAAGGCTTGTAAGACTCGAAACCGAAGCCCCGATTGTTATGGGAATTGCAATAAGAACAAGGTTTTTCAGTATGCTCCTTCTCGGTCTTATCTGCTGACCTGGAACAGGCTTTGCCTTTCGCTCCTTACAGCTGTAAATAATCAGCATCAGAACAAGCGCCAGAAAGGTTCCTGCAGCAACGCCGAAAATTGCACCCGTTGCAGAATACACCGTTCTGTTATCGCTTGAAGAAAACACACCGTTAACAAACTGGACATCATCACCCAACGCAGTGTTGACCGACATACCCATAAACACAGCAGCCGCTGCAATGCCCAGAATCAGCTTTGCGGTTGCTTCGGTAACCTCAGACGCTGCGGTGGGAAACATATTCTGTTTTCCCTGAAAATAGCCTCGGTAAGCCGACAAAAGTGAAACAAAGAACACTGCCGGGGCTATTACTTTTATTCCCAAGGCCGAATCCTTGTTACCCAAAAAGCCCGCCAACTGTTCGGCAAAGGCAAAAAGCACCACGCTTCCCGCCAGACCGATAACACCGAGCAGAAATGCCGCTGTCTGAAAAACACGCTTTGCATCATATTCATCATTTTTTGCAATGCTTTCAGCAACCATCTTTGATACCGCAATGGGGAAGCCCGCCGTTGCGATTATAAACATAAATGTATAAATCTGGTACGCCACATTGAAAACGCCCATTCCGTCATCGCCCACAAGCTCACGGAGGGGCACCTTAAACAGTGCACCTATAATTTTCACCAGCAGATTTGCACCTGCCAGAATCAACGCACCT
>JAZOCL010000038.1:0-6531 GCA_045596485.1 Clostridia bacterium
GAGGGAATCAAGGCACACATCAAGTATCCTGAATATATGTTCAAGGTTCAGTCAGATGTTTATGGCAAGTATCACATCTCAAACCCCACAGCCTTCTATAACAAAAATGATATGTGGGTGGTTGCAAAGGAAAGATACGGAAATGCTGCCGAGCCCAAGGAAATTGCGGCGTATTATAATATGATGAAGCTTGAAGGCAAGGATGAGACTGAGCTTTTGCTCACGGTTCCATATACCCTCACAAACAAGGACAATATGGTTGCCTGGTTTGCGGTTTGCAACGAGTGGGACAGCTACGGGAGGCTTCAGGTCTACAAGTTCCCCAAGGATATAAATGTTTACGGACCATTGCAGATTGAGAACAGAATTAATTCGGATATGGATATATCCAAGGAGCTGAATCTGTGGAGTCAGGGCGGTTCAAAGGTAATCAGGGGCAATATGATTGTTGTTCCCATTGATGACTCGGTTCTTTATGTTGAACCAATTTACATTGCTTCCAGCAATCAGTCAACCCTGCCTGAGCTCAAGCAGGTGGTTGTGGCTTATGACGAGAAAATTGTGATGAAGAACAGCCTTCAGGACGCACTTTATGCCCTGTTTAACGAAAAAGCACCGGTGATGCCGGAGGAGCCTAAAAAGCCTCAGGACGAAGAACAGCCCGAAGACAATCTAACCTATGAGGATGCGGCAAAAAAGGTTGTTGAGGAATTTCGCCGTGCAAAGCAGGCGAATGCCGAAGGAGACTGGAGCGGCTTTGGTGAGTCAATGGAAGCCCTCGAAAAGTCAATAAATGAGCTTGAAAAAAGTGTAACAGAATAGAAGAAGGAGACTAGTTTGTCTCCTTTTTTAATGTTTACAATATATACTGAAGAATAATGACAAGTATAACTCCGGGGACGCCCAGAAGCCCCGAAATCAGTGCTGTGAGAGGATTAATTATTACTGTTATGCCTGCAAAGCCACCTACAAAATTTACGGTGGCAAGAATAAGTCCGCCCACAATCCCATTGATGAGAAGCTTTGCAATCCATTTGATGGGAGTAATAAAAATTCTGCAAAAAACAAATATCAGAACAAGCCCAAGGGCATATGCGGTTATTGACATTGTATCAAAAAACATTTCAAAAGTCTCCTTGTTAAAAAATAGTACATTAAAGAATATACACAACTTGTCTGTTTTATGACAAAAAAACACCGTCAAGGCAAAACCCTTGACGGTATGTTATTTTAATTTTGCCACATATTTTTCGGTCATAAGCACAGGATGGTAGGATTTTTTGGCTTTTCGCAAGCCTTCAAGTCCCATATCCTCTTCGCGGTTAACCAGCTTGAAGTCAGACCATTGATGCTCAAGAAATTGCTGATTTATCATAGGAAAGCTTCCCTGAAAATCAATATCAGCGTGCTCAAGGTGGATAACGGCAATTGATTCGGCATAGCAGAGAACCTCACCAAAGGAGAAGGCAACCATATTGCCGTCGACAGTTATACAACCGCCTGCAATATCAAGCTGCTCCCAGTTGTCAAGGAGACGGTTCACTGCCTCAAGCTGTTCGTCAATGTTTGAAATGCTGCCGCGCTTGATGTCACACCATCTGATGAACATTCTGCGGCATTCCTCGCGGAAGTCGGGTGTCATTGTGTGGTATTTGTAATTGTAAAGCGACTTGAACTTGTTGATATGATTGCGCTTTGCGTGATACTTTCCTCCGGGAAGGGTTATCAGGTCTTGGGTGTTATACACATAGTCAAAGGAGTCAACATCCTTGTCAAAGCTGAATTTATCGGGGAAGAGTTTTTTAATCGTTTCTTTTTGCTCCCTGCTGAAAAGACGGATGATGGGGGGCTGTTCTATACTTTCAAAATATTCCAAAAGCTTTGGAACGGTAGCTGCAATATCACCGCTGAAGGTGGTCATATTGACACTTTCGGGGTCCGAGCCGTGCTGTGAAAAGATGCATAGATTTTCGTCAATTTCTGCGTAGCGGATGTTATATGAACTTTGCCACATAAACATATTTGTGAAGGTGAACTCCGAATTCAAAAATCGACCATTTTTGAAGTATGAATCAAGAATGGGCTTGTCTTCCAAAGTTATAGGTTTTATTTCAAATGAGATTTGACTCATTGGGTATCATCCTTTCAGGCGTGCTTTAGATAGTTTGTGCAGCTCTACTCGATGTATGCACGAACCCTGAAGTCAACGCCGCACTTTTGTGCAATGCTGCGGCAGGCTTCGATTTCTTCCTTTGTTATGTCATGCTCCACAATTGACAGAGTAACCTTGGGTACAAAACGTTTTGCAAGCCGTGCAAATTCCTGAAGTCCCTCAAAGGCCGCCTCACCGAAAATACTTTGACAGATTTCGTGATAACGCTTTGCGTTTGATGCGTTCAGGCTGATTGAAAGGCTGTCGATTATTCCTTCAAACTCAGGAGTAACATCTCTTTTTTCTACCAGATTTGCCTGACCGTTTGTGTTGATTCGGATAGGAATTTGAGGATATGTTTTCTTCAGCCACTTTGCAACCTCCATACAGTCGTCAAAGCGCATAAGAGGCTCGCCGTAGCCGCAAAAAACAACCGAGCTGTACTTTGACATATCACGCTGTTTGAAATCTTCTTTGATTTCCTCAACGGTGGGCTCGCGGTCAAGCCAAAGATTATCGGTTCCGTTCACGGTGTCGTGGTTGTTGCGGACACAAAAGCTGCAGTCGTTGCTGCAACGGTTGGTCACGTTGACATAAAGTGAGCCTTCAAGCTCATAGGTTATTGTCATAATATATCATTCCTTTACAAAATAATTTCGTGGGAGTCGGGTATAAGTTCTTTTGCTAATTCTGCAATATGTCTGTGACAGGTGAAGAAGAAAATCTGTGAAACAGACCCCGAGGTTTTGAGATATTCCTTCAAAAATACCAAAGCGTTTTTACAGCTCTCGCTGTCATACTGGGTCAGTATATCGTCCAGAAACAGCGGAAGAGGATTGTGCTTTTGAGCAATTATATCAGCAGCTGCAAGCCTCAGAGCCAGGTATATCTTGTCAATGGCACCTGAGCTCAGGTGCTTCCAGTGGTGATAGCCTTCAGCAAGTGAGCTTCGGGCTTCAACCTCCAGATTGCGTGAAACCATAACCTCGCTGTATTTTCCTCCGGTTATTTTTGAAAGGTACTCGCCTGTTTTTTGATTGAGAAGAGAGCCAAGCCCTTTGTTCATTTCTGAAATCGCAGCCTCAAGAGCTTTGGATGCAATGTTCAGTGCTTTGTATCTGTCCGAAAGTTCTCTCTCGGCTGATCTTTCCTCTGAAAGTTGCAAAAGAAGAAGGTCTTCGCTTGCTGCAGGCGGGCTGGTTCTGCTTTGAAGCTCACCCAAAAGCTGACGTTTTTCGGCAAGCTTTTGCTTTAGCTTGTGAGTATCACAGCACTCAATGTCAACATCCTGTAAGAATAATGCAGGCATATGCGTTCTTGACGCTGTGTTTTCGATAAGCTCCGAAAGCTGAAGAATTTGTGATTCAATAGTTTTGGAATCATTTGCCGCAAAGCCGCTTAGGTCAGACATAACCAAGATTTTTCTGTCGGTCTCTTCAAATAGTGTCAGCGTGCTGCAGATTTCCTTAAAAATTTCTTGTGCTTCTTCAAAAGACGAAACCGCGGCAAGCTGTGAAATATCTTGTGTGAACTGCTCCTTTAGCTGCTCGGCGGCCTTTACAGTCTCGGCTCTTGCGAAGCTTTCAGCAGCCTTTGCTTTGAATTCTTCAAAATCGCTGCAGCCAAAGCTTTTTAACAGCTCCCTGAAATCGAAAAAGAATCTGCTGAGCTTTCCCTGAAGAATTGACTCAATTTTTTCGGGTGATTCCTTTAGCAAATCTTCGGAGAAAAAGGATAAATGGCGCAGACAGTCCTCGTATTCATCGGAGGCTGTCTTCACAGCCTTTGATTTGTAAATCTTTCTCTGTCTTCCGGGAATTAAGCAGAGTCCAATCCCGACCGAAAGAAGCAAGGCATAAAAACCTGTAATATTATATTGTTGAATAAGCATCAGTCCTACACCAAATACGCCAAGAATTGCAAGCAAAACCAAAATTATAACAGTGTTGCGCCGAGATTTCTTTTGTTCTCTGTGGAAAGCTTTAACAAAAACACTTACGGCTGCTTTGAGCCGTCCCTCAATGAGCTGTTTGTCCTGCTGAAGAGCCGAAAGCTCATCTTCAATCACAAGCGCCCTGCGGTAATCATCATGGGTAATTTTGCCTTCATCAACTTGTATGGTGGTTGGAATTCTGAAACGAAGCTCTTTCAGCTTTTTGACTTTTGCTTTGAGTGAAGCGACGTCGCTGCACCATTTGTGCAGCGTTTGAAGCAGATTTTCGCGGAGCTTCAGGCTTTCGGCAAGGGCAGAAAGGGCTTTCAGGTCTTTTTTTGCTTTATCAGCTGTTTTTGCCGAGTCTATGACTTCAATGGCTTGCTCAAGCTCACTAATTTCTTTTTTCAGCTCACTTATTTCGGTCATTAGTGAAAGCTGATTTTCAGTCTGCTTCGAAAGAGCAGAAAGCTCAGATTTCAGCTTTTCAACCCTTTCGCGGGCATCGACAAGAAAACCTTTTTTGCCGCTCTTTGAAATAAGCTCTTCTTTGGCGGCAGTGATTCTTGCCATAACCAGAGCTTGTGAAATGCTTTCGTCTCCCGAAGCTGCGAGGTTTGCAATTCTCATTGCCAGGCTGTCGCCTGATGCATCCGATGAAAAGCCGCCGAAGCTTTCAATAAAAAAGCTTCGTTCAAATTCTCCCAGAGTCATATCAAGAAATACCTGACCGATTTCTTGGGACGGAGAAATATCAAGTCTTTCGCCCCTGTTTTGGTTGAAAACCGAAACCAAATCGCTGGCGGCAGACCTTTGGAATTCCTTATGAAGTCGGAAGCTTTCGCTGTCTGATTCAAATTCTATGGAACCGCTCATTGAAGCACCGCTCCAGGGTGCATACTTTTTTCTGGGGTTTTTTGATATATCGGTACTTTTCCCGAGATTTCCGTAAAACATAAGCTTTATGAATGACATAAGGGTGGATTTTCCGTCCTCGTTGTTTCCCAAAATAAGGTTGAAGCCCGGATTGAAATTAATGGAACGCCCCGAAAATTTGCCAAAGTTCTCAATGTCAAGTTTCTTAATTATCACTCAAAGACACCTCTCTCTCAAAGGCTTTGAGCCCCAGCTTCAGTGCATTGTGATAAAGCTGGGCATCGGTCGGGTCGGCTGTTTCGGTCATTTCAAGAATTTTTTTTGCAAAAATTCCGCGCAGCGAGCTTTCTGCAGCAATTTTTGATATGTCACCAAGGTTGGTGTAGGTACAGTCCTTTATGCGAACAAAGAGAAGTTCTTCAGAAAGCTCTGCTTCAAGCTGAGCAGAACTAGGTGAAAAATTTGAGTCAATTGTTCCTATGAGATTTATGCGATAAAGGTGTTCGCCGTAGTGTTCGGGGTAGGCTTGTTTCAGGTGCCCCAGAATTTTGGAGGAAATCTGAAGGGAATTTTCAAAGCCCGATATATCCACCGAAAGAGAAACATATTGACGTGAGGAAAATTCAAGATAATCGAGTTTGCAAATACCTTTTGCTACCGTGCCCGCATAAACGCCGCAGCTGCCTTCTTCGTGAAAGCCTCTGCCGTCAGGGCATCCGCAGTATGAATAAAAGGTATGTCCCAATTTTTTGATTTCGCTTCGTTTGTGTATGTGACCCAGAGCCAGATAGTCAAAGCCGCATCGGGCTATTGAATCAAGGGTGATGGGGTTATATTCGCTTTCGGAACTGCTAGGAATAATATCTCCGTGAAGAACACATAGATTTATCATATTTGGGTTCAGGTCAATCGCTCCCGAAAGAAGGGGAAGCCTTTCGAATTTGTCTGTGAAGGCAGCACCGAATATGCGTACATTTTTTTCGGGAAAGTCAATATGCTCCATAAACGAGGTGAAAACAACCACGTTTTCGGGAAAAACACAGTCCAAATAGACCGAGCCGGCACAGGCACAGTCGTGGTTCCCGGGGGAAATAACAAAGGTGGTGGAGGGGCATTGCTGCATTGCAAAGGTAACTTCGGTCAAAGTTTCGCTGTCTGTGAAGGGGGTGTCAAACAAATCGCCTGCAATAAGAGCAAAATCAATTTGAGCCCTCTCACAGAATTTCACAATTCTAAAAAAGGTATTTTTGATTTCTGCTCTGCCTTTGCTTTTGGCAAGCTCCGAGCGTGCGGAGCCTATATGCAAATCGGCTGCGTGAAGTATTTTTACGCCTTCCAAAGAAAACCCTCCTTTCTGATGAAAAATTCCGTTTAAATAAGTATAACATAAAGGAATAAAAAATACAAGATAATGGAAGTATAAATACAGCAGAAGCCCGAAAACGGTTAAATAATTTGTTGACACAAGTGAGAGAATATGGTAAAATAAAAGGTAATATTTGTAATATATCTTTCAAATATTTGTATCATAAAAGGATGTGATATAATGAGTATGAATTCTATTGAAAAA
>JAZOCL010000039.1:0-7051 GCA_045596485.1 Clostridia bacterium
TATTACAATGTACGATAAAGTGTCGACAGATTTATCCTTTGTTGAAAGAGAGAAAGAAATAGTTTCTTTCTGGAAGGATAATGACATATTCAAAAAGAGTATCGCAAATCGTGAAGGCGGTCAGGTATACACCTTTTTTGACGGTCCTCCCACAGCCAACGGCAAGCCCCACATCGGTCACGTTCTGACCCGGGTTATCAAGGACTTGATTCCCCGTTACCGCACAATGAAGGGCTACAAGGTTCTTCGCAAGGCTGGCTGGGATACTCACGGTCTTCCCGTTGAGCTTGAGGTTGAAAAGCAGCTTGGAATCAGCGGCAAGCCCCAAATCGAAAGCTACGGCATTGAGGACTTTGTTAAAAAGTGTAAGGACAGCGTTTTCACCTATCAGAGCGAGTGGGAGGAAATGAGCGACCGTGTCGGCTTTTGGGCTGATATGGAAAATCCTTATGTTACCTATCACAATAACTACATTGAGTCTGTTTGGTGGGCTCTCAAAACAATCTGGGACAAGGGACTTCTTTACAAAGGCCACAAGATTATGCCATATTGCCCCCGCTGCGGAACCTCGCTTTCGAGCCATGAGGTTGCTCAGGGCTATAAGGATGTAAAGGAAGCATCGCTTATTGCAAAGTTTATTGTAAAGGGCAAGACAAAGGAATATATCCTCGCCTGGACAACAACTCCCTGGACCCTTCCTTCAAACGTGGCTCTGTGTGTTAACCCACACGAGACCTATGTGAAGGTAAGAGTAGCAGACGAAACCTTCATTCTTGCAGAAGCACTTCTTGACAGCGTTATCAAAAATGAATACGAGGTAATTGAAAAGTATGTGGGCACAGACCTTTGCGGTCTTGAATATGAGCCTCTTTATGACTTTGCAAAACTGGATAAGAAGGGTCACTTTATTGTTGCCGACAACTATGTTACAATGAGCGACGGTACAGGTATTGTTCACATTGCTCCCGCATTCGGTGAAGACGACTCACGTGTAGGCAAAGAAAACGACCTTCCCTTTGTTAACCTTGTTAACACTCAGGGTAACTTTGTTGACAGCGTTGAACCCTGGAAGGGTATGTTTGTGAAGGACGTTGACAGGCTGGTTATCCGTGACCTGAAGGAGAGAGAACAGCTCTTTGAGATTATAAACTTTGAACACAGCTATCCCTTCTGCTGGAGATGTGACACACCCTTGCTTTATTACGCTTGTGACACGTGGTTCATCAAGATGTCAGCAGTTCGTGACAGACTTCTCAAAAACAACGAAACAGTTAATTGGATGCCTGACAACATCAAGCACGGCAGATTTGGAAACTTCCTTGAAAATGTTATTGACTGGGGATTATCACGTTCAAGATATTGGGGAACACCCCTCCCCATATGGACCTGTGAATGCGGTCATCACGAATGTATCGGCTCAATTGAAGAGCTGAAGGCAAAGGGAATCAACGTTCCAGAGAATATTGAGCTTCACAAGCCTTATGTTGACAATGTCCGCCTCAAGTGCGAAAAGTGCGGCGGTGAAATGAAGCGAGTTTCAGAGGTTATAGACTGCTGGTTTGACTCAGGCTCAATGCCCTTTGCACAGTGGCACTATCCCTTTGAAAATAAAGAACTCTTTGACGAAAACTTCCCTGCTGACTTCATCAGTGAAGCAATCGACCAGACAAGAGGCTGGTTCTATACACTTATTGCAATTTCAACCTTGCTCTTTGACAAGTCACCCTACAAGAACGTAGTTGTTCTGGGACACGTTCAGGACAAAAACGGTCAGAAGATGTCAAAGCACAAGGGCAACGTTGTTAACCCCTGGGACGTTCTCAACAAGCAGGGTTCTGACGCAGCAAGATGGTATTTCTATTCAAACAGTGCACCCTGGCTTCCTAACCGCTTCTATGACGAAGCAGTTTCGGAGTCCCAGAGAAAGTTCCTGGGAACACTTTGGAACACCTATGCATTCTATGTGCTTTATGCTGACATCGATAAGTTCGATCCCACACAGCACAAGCTCGACAAGTCAAAGCTGACACTTCTTGATAAGTGGATTCTTTCAAAGCTTAACTATGTAATCCGCACAGTTGACGAAAATCTTGAAAACTACAAGATTACCGAAGCAACAAGAGTTATTCAGGACTTCACAGACGAGCTTTCGAACTGGTATGTCCGCAGAAGCCGTGAACGCTTCTGGGCAAGCGAGCTCACAGACGACAAGATTTGTGCATATATGACGCTTTACACAGTTTTGGTTGAGTTCTCAAAGGTTTGCGCACCCTTCATTCCTTTTATGACAGAAATGATTTACCGCAATCTTGTTCTCAACGTTGACAAAGCTGCTCCCGAAAGCGTTCATATGTGCGACTTCCCCAAGGCGGATGCAGAATTTGACTTTAAGGATATTGAAGAAGAGATGGATGCAGCAAGAAAGATTGTTATTCTCGGTCGTGCGTGCCGCAACGCTGCAAATATCAAGAACCGTCAGCCAATTGCAAAGATTTATGTTCAGACAAAGGGCGACCTTGATGAGGTTTACAGAAACATCATTCTTGATGAGCTGAACGTTAAGGAAATCGAAATTACCGACAATGCAAGCTCCTTTATCAGCTACAACTTCAAGCCTCAGCTCAAGACCATGGGCCCCAAGTACGGCAAGATTGTTAAAGCTATCTTTGAACAGGTTAACTCAATGGAGGGTGCCGAGATTATGGCAAAGCTTAGCTCCGGCGAAACAATTAAGATGGTTGTTGAAAGCACAGACGTTGAATTCGGAATGGAGGATGTTCTGGTTGAAACTCTTCAGAAGGATGGCTTTGTTTCTGACAGCGATGCAAGCTATACGGTTGTTCTTGACACAAATCTCACAGATGAGCTTATTGAAGAAGGCTTTGTTCGTGAAATCATCAGCAAGGTTCAGACAATGCGCAAGGACGGCGGATTTGAGGTTCAGGATAATATCTGCGTAAGCTACTGCGGAAGTGATAAGATTGATTCAATCATCAACGCAAACAAAGCAGAAATTTCTGCGCAGGTGCTTGCGGTATCCATTGAAAATGTCGCAAACGACGGCAAGGAATGGAACATCAACGGCGAAAAAGTTAAAATCTCAATCATTAAGGCATAAATGCAAATTTAAAAGACGTGCTCAGTTGAGCACGTCTTTTTGTATGTTTTTGAAGATTATTTTGAAAAGAAAGTGAATAATGAAGGCAACCATTCAATGAGCTTTGCAACAAGAGGCTCTGCAAAAAGTATTACAATGGTTATGAAAATTGCAAGCCTGTTGAGTTGCCCCTCGTTTTTGGTGTTTGCCGCATCTGACAAAGCGTTAATTTCTTTTTCCAGCTTTTCGCATTCTTTTTCTATATACAGCTCCTTTTGGAACATTTCATAAAGCTCAATACCTTGCTCTTGATTTGTGATTTCAATGTTCATATGTTGATTCAGAAAGGCTATGTATTTTTCCTGTAGCTTTTGCAATTTCCGCATTTTTCTGCTGCTCATATTACGTCCCTGTTTTTCGAAGCCGCAAGAGAGCTCCGACACGATTCCGTCAAAGGAGAGAATGGTGGCGCGTTGTGCAATCACCGAAGAAACAATGTGAGTATAGATTGTAAGAAACGGAATTTCAACATACACAGGATTGGTGTTTGCGGTTATGCACATAAAGGAATGATGTGTGACTCCGTACATATTGCCGAAAACCTTGCCGTCAAATCTGTTTTCAATCCAGCGCGGATAAATGCTCTTTGAAAGCAAGTCACTTCGCATAGACCTTGTGGGACAGCTGCATCTGTCTTCAATATCTATATAGAGAAATTCATAAAGATTTTCGGACGCTGAATCGTCTGTTTCATATTTCATCATTTTTTCAAATTCCTCAGGGTCATTCACCAGACACGCCACAAACATTCTGTCGTCAATGGCAGGCTTTATTTTTATCTCGTCGGGAATAAGGTTTCGGATAAAGCCGGGAACGCATTCAGCCTCAAGCTGAGGAACGGTTGTTGAGATGAGGTCGCATTCAAAACAGTCGTCTCCGCATTTTATCCCAAGCTCGTCGGCACACTTGGCACAGCCCCCGTCTTGAATAAAAGGTGGAAAAATTCTTCTGCCGTATTCGTTGATTGCCTTCACATCACGGATGGTTTTGTAGTCGTGATTTTCGGCTTCAAAGGCGAGGACTCCAATGCCCGTATTATAAATTTTCAGCGTTATTCCGTGCAGATTGAGATTCCACTCATTGAAACGGTTCTTGTCGATGTTCTTTTTTATATAATAAACGGGGTTTTCGGGGAGATTGAAGGCGTAGCACTTCACAAAGTCCTTGTCCCAGCCGAAATATGACTGTCGGGCAGAGGTTGTGAAATACTGTGCAGTCTGATAATTTGCAACCAATGAATAATCATCGTCCTTCAGGGCAGAGGCTTCTTCAAAGCCACTCACCGAATTGTTGCGCCATTTTTCACAATCAAGCAGAGTGTTTATGCGGTCAAATGTCATATTTCCGCCGTCACTCCATAAAAATGGAAAGAAGAAGGTGTGATAACTGTAAGCTTGTTTGCTCATTTGAACTCCTCCGTTTTTTGTCGTTTTATGTTATATTATATCATAGCATAAAACCGTTCCAAAATCAACCTATGAGGTTTTATAATATTTGAAAGCGGTTTTTGTGGCTTTTGATGATTTCTTCCTTGCGAAGCTTGCTGATTTCTGCAGACAGCCCGCTTCGGTCGACCTCGAGATAATCAGCAAGCTCCTGACGGTCGAATGGAATTTCAAAGCTTTTGGAGCCTGTTTTCTTTGACTGAAGCATAAGGTATGCCATAAGCTTTTCACGGGTGCTGCGCTTTGAGGTAATTTGGAGCTTTTGGTGAAAAATAATGTTTTTTGTTGCCATACTCTTCATCAGGTTATATATAATTCTGCTGTGAAATTCGCAGGCATTTGAACAGGTGTGCAAAGCGCGATGGCAATCAATGAACATTATCTCGCTGGGCTCACTTGCGACGACATCAAGGGGCATTGTGCTGACTCCTGCACAGGAGAATGCCTCTCCGAAGAGCTGGGTTGGTGCAATGTTTGAAACAATGGAGCGGTTGCCCAGATAATCAAGCTGCATAATCTGCACCGAGCCCGAAAGAACGATACCGAAATCTCTTGTGGAGTCACCCTCTGCCATAATGGTTTCCTTTTTCCCAAAGCTTTTCACCCTTGCACCAAGACAGCCAAGCAGGGCGGTGAGATTTTCGTCCTCAATGTTGTCAAACAGCGAGCACTTTCGCAGTATTTCAGAATATTTTTTCATATTTTTCTCCTTTTGTTGAAAATTCAACATACTTTCTTTTCTCATTATATTACAATTGAAAAAAGAAATCAAGGAGGGATTACATTGAAAATCGCTTTTTCCGATACAAAGCCCTATGACAAGCCGGCTTTTGAAAGGTTCGGCAAGGGGCACGGGGTGAAATTTAAATTTTTTGAGACCAAGCTGAATGAAGACACAGCTGAGCTTGCTCAGGGCTATGACGGCGTTTGTGTGTTTGTTAATGACACGGTGAATGCGGCGGTTATTGACCGTTTGTGTGAGCTTGGGGTCAAGGTGGTTGCTCTGCGCTGTGCAGGCTTTAACAATGTGGATATGAATTATGCCTTCGGCAAAATTCACGTTTTGCGTGTTCCTGCATATTCACCCTATGCGGTGGCTGAACATACAATGGCGCTTCTTTTGACCTCGGTGCGGCGCATCCACAAGGCTTACATCCGCACAAGGGATTTCAACTTCAGCCTGTCGGGAATGACCGGCTTTGACCTTCACGGCAAAACCGTGGGCGTGATAGGCACGGGACGAATCGGTCGGGTGTTCATTGATATATGCCGAGGCTTTGGAATGAAGGTTCTTGCCTATGACAAATTTCCGCTTGATGGTCTTGACAACGGCGATACGGTGAAATATACAGGTCTTGACGAGCTGTTTGAAAGGAGCGATATAATTTCGCTCCATTGCCCTCTCACCGAGGACACATATCACGTAATCAACGAACAATCTCTTGCAAAGTGCAAAAACGGAGTTGTTCTGCTGAATACCTCAAGGGGTGCACTGGTTGATGCCGAAGCATTGCTTGGAGCAATAAAATCACGGAAGGTGGGTGCTGCCTGCCTTGATGTTTATGAAGAAGAAGCAGATGTGTTCTTTGAGGATTTTTCGGGGCACATAATCGAGGATGACGTGCTTGCAAGGCTTATTTCAATGCCCAACGTGATTGTATCCTCGCATCAGGCGTTTCTGACCGAAGAAGCGCTGTCGAACATTGCGGAGACCACGGTTCAGAATCTGGTGGAGTTTTTTGGAAAAGGCAGATGTTCCAACGAGCTGTGCTATCGCAGCAACGGGGCTGAGGACTGCAAAGATTGCAAATGCTTCTGAAATGGGAGGAAAACAATGGTTAGAAAAATAATAAAAATTAATGAAGAAAAATGCAACGGCTGCGGAGCTTGTGCTACAGTCTGCCACGAGGGTGCAATTGAAATGATAAACGGCAAGGCCAGGCTCACACGTGAGGATTACTGCGACGGTTTGGGCGATTGTCTGCCTGCTTGTCCCACAGATGCAATATCCTTTGAAGAACGTGAGGCGCCTGCCTATGACGAAGAAGCCGTGCGCAAGGCGAAAATGCAGAAGCAGGGAGTTAAGCTCCCCTGTGGCTGCCCGGGTACTCAGTCAAAGGCAATCAAACGAGAAGCTGATGTCGGGCGCGAAGGGGCGGCTCCTGTCACAAGTCAGCTTAGCCAATGGCCCGTACAGATTAAGCTTGTGTCTGTGAACGCACCTTATTTTGACAATGCAAATATGCTTATTGCGGCAGATTGCACAGCTTATGCCTACGGCAACTTTCACAAAGAATTTATCCGCAACCGCGTGACCCTTATCGGCTGTCCAAAGCTTGACGAGGGCGATTACAGCGAAAAGCTCACACAGATTATTGCAAACAACGATATCAAAAGTGTAACAATTGTCCGTATGGAGGTTCCCTGCTGCGGCGGTATTGAGAATGCG
>JAZOCL010000040.1:0-20634 GCA_045596485.1 Clostridia bacterium
TTTTCTTCAATTGCTTTGAAATCGTATTTCATTTATATCTGTCCTTTCGGTTATAATAAATGTATCTTAGGGAAAAACGTTAAACACGTTTTTCCTCGTCAAAATGTTTTTTGACGAGGCAATTGCAATGCAATTTCCCGATACTTCATTGCAATCAAGCGTAGCTTTGAAACCTTCGGTTTGAAAGCTGCAGAATAAATTCTGCGAAAAACGGCGTATCGCCGTTTTCTACGACATTGATTATATTAGTCTTCTTTAATCAAATCATCAACATCAACAGATAGAGCATCCTTCCAGATATGTTCCAGCTTGTAGAACTCACGGGTTTCTGACTGGAATATGTGAACAATCACATCATCATAGCTTAGCAGCACCCATTCGCCGCTGTCGTAGCCCTCTTTGTTCCACAGCTTAGCACCCTGGTCTCTCATTTTTTCTTCGACCTCGTCGCAGATTGCCTGAACATTCTTGTTTGAGCCTCCTGTTGCAATGACAAAATAATTTGTCAGGGTTGTAAGCTCCTCCAGATTCAAAACCAGAATCTCCTTGCCCTTTTTGCTGTCAATTGCCTTGACTATTGTATTTACATAATTATTTTCACAACTCATATATATCTCCTCACCCCGAATTTAAAATGAAAAATCTGTACCCATTTTTAGTGTTACATCTGCCGCTTTTTCGCCCTCGTCAAGAACATATTCCTCAATGACTTCAGCAATCTGAACCGTTTCATATGCCTTTTGAAGCTCTGTTGCTGCTCTCTTTTCGTTGTGGTTAATGAGCACCGAAACATCCGAAATTCTGTCTGCCTTTTCAGTTGCAACAACCTTGAAGCCGTAATCCTCGAGTGCATCTGAAACCGCCTGCAAAACATCAACCTGACTTGAATCAAGACCTGTTGCATCAACCAGCTTCACCTTTATAAATCGGTTTTTAAAGGCGCCCTTATAGTCATCCGAAACACCGCCCCGACTAACGGCAAATTCTTCGTCAATAAGCTTTTTTGTAGCTTCCTCGTTATGAAAAAAATACGAAACGCCGTTTGTGTCATAACCGCCTTCGCCAGGAAGGGAATGGATTTTTACATTATCCATACTGAATTCAGGAATTTCTCCTATATATTTTACGATTTCACCCACCGTGAAGTCGGTTTTAACATTTTCGGCAATTACCCCCAGAATTTTGGGAGCCTTGAGAATGGTTCCACCGCTAAGGAGCTTGTTTGCCGCCGCTTCATAAAACTTCTTTTGGGCTGCAACTCTGTCAATATCACCGTTGGCATAGCCTGTTCCGTCGTCATTCTGTCGGAATCTCATAAACATTTCCGCACGCCTTCCGTCCAGAAGCTGAGTTCCCGGATATAAATCAATGGTAAGATTCTGCACAGGGTCATGATAAAACATCCTGATTGGCACATTCACCTCAACGCCGCCGATTGCATCAATGATTTCACGAAAAGCCTTAAAGCTCACAATCACCGATTTTTCGGGGCGAATTCCGATTACACTTTCAATCTCATCGAACAACGCCTGCTCTTTTTCGGGGCTGCCGTATGCAGAATTAATTTTTTTGTCGTATCTTTCGTTTTCGACCTTGGTATCACGGGGAATCTGCAAAACATTTATTGAGTTGTCCGCCATATTATACCGACAGAACAGAATCAGGTCTGTTCTGTAGCCGTCGTCATCAATTCCTGCAACAACAAAATCCTGAACCCTGTCAGACCCTTTGCCTACACTGCTGAACCCGAACTTTATGGGCTCACCCGTAATTATTGAAACCGCTCCCTGAAAGCCCACATAAATCAGTATCAGCAATATTAAAATCGCAACAGTAAGTCTGAGCGGTGATTTTACTCTCATCTGGTTTAACCTCTTTTTGTCAAATAATAGTTTCTCATTTTCACGGTGTCGTTATGCAAAACATCACCGCGATCGATTATAAACTTTATAACCGCATCTGCCTGAACAAGCACGGCTCTTTCAAGATTTTCATCTGCAATATCCCGAACTTCCTTTGCCTGGGGATATTTGCGCCCCGGTTCGGTGAAGTCGGCAACATAAATTATCTTTTCAAGAAGTGTCATATCGCATCTTCCTGTGGTATGATACCTGATTGCATCAAGAACCTCACGTCGTTTGACGCCGAATTTATCCTCTGCAATATATGCCGCAAGAGGCGCATGCAAAAGTGACGGACTTTTTTCTTCGTCAGGGTCGGGGTTATAGCCGTAAGCCTTCAGCATAGCAAATGCCTCAGCAAAGGGAATCTCCTTTGCTATATCGTGAGCCATTCCCGCAAGATACGCCGCCTCGCAGTCAGCTCCCCATATACGGGCAAGGCGCTTTGCCTCCTCCGCAACATTCACGGTGTGGACAAAACGCTTCTCGCTCAAAACACTTTTTGCATATTCTCTGATTTTTTCAATCCTCTGCTGCATAAGCTTTAACTGTTTCCTTTATAAATACCTGTTTCATTGATGTAGTCAATAACCCTGTCGGGAACCATATACTTTACGCACATTCCCTTTTCAATACGGCTGCGTATTTCGGTTGAGGCCATTTCAACGGCATTCATCTGAACCTTGGTGATTCTTGCGCTATATTTTTGCCTAAAAAAATCTATGGCAACATTGAGCTCCGATTCCTTCAATCCGCCGCGCTGAGCCACAATAATCTCGGCTCTTTTGAAAATTTCTGCAGGACAAAACCACTTTTCCATATCACACAGAGAATCTGCACCCACAATAAAACACAGCTCTGCACCCTTGCAAATCTCTTCAAGTCGTTGGAGAGTTTTTGCCGTATAGCTCTTTCCGCCTGCATCAATCTCAAGGTCAGACACCTCAAAGCCGTGCCTTCCTTCGATTGCAAGCTTCACCATATTATAGCGGTGCTCACCATCGGGAATGACCAAATCAGGCTTGTGGGGCGGAGTTGCGCAGGGCATAAAAACAACCGTATCAAGCGCCGCCTTTTCAAGTGCCTCAGTGGCAAGGAGCATATGTCCCAGATGGGGAGGATTGAAGGTTCCTCCAAAAATTCCTATACGCAAGACTCTTCCTCCTCAGCCCGACTTTTAGTATGTGAGAATTTCGTCAACCGAAGTATTCACTTCGCTCCAGGCGGTTTTTCCGTCCTTTAGGAGATACATATCAAAGCTTCCGTCCTCGCTGTTGAGGTTCTTGTAGAAAAGAACATCCTCAAGAGCTGACAGATTGAACCCGAAAACCTCGGCTGCAAGCTCTTCGGCATTGCCCTCCAGATCCATTCTTTCCAGTGTTCCAAAAGCGCCTTCAACATTGTAGTTGGAGATATAATATATATTATCTCCCGATTTATTCACCCCAAACATTTCGGGCGAAACTTCTTCCTTGAGGAGAGTCATTTCACTTCCCTCAAGAACATACACGTCATAAACCTTTCTTGACGGACTGTAATCCTTTGTGAAGATAAATCTGCCGTCCTCTGCACGATAGCAGGAATATACATCTTCAGCAATCTTTTCTTCGGAAACAATTCTGCCGTTTTTGTATTCGCAAAGAGTCAGCGTTCCGCCGCCCTTAAAGGCTTCGAATTCCGAAATATAAATAAACCGTCTTGCATCAAGGCTCGCCGCCATCTGGGGCTTTCCTGCAACAACATTATAGTCAACAACCACATTTCCTGCAATTTTTTGAGCCTGCTTTCCTCTGGTATATGCATAATAATCAGCAAGCTTGCCTGAATATACCTTGTCATAGATAACAGTCTTTTCGTCCTTTGACATCATAAGCACGTTGCTTACACCTGACGCAATCTTCTCCTTCTTGCCTGAATCAACCTCAACGTTGTAGAGATTGTTTGTTCCGTCGTCAGCAAGACCGAGAATGTAGATATTGTTCTTCTTTTTTTGCATTACGGGATTGCTCTTTGTTCTCTCACCAAGTCTGATTGAACGGTTCTTCCTGTTGATTGCATAAATATCAAAGGACTTGTCTTCTGTGTCATAATCCTTTGCATAAAGGTGAGAATCTCCGTCCTGACTTGAACCGAATATTCTGCATACATCTGTATCCAGCTTCAGCTTTTCTTCCTTCAGCCTTGTCAGGCTCTTCACATAAAGGTCACCTCGCATTTCAACACGGTTGAGGTTCTGAAGGAACATCGCATAGTCGCCGTTATCTGCAAAACCAAAGGTTCCGTGGTCAATATCCGTTGAAATTTTGAAGGGCTCTTCCATTCCCTTTTCCCAATAATAGAGAACGCCCATATCACCGTTTTTGTCGGTTGTCTGAAGATAGAGAATTTTTTCACCATCGTCTGTCATCACAATTGAATTGTGAACAGCCTCTGCAACCTGTGTAATCTTTTTGATTTTTCCGTTTTTAATCATACACAGTCTGCCGCTGTTTGTTTCGGGGTCATAGTCCTCAAAGAAGTAGGTAACCTTTCCGTCCTTTGCAGAATGCACAAGCTCTGCATTTTTTGCGGCACGCTCTGCTGACACAAGAGTTCCCTCTTCGTCAAGCTTTCGGGTGTAGCTGTCGTTTATTACCTTTTCGGAGATAAGCAGATTCTTGCCCTTATAAACCATATACAATGAATTTTCTTTTGCATATGTATAAGATGCAACGTTATCGTCTCCGCCTGATATTGCCCCTGCAATGGCAACAACTCCCCAGATAAGAACAACAAGACAAAGAGCAACCGCCCCCAAGCCGAGAGCCTGCTTTTTCAGCTTATTCATTTCTTCGGGTGCAAGCTTTTTGAAATCAACTTTTTTAAACTTCAGCTTCCTCAGCTGAAGCTTTTCCTTGGGCTTTTTCTCTACCTTTACAGGCTTCTTTTTTTCGGTAGCTGTCTTTGCTTCAGCTTTTGCTGCATCACGGCGTCTTGCTTCACGTCTTGCAGCTCTTTTTGCCGCACGGCGTTTTGCAAGAAAAGCTTCCAGGCTGCTTTTCTTTTTTCCCTTTTCCCTTTCGGCTTCTCTTATGGTGTCATGAATTTTCCTTACCTGATCATCAGATGTAATGGTATACTTAAAGTCAAAATCCCTGAATCTTTCGTCTTCAGCTACGCCGGGTGTGAGCGTTTTGCAATAAGGACATTTTTTTACGCCCTCATAAATATCTGCTCCGCATTCCAAACATTTCATCAGAATCCCTCCGATTTTCAAAAAATAGTATCAATTTATACAAAAGTTATGTCAAATCAAATACAGTCAATCATACTTGAATAAAGTATATCATAATTTCCGTCAAAAAACAACAGTATATCGAAATTTTGAGCAAAATAACCGCTATTCTTCCTTGAGTTTTTGCACAATTTCCAAATCCTTCTTGTCAAGCGATGCTTTTGACAGCATTCCTCGGCGTTTTCGATAGGTATTTTCAATGGCAGCTCTGCGCTTCCATTCCTCAATAAGCCTGTGATTTCCGTTCATCAGAACCTCAGGAACTTTTCTTCCGTGCCATACTGCAGGGCGTGTATACTGAGGATATTCCAAAAGCCCCGAAAAATGGGACTCATCTGCAAACGCCGCCTCTGAAGCAAGCACCCCGGGAATCATTCTGGCAGCTGCATCAACCACGGCCATTGCCGCAATCTCGCCCCCTGTCAGCACAAAATCACCCATTGAGATTTCCATATCCACAATTTCGTCAAGCACTCTCTGGTCAACACCTTCATAATGTCCGCAAAGAATCACAATGTGCTTCTTCTTCGCCAGCCGTTTTGCTGTGGATTGTCTGAAGGTTTTGCCCTGAGGTGACATATAGATTGTCAGGGGCTTGTAGTCAAGCTCTCTGCATACACTTTGATACGCCAAAAAAACGGGCTCTGCCTGCATAACCATCCCCTGACCGCCTCCGTAGGGATAGTCGTCAACCTGCCTGTGCTTGTTGAAAGCAAAGTCCCGTATCTGAATGCAGTTAATTTCAATAATTCCATTGTTCACCGCACGCCCGATAATAGAGTTTTTCAGCACCGCATCAAACATTTCGGGAAACAGTGTCAAAATATCAACTCTCAGCTCTGCCATCTCAATCAATCAATCCTTTTAAGGGTTCAATCACAATCTTTTTTTCATCTATGTCCACCGATTTCACAACCTCATCAATTACGGGAATCAGTACCTGTTTTTTGCCTTCATCCTCAACAACATAAACATCGTTGCTGCCTGTTTTGATTATGTCGCAAATCTTTCCCAAGGCTCTGCCCGAAACAGTTTCAACGCTGCAACCCAGAAGGTCGCAGATATAATAAGTCCCCTCAGGCAACTCGCCCAGCTCCTCACGGGGAACCGTCAGAACCTTGTTTTTAAACCTTTCGGCAACATTAATATCATCTATGCCCTCAAGCTTCAGCAGAACCATATTCTTCTGCATTCTTGACTTTTCGATATTATATTCTTCTTCATCTATAATAACATACGCAAGCTCGTCAAAAACCCCGGGGTCATCGCACCAGGGCATAACCTTCAGGTCTCCGCGGAGTCCGTGCGTATTCACTATTTGTCCAATTTCAAGATTATTTTTCATACCAATTTCCTCTGTTAAATTTTTCCTAATAGAAAAGATCACAATTTCCTGCTATACAAGCAAAGACTGTACCGAAACGATACAGTCTGCCCTTCTTTTTTGTTACACAATATCAACCGTAACTTTTTTGTTTTCGTGGCTTGCAGCAGCTTTCACAACTGTGCGGATAGCCTTGGCAATTCTGCCCTGCTTGCCGATGACCTTGCCCATATCGCCCTCGCTGACGTGCAGGGTCAAAACAACCGAGTTTTCCTGAACAGCTTCTTCAACAGTTACTGCATCAGGCTCTGAAACCATTGATTTTGCAATAAATTCCAAAAGCTCTTTCATTTCTTTTCCTCCAAAATCAGGGTAAATATAACGAGTGTCCTTTGTCGAAATAGCGTAAAAACGCTATTTCATAACAGCAAATACTTTGCTGTTGTGAAAATTATTTTTCAAAATAATTTTCGAGGACCTCGTTGCAACGGAATCTGTGTAAATTTGTAAAACAAATTCACAAACAAAGCTATGCTTTGAACGGAAAACAATGATACATCATTGTTTTTCTACAGATATCCGTTATTGCTTATGCCTTCAAAAATGAAGGCATAAGCCGAATGCTTTCAACTAAATGATACCCTTTTCCTTGAGAAGACGCTTTACTGTATCTGTGGGCTGAGCACCGTTGCCAATCCACTTTGCAACCTTTTCTGCATCAAATTCAACTGCTGCAGGCTTTGTCATAGGATTGTATGTTCCTACCTGCTCAATGAATCTGCCGTCTCTGGGGTATCTTGAATCTGCTACTACTACTCTGTAGAAAGGAGCCTTCTTTGAACCCATTCTTCTCAAACGAATTTTTACTGCCATAATAATTTACCTCCAAAAAAATATATAATTTAATAATTTTCTTTAGTTAAAAGGGAAATTTCATTTTTCCCATCTTGCCCATTTTGCCGAAGCGTTTCATTTGTTTTTCCATTTTTCCGCCCGACATCATTTTCATCATCTTCTGCATCTGCTCAAACTGCTTCACAAGAGCATTGACCTCGGCAATTGTTGTTCCGCTGCCCTTGGCAATTCTCTCACGGCGCTTGGGAGTGAGCTTGTCACGGTTCTCCCTTTCGCCCTTTGTCATTGACTTGATGATTGCCTCAATATGAAGCATCTTTCTTTCGTCAATCTGAACATCCTTGAGCTGAGCTGTATTCACACCCGGAAGCATTCCGATGAGCTGCTCAAGCGGTCCCATTTTTTTCATCTGCTCCATCTGGTCAAGAAAGTCGTTGTAGGTGAAGCTATTGCTGCGCATTTTCTTCTCAAGCTCCATCGCCTTCTTTTCGTCAAGAGCCTGCTCTGCCTTTTCGATAAGACTGAGCATATCACCCATACCGAGAATTCTTGATGCCATTCTCTCGGGGTGGAAAACCTCAAGGTCGGTGAGCTTTTCGCCCATACCGCAGAATTTGATTGGCTTGTTTGTGACCGCACGAACCGAAATTGCCGCACCGCCGCGGGTATCGCCGTCCAGCTTGGTGAGAACCACGCCGTCAATTTCGAGCTCGCTGTTAAAAGCTTCGGCAACATTAACTGCGTCCTGACCGGTCATTGCATCAACCACCAGAAGAATTTCGGTGGGATTGATTTTTTCTTTTATGTTCTTGAGCTCATTCATCAGCTCTTCGTCAACGTGAAGACGACCTGCCGTATCCACAATCAGAATGTCATTTGAATGAAGTCTCGCATGCTCCAGAGCCTTGGCTGCAATCTCCACAGGATTTTGGTTTCCTTCAATGGTGAAAACAGGAAGGTCAAGCTGACCGCCAACAACCTGAAGCTGCTTGATTGCCGCCGGACGGTAAACGTCACAGGCACAGAGCAAAGGTCTTTTGCCCTGCTTCTTCAGAAGTCCGCCCAGCTTTGCAGCTGTTGTGGTTTTTCCGGCACCCTGAAGACCTGCCATCATTATAACTGTCGGTGGCTTTGAAGAGATTTTTATTTTCTGTTCCTCAGCACCCATAAGGGCAATGAGCTCTTCGTTTACGATTTTTATAACCTGCTGTGCGGGAGTGAGAGACTCCATAACCTCTGCACCTGATGCACGCTCGGTAACGCTGTTTATAAAGCTCTTAACAACCTTGAAGTTAACATCGGCTTCAAGAAGTGCAAGCTTTACTTCACGCATAGCTTCCTTCAAATCGGCAGGCGAAACCTTGCCCTTGCCGCGAAGCCGTTTGAATGCATTTTGCAGCTTGTCTGACAGACTTTCAAATGCCACAAGCCTCACTCCTTTCTGAAAACAGTGTGTCCGTTAATCTTCTAACTCGTTGATTCCCAGAACTATGGTAAGTATTCGGTTTATCTGAGCCTTTATGCTGTTCGGAAGAAGTCCGGCTTCGGGAGACCTTTCAATCTGTGCAATGATTTCATCAATCTCGCTCATTTTTGACTTGATTTCAAGAAATCTTTCTGCCAGCCCCAGCTTTGACTCCACATCATAGAGAATGGCTTCGGCACGCTTGAGATTGTCTCTGACGCCCTGACGGCTGATACCAAGCTCTTCACCCACCTCTGCAAGGGACAAATCCTCGTTGTAATAAAGCTCAACGGTATCTGCCTGCCTTTCGGTAAGCATATTTTTGTAAAAGCTCAAAAGAAGAGAAATTTCAACGTTTTTTTCCACGATTTTCTCCCCTTTCGTCATTTGCTGTAAAGCATTTCAACTTTACACTTCAGCTATTTTAACTCAAAAAAGTCTATTTGTCAAGTACTTTTTTCATATATTTTCTTTTTAACACGATAATAATAATTCCCGCTGTCACAAGACACACCGAAAGCAGCTGCGAAACACGGAAGGCACCTATGTAAAGCGAGTCGGTCCTCAAGCCCTCAATAAACATTCTGCCAAAGCCATACCATATCATATATCCGCAGAAAACCTCGCCCTCAAATCTCTTGTGCCTGCGATAAAGCCACAGCACCAAAATCCCCAAACCATTCCACAGGGATTCATAAAGAAAGGTAGGGTGAACTGCTTCGGCAATAACTCGACCGTTTCGCATAATGGTCATTGCCCAGGGAAGAGCGGTCGGGCTGCCAAAAGCCTCGCCGTTGACAAAATTTCCCCATCTCCCCACAGCCTGACCAATGAGCAGACCAATCGAAAGAACATCCATACACTTTCCGATTCTCAGCTTTTTTGTGCGGCAATAAAAATACACAACCGCAGCAGCACCGATAACCGCTCCGTAAATCGCAATACCGCCGCCGCGGATATTGAAAATCTCGACAGGATTGTTTTTGTAGGAATCCCATTCAAAAACAACATAATACAGCCTTGCACAAATGATTGAAACAGGCAGGGCAATGAGAAGCATATTTAGAAGGTCATCCTGGGCGATTCCCACCCGCTTTGTTTCATAAACACCGTAAACAAATGCCAGAATCAATCCCAGCCCAATCAGAAGCCCGTAAAGGTATACGGGCGTTCCGAAAAGGGTGAATGCAACTCTGTTTACCTCAAATTCCCAGCCGAGATGCGGAAAGGAAATAACATTTATCATTTTTCTTCACTCTCCAAGGGTTCGATAACCGACATAACACAAGCAGCTTCATCAAAATGCTCCCTGAGTCTTTCTTCAAGCTCAGCCACGGTTACGCCTTCAACCATATCACCGTATTCCAGCGGATTAAAGCCGTTCATAAAGCATCTGATAAAATCGTTACCCAATCGCTCAACACTGTTGAAGCGCCGCAGATTCTTACCCAGCAGAACTCTTTTTGCAACAGCCACCGCCGATTCATCCAATGGCTGTGCCTTGATTTTTTCCAGATATGCAATTGTTTTTTCATAAACCGCTTCGGGGTCTGAGGTCTCACCACCCAAGGATGAAAAGCCGTAGCTGCTTTCAAGCTCGGTGTCCTTGCCGAAGGTTCCGTCAATGAGACCCTCGCCGTAAAGGTCCTTGAAATAATCGCTACTCTTGCCAAAAAGCATCTCCATCAGAATCTGTGTTTTAACCTGTTTCAGCATAAGCTCTCTGCCCGAAAGACCTTCTTCCTTCTCCTTGAAGCCAATCATAAACTGAGGCTTTGAAACGCTAAGCTTCTGACGGACAAGCTTTTGTGCAACGGTCTTTGGCTCCTCGATAACCCTTTTCTCAATTTTTCCTCTGTCTTTGGCTGCGCTGACGTGCCTGTCAACATATTTTACCGCCTCGTCGGGGTCAACGTCGCCCACCATAACAAGAAGCATATTTGAAGGATTGTAAAACTGCTCACAGCATTTGTAAAGCAACTCGGGAGTAATGTGACTTATGCTCTCAACCGTTCCTGCAATGTCGGTCTTAACAGGGTTATTATGATACATACCCTGAAGCATATTGAAGAACAGTCTCCAGTCGGGGTCGTCGTCATACATCTTTATTTCCTGACCAATAATTCCCTGCTCCTTTGCCACGTTTTCATCCGTAAAATATGGATTGTTCACAAATTCAAGAAGAATATCAAGATTCTCATAAAAATTTTCCGTACAAGAGAAAAGATATGCGGTCATATCGAAGCTGGTGAAGGCATTGCTGCTTGCACCTGTTACCGCAAACTTGTCAAAGGCATTTTTGCCGTCGGACTCTTCAAAAAGCTTGTGTTCAAGGAAATGGGCAATTCCGTCGGGAAGCCTTATGTCGCCCTCAACCGTCCTCAGAACATCATCAACCGAGCCGTATTCCGTACCGTAAATTGCATAATACTTGCAAAAGTCCTTCTTGGGGATTATATAAATTCGCAGTCCGCTTTCGTGTACACCGCTGAGAACACTTTCCTGCAGTGCCTTATTTTCGGTTATCTCAAACTTCATTGTCAAGTACCCCCTTTAAAAAGTAAACTGTGTCAAGCTGTACGCTGTTTGCGGCCGCTATGATTTCTTCACGGGTTACCTCGTTGATTTTCTCAATAAATTCATCAACGGTTTCATCATACCCCAAAAGGGCTCTTGTCATATAAAAATCCTCCGACGCCGCCAGACTGTCTTTGATTGTGCCCGACTGTGTTTTGAAGGTCTTCTTTGCAGCATCAATCTCGCCGTCGGTAAACTCGCCCTTCTTCATCTTTTCCAGCTGAAGCATAATTTCACCATAAGCTTCATCAAACTTTGACGCTTCAATTCCTGCATTGATTTTCATACAGCTCTTATGGCGGTCAACCATTGAAAATACATAATATGCAAGGCTCAGCTTTTCACGGACGTTGTTGAAGAGCTTCGAAATCGCTCCGCCGCCGTATAGGCACGAGAATACCGCAAGGGCATAATATTCCTTTGATACAGGCTCAATTCCGCAGTTAAAGCCCATTGCAAGCTTGCTCTGCGAAACAGGCATTTCTTCTGTAATCGTCTTCACCTTGATATTCTCTTCGATAACCGCCAACCTTGTTTCACACGGCTTCACCTCACGGTCACAGAGCGCCGCCTTGAAGTTTTCTTTGATTTGAGCAACAACAGCATTTTTGTCAAAGCTGCCGCTTACAAAAATGTCTACACCTGCTGTCTTGATAATTTCTTTATAGTACTCATAAAGATTTTTCTCGTCAATCTCTGCAAGGTCCTCAACATATCCGTGAGGAATTATTCCGTAAGGGTCACCCTCAAACATAATCTCGTTGCATCTCACGGCGGCATATTCCTTTTTGTCGTTAATAAGACCGAGAATATAGTTTTTTGCATTCTCCTTCTCCTGATCAACAAACAGCTTGTCAAAGCCGCCGTCCTTTGTTACGGGACATAGCACAAACTCTCTGAGAAGCTCGGTGACATCTGCGATTATGCTCTCCGAAATAAAGCTGTCGCTGACAAACTGCACCGAAATCTTCAGCAGCAGTCTGTCGCCGCGCTTACCTATATCCGCACCGATTGATGCTCCGTAAAGCTCCTCGGCTCTCCGCGAAAGCTCGGTCATTGTGGGGAACTTTTCACTGCCCCTTTTGAGAATTCGGGGAATCAAAGCCGCCTTTGTCACCGTCTTTCGACACAGGGGCAGACCGAAATATACACTCATTATATTTGTTTTGAACTTCTCAGTTTGAAGAAGTCTCAGGTTCACACCCTTTGAAATTTCGATTTTTTCTGTTTTCAATTATGTCACTCCTTTTCAATCTTATTTTGCTATATTATCTCCTTGCAATTCTTCCTGCAACGAAAAAAGCAAAAAAACAAATAATATTCACAACAACAATAGCAGGTCCCACAGGCACCGACAAAAGAATCGAGCCCACAATTCCCGAGGCTGCACACAGCACCGAAACAACCGCAGCGCAAATAACAACCCAGCGGAAGCTCTTGAAAATCCGCATTGCAGACAATGCAGGAAAGATAATCAGCGCCGAAACCAGCAATGAGCCAACAAGATTCATTGCGAGAACAATTATAACCGAGGTAATCACCGCAATTATTATATTGTAAATTTCTGCGCCCACACCCGTTGCTCCTGCAAAGCTCTCATCAAAGGAAAGGGCAAAAATCCGATTGTAAAACAGCACAAACAAAAGTATAACCACAGTCGAAAGCCCGATACAAAGCATAACGTCAAATTCTGACAAAGTGAGAATTGAGGTCGCGCCAAAAAGTGTGCCGCACACGTCACCTGCAACATTTGCCGACACAGAGAACACATTGAGCAGCAGATAGCCTATTGCCAAAGCCCCCACCGACACCATCGCAACCGCCGCATCGCCCTTTATTCTGGTGCTTTGCCCTGCCTTCAGAAGAAGCACCGAAAGCACCGCGGTCACAGGCAGAACCACAATAAGCTCGTTTGAAAGCTGAAGCACCGCCGCAATAGCGAGAGCCCCGAATGCTGCGTGAGAAAGTCCGTCCCCGATAAAGGAAAACCTTTTGAGAACCAATGTTACCCCAAAAAGGGCTGAACAAAGTGCAACAAGTATGCCTACAACAAGAGCATATCTCACAAAGGGAAACTCAAAATAATAGCTCAGGGTATCAAGCATTTTATACATTGCCTTCTCCTCCCTTCTCATTGCCAAGAAAGGCTCTTCCTATATTGCTTTCTGCATAATCCTTTGTTTTACCGAAAAACAGCGGCTTACTTGATATATGCAGAATGTGCTTCGAATATTTCACAGCAGCACGAATATCGTGAGAAACCATAACAACCGTGATGCCCAAATTTTTGTTCAGGTCGCCTATTACACCATACATTTCATTTGTTGCCACAGGGTCAAGCCCTGCCGCAGGCTCATCCAGAAGAAGAATTTTCTCCGATGCACAAAGAGCTCTTGCAAGCAGAACTCTTTGCTGCTGCCCTCCCGACAGGTCACGGTAGCAGCTGTTTGCCAAAGCCAAAATGCCCAGCTTCTCCATATTTTTCATTGCAAGAGACTTGTCGCTCTTTGAATAAAATGGTCTCATACCCATTCTGCCCAAGCATCCCGAAATTACAATTTCATGCACCGATGCAGGGAAATCTCTCTGAATCTCGGTCTGCTGAGGCAGATAGCCAATTCCGCCCGAAGTCAGCTCCTTATCCTTAATAATTTCTCCGCTCATAGGCGGCTTGATCCCCAAAAGAGCCTTGATGAGAGTGCTTTTTCCTGCGCCGTTCTCACCGACAATGCAAAGATAATCACCCTTCTCCACCGAAAAATTCAGCTCCTCGGCAACAATTTTGCCTTCATAGCCCAGCGCCACGCTGCGACATTCAATTTGTGACATATGCTGTCCTCCGTTTTCTATTCGAGGGCTTTTTTCAGAGCCCCTAGATTTTCTGTCATAATTTCAATATAATCTAACCCTGCTTCCAACTCAGCCGCGCCCACCGTCTGGCAGGAATTCATCACTGCAATCTCTGCGGCCGTGGTATTTGCGGTTTTTATAACCGTTTCTGCAACAGACTGTGTGGAATTTTCAAGGACCAGAACAGTTTCTTTTTCATAGCTGTCAACGGCTTCTGAGAGCCTTGCAATAACCTCAAAGCTTGCATCGCTGTCTGCCGAGCAGCCGGGGAATGCCGCAATACATTCGATTCCGTATCTCTCGGTCATATACAAAAAGGGAAATCTGTCGGCAAAAATAACCGTCTTATCCTTTGAGCTCTCCGCCGCCTCGGAATATTCCCTGTCAAGAGCTTCAAGCCTTTTGCGGTAGGCTTCGGCGTTGCTGCGGTATTTTTCAGCATTTTCTGAGTCAAGAGCACACAGCTCATCACAGATTGCCCTGACAGAACGCCTTGCCATATCAAGGGACACCCATATATGCTCATCATATGTGACCTCTTCTTCTGCTTCGTGATGCTCATGGGTGTGTTTATGCTCTGCTTCAAGCAGCTCACCCTTGTTCACATCAAAAAGCCTGAGAGCGCTCACGCTGTTTTCATTGACAGATTTTTCAACCCATTTATCTGAATCACCGCCCACATAAATCAACAAATCGCTCACAACAATTTTTGCAATATCCTGCATCCCGGGCTGAAAGCTGTGAATGTCGCCGTTTTTCGCCAGATAGTGCACATCAAAGTCTTGATTACCTTCGCCGATTATTTCGGTGACCCAATCATACACGGGAAACACCGTACAAACAACCGATATTCTTTCGTTTGTGTCTTCTGTCCTCTGTGCCCTTTGTCCACAGCCCGAAAGTATAACACCAAAAGTCAGCAGAGCCGCAATAAATACAAATAACCTTTTCATTTTTCTGTCCCCTATCAATTTTTGCAGTTACCGCATTTTCCCACAAGCATAGTTTGCTTGCCATCAACGGCAAAGTGGTTTTTCTCTAAAACCTCTGCCATTATCTTCAGCGACTCGTCATCGTCCATATGTAAAATTCTTCCGCAATCTGTACACTTTAAGTGAAGGTGAAATGCACAATGCTCACCTGCCGCAATCTGATAAACAAGCTTTCGGCTGTGCTCTCTCAGCGTTCGCTTTACTATTCCCTCGGCGGTCATTTGCTGAATAAGTCTGTAAACCGTGCTCTTGCCGGGGAGCTCTTCTTTTTTATACAGCTTTTCCATCTCAGCATAAAGCTCCTCCACCGAGAAAGCCTTTTCGCTGTACTTTGTCATAAATTCAGTCAATCTTTTCTTTTGTGCGGTCTGATAATGTGCCACAAACCCCACCCCTTTCGAATTTGAGAATTATTCTCAAATTATTATACCCCTTCTCAAATTCATTGTCAAGATATTTTTGACGAATTTTACGGTTAAAAAAATTGGGGATGGTTTGTGCGTTCCGAATCAATTTTACTTATCCCAAAATTGTAGGGCTGTTTAAAAACGATGTTTTTAAACAGCCCCTAAATTAATATAAATTTTTTCAACACCCTGAGTGTAGGCTTTTTCCGGATTCCAGCTTGACTTCACAGGAGTGCGTGACACAACCTCAATTTTGCCCTCCCAATCATAATGCTTTTCTAATGCCAATTTTTTAATATCCATAGCTCCCCACCTCAAAATACTAACCCTGCCAAAAACGCCGTAATGCAGGCGCATATTGCAACAGTCAGCAGTGAACGGTTGAAAAAAGCCAAAACAAATGCCACCGCAGTACCCATTGCTGCAGTAAGAGTGTTTCCTGTTGCATAAAAAATGTAAGGAAAGGTCATTGCTCCAAGCACCGAATATGGAACATAAAACAAAAAGCTTCTTATGTAGGGCGACTTGATTTTGCTCCGCATAAGGGTGAAGGGAATCATTCTTATGGCATATGTCACCAAAGCCATTGCCGCAAGGTATACAAAAAACTCTTTTGTCATTGAGCTCAATCCTCCTCGCCGTTTTTGGGCGCAATATACGCCATAATTCCTGATGCTGCAACTGCACATATTATAATTTGAAAGCCTGTGGAGATTTTGCTGAGAAAAGGGGTATAATACATCGCACAGCTCATTGCGGAGGCGATTATTACCGCCCACAAAACACCCTTGTCCTCTTTTGACGGAGGAACAATGATTGCAATGAACATACTGTAAATTGCAAGCCCCAGTGCCACACAAACGTTCTGGGGAAGAATCTGCCCTGCAAAAACTCCCAGTGCCGTACCCAAGGTCCAGCCAATTGGCGGCAGGGTTATGAGCCCGTATAAAAACCGCTTTCCAATCATTCCCCGCTCTGCCGCCGCAACGGCAAAAACCTCATCGGTTATGGCAAAGGATGTAATCATTCTGTGGGGGGTGGTAAAGCTCTCATCAAGCTTTTGAGTGAGGGCAAGCCCCATAAGACAGTATCTTATGTTTATAACCAGCTGTGCAAGAATCATTTCGATAATGGTTCCACAGGCGGCAATAATGCCGATTCCTGCCACCTGACCTGCCGAGGTCAGATTTGTGAGGGAAATCAAAATTGTGCCGATTGGGTCAATACCCATTCCTACGGCCGTAATGCCAAACCCAAAGGATACCGAAAGATACCCTAAAGCAATGGGCAGACCTTTGCTGAGCCCGTATAAATATGAATTCTGTGATTTTTCTTTTGTCATTGTTTCACCACTTTATATTAGCAATTTCCAGACTTTCCCTTGAAAACATAATTTAATCTGCGTTTGCTCAAAGTATATCACACATTCTGACAATAATCAACGTACTTGTTCTTTTTATTCTAAAAAACTTTGACCTTTTCTGACCTTTTTTCAAAAAATCTATTGACAAATCCTTCAAAGGTGATATAATAAGCTTAAAGGTCAAAGAAAGTCAAAGTCAAAAATTTATACGAGGTGATAAAATTTGAAGCTTAGTAATATAATTGAAGAATTTATAAAAGAAATGCTGGCAGAAAACCGTGAAATCGAGCTGCAGCGAAACGAGCTGGCGACTCGTTTCAACTGTGTTCCCTCACAGATAAACTACGTAATTTCAACCAGATTTTCGCCCGAAAGAGGCTACAGTGTGGAAAGCCGCAGAGGCGGCGGCGGTTATATCAAAATCACACGAACCGCCCCCGAGAACGAAAATCTTATTCTTCACATAATAGGAGCAATAGGCAACAGTCTGACGGCAGCAAGTGCGAATGCGGTGATTCAGGAGCTTTATTCTGCAGGGCTCATAACCCACAAAGAGGCAAAAATAATTATTGCAGCACTCAGCGACAGCTCAATCATCATAAGTCGTCCCGAGCGTGACATTGTTCGTGCAAAGATGTTTAAAAACATTCTTGTGAATCTTGTGTAACAGAAAGGAGAACGCATTATGAAATGTCAAAAATGCAACAAAAATGAAGCAACAACTCACATAACTCAGGTTATAAACGGCAGCAAAACAGAAATGTATCTTTGCAGTGAGTGTGCCGAAGAAAAACAGGATTTTCTTCTTTTTAAGCCAGGCTTTGACCAGGAGTTTGAAAACCTTTTCAGCGGCTTCTGGAACAGCCCACAGTCTTCGTCTTCCCTTTTGGGCAAGACCGATTCAAAAGCCTGTGAGGTCTGCAAAATGACTGTAACAGAATTTCTCCGAAAGGGAAAGCCCGGCTGCAGCAACTGCTACACAGTATTTTCAGACTACCTGCTCCGCCCTCTCAAGCAAATTCACGGCAGCACCCGCCATACAGGCAAGCTCCCCACACGCACAGCCAAGGACATAAGAACCGCTGATGAGCTTAAAAAGCTGCAAGAAAAGCTGAATCTGGCGGTTATGGAGCAGAACTTCGAAGAAGCCGCTGTTCTCCGTGACAAAATCAACGAGCTGAAGACTCAGCATTAGCGAAAGGAGAGTTTTTTATGTGGTACACAGCCTTTGGTCCCTCAGGAGACATTGTTCTTTCCTCCAGAGTGCGTCTTGCAAGAAACATCTCTGATATTCCCTTCGGTTCAAGAATGACCGAAAAGCATCAGACCAAGGTTATAGAAAGAACAAAATCTGCAATTCCCCAAATGAAATTTATCGACTTTTCGACAATGCCAAAGCTCGAACGTCAGGCGCTCTCGGAATGTCATCTCACAAGCCCTGCAATGATTGAGAACAAAGGCAAATGCGGAATTCTGGTCAGCGATAACTGTACCGAATGTGTTATGCTTTGCGAAGAAGACCATATCCGTA
This sequence comes from Clostridia bacterium, assembly GCA_045596485.1. Taxonomy (GTDB): domain Bacteria; phylum Bacillota; class Clostridia; order Monoglobales; family Monoglobaceae; genus SIG440. The sequence continues at coordinate 18,540 of JAZOCL010000040.1, forward strand.
TTCAGGCAATGGCTTCGGGCTTTGACCTTGACGAGTGCTTCAAAAAAGCAAACCGCATTGACGACAAGCTAGAAGAATCCATCGACTTTGGTTTTCACAAGGATTTCGGCTATCTCACCTGCTGCCCTACCAACGTGGGAACAGCTATGCGTGCCTCGGTTATGATGCATCTTCCTGCCCTCACTGCAGGCGGCAGAATGGAAGGAATCATCCGTTCTCTCTCAAAGCTGGGAATCACCGTCCGAGGTCTTTACGGCGAAGGAAGTCGTGCTCAGGGCAACATCTATCAAATTTCAAATCAGGTAACTCTGGGCTCCTCCGAGGAAGAAATTATTGAAAAGCTGAAGCAGCTTGTGACAGAAATAATCGAAAAAGAACGTACCCTCGAAAGAGAAATACATTCACAGGATAAATTCCGCTTTGAGGACAAAATTATGCGTTCCTTCGGAATTCTCACCAACGCAAGGATTCTTTCGTCTGCTGAAGCTGCAAATCTTCTGTCAGATGTCAGATGGGGCATAAATCTGGGAATAATCAAAAATATAAGTCTTGAAACCTTGTCAAAGGTGTTCTATGACACACTCCCCGCAACCTTGGTCAAAAACCATAACCTCACAACCGCCTTGGAGCGTGACCTAAAGCGTGCCGAGCTGGTTTGTGAAAATTTGAAATAAAATCACGAAAGGAATGATTTGGTATGTATGAAAAAAAACTTACCGAGCGTGCACAAAACGCCATAAATCTTGCGGCACAGTCTGCCATGGAAATGGGTCACAACTATGTGGGAACAGAACATATTCTCATGGGTCTCATCCGTGAAGGCGGCGGCGTTGCCTCAAAGGTTCTTGCCGAAAACGGCATTACCGACAGCAAGGTAATAAGCAAAATCGAATTTTTTGTGGGAACAGACCTTCCCTTAAACTCCCCCTCTATCAGCTTTACCCCCAGAACAAAAAGCATATTTGAAAGGAGCTACAGCGAGTCAAGACGGTTGGGTCACAACTACATCGGAACAGAGCACCTTCTCATTGCTCTGCTGAGAGAATCCGAGAGCCTTGCAATGCGGATTCTCGCTGACCTTGACATCAACCCTCAAAAGCTCTATGCAGACATTCTCAAGCTGATGAACGAAAATAATTTCGGTGAAATTCACAGCGAAGGTCCCTCGGGCGACCCCATAAGCCCTGCGGCAAAAAAGCCCAAGGGCGAAAAAACGCCAACTCTGGACAAATTCGGCAGAGACCTGACACAAATGGCAAGAGAGCTGAAGCTTGACCCCATTATCGGCAGAGACGAGGTTATTGAAAGGGTAATTCAGATTCTCAGCCGAAGGACAAAAAACAACCCCTGCCTTATCGGCGAGCCCGGTGTGGGCAAAACTGCAGTTGCCGAAGGCTTGGCACAGAAAATTGTTCAAGGCCTTGTTCCCGAAATTCTCAAGGATAAAAAGGTTATAACCCTTGACCTTTCTTCAATGGTGGCAGGCGCAAAATACCGCGGCGAATTTGAGGAACGTCTCAAGGGGGTTATGGACGAAATTCACAAGGCAGGAAACATTATACTCTTTATAGACGAAATCCACACCATCATCGGTGCAGGTGCGGCAGAGGGCGCAATTGATGCGGCAAACATCCTGAAGCCTGCCCTGGCAAGAGGCGAAATTCAGATTATCGGTGCGACTACTCTTGAAGAATACCGCAAGCATATCGAAAAGGACAGTGCCCTTGAACGCAGATTTCAGTCCATTATTCTTGAAGAACCGAATGTTGAAGAAAGCATAGAAATTCTCAAAGGCATCCGTGACAAATACGAGGCACATCACAGAGTAAAGATAACCGACGAAGCCATTGCCGCTGCAGTGAATATGTCAATCCGCTATATCCCTGACAGATTTCTCCCCGATAAAGCAATTGATCTCATTGACGAGGCTGCCTCAAGAAGTCGGGTCGTAGCCATGTCGTTCTGTGAGCCAAGGAGTTGAATCCAGTGGTTGTCTTCCTAAGACCGCTTGGCCTCCGACTTTGTCAATCCGCTATATCCCTGACAGATTTCTCCCCGATAAAGCAATTGATCTCATTGACGAGGCTGCCTCAAG
>JAZOCL010000041.1:0-6744 GCA_045596485.1 Clostridia bacterium
TACAGTTACAACTTATAATCAGGAATACCACACATCTGATATTCACGATAATTTCGACCAGATGGAAGGCAAAACCGTTTCAATTGCCGGCCGTCTTATGTCAAAGCGTGTTATGGGCAAAGCATCTTTCTTTGACCTTCGTGACCGCACAGGCAAAATTCAGCTTTATGTTACCCGTGACGATATGGGTGAAGAGGTATACAAAAAGTTCAAAAAGCTTGACATCGGTGATATTGTGGGCGTTACAGGCGAGGTTTTCAGAACTCAGAAGGGCGAGATTTCGGTACGCACAAACGGATATACACTTCTCAGCAAATCGCTTTTGCCTCTGCCCGAAAAATTCCACGGTCTTCGTGATACCGACCTGAGATACAGACAGCGTTATGTTGACCTTATTATGAATCCCGAGGTTAAGCGCGCATTTGAAATCAGAAGCAAGATTATCACAGCAATCCGCAATTATCTCGACAGCCGCGGATATATGGAGGTTGACACACCAATCCTCAACACAATTCCCGGTGGTGCGGCAGCTCGTCCCTTTATTACTCACCATAATACTCTTGACATTGATATGTATATGAGAATTGCTCCTGAGCTTTATCTCAAGAGACTTATTGTGGGCGGTTTTGAGAGAGTTTATGAAATGGGCAGACAGTTCCGCAACGAAGGTATGGATGTGAAGCATAATCCTGAGTTTACCACAATGGAGGTATATGAGGCGTTTACCGACTATGAGGGAATGATGAATCTCACAGAAGACCTCATTTCAACAGTTGCACAGGAAGTTCTCGGTACAACCAAGATTACATACCAGGGAACAGACCTTGACCTGGCACCTGGTTGGGCAAGAATGACAATGATTGAGTCAATCAAGAAGTTTGCAGGCATTGACTTTGCAGAAACAGCAACAGATGCCGAAGCCGATGCTCTGGCAAAATCTGTTGGCATAGAGGTTGAAAAGGGTATGACCCGCGGTGAAATTATCAATCTTGCCTTTGAAGAAAAGGTTGAAGACAATCTGGTTCAGCCCACATTCATTTATGAATATCCCGTTGAGGTTTCACCTCTTGCAAAGAGATACAAGGACAACCCTGCTTTCACCGAGAGATTTGAGGTATTCATTTTAGGCTGCGAGTACGGAAACGCATTCAGCGAGCTCAATGATCCCATTGACCAGAAGGGAAGATTTTTGGCTCAGGTTGAAAAGCGTGAAAAGGGCGATGACGAGGCTAATATGATGGACGATGATTTCGTTACGGCTCTGGAATACGGTATGCCCCCCACAGGCGGTCTGGGCATCGGTATCGACAGACTTGTTATGCTTCTCACAGACAGCGCATCAATCCGTGACGTACTGCTGTTCCCAACAATGAAGCCATTGGATAAGTAATTTGGCTTAAAAAAGGCTATTTCAAGCATAATGCATCGGTTGATATTTTTTATTTTACGACAGAGTTACGACAAATGACGAGCCTTGATATAGTAAAATAATTAGGACATTATCACTATTATTTGGTGATGGTGTCCTTTTTGTTTGCCATGATAGCGGATAGTTTACATTTGGTTTAACAAAAGTAATTCCCATATCTGCTATATCTGATGTTTTCACGTATCAGGTTGCATTTGGGAATATCGAAGTAAAATATACTATTATTCACACCGCCCCTTCTGTATGTATTTAACAAACATCAATAGTTTTTCTATAAATCCTTAAAACCGCATAAATCAAGTCTTTTAAAGGTATCTGCATTTTTACGGAGTGGCAAACAAAAAGCATGAAACCCTTGAAATGGCAGCATTTTATCGAACTCGCTTACGAACACCCATATATTTTGTATGAAATTTGTCAAAAACAAATTCAAATCGTAAAAGTCTCTTGACAAATGGGAATTTGTAGGGATATAATGACTTATAGTTACTCAATAGAAGCCCATACAATTAAGCGCAAAAAACAGTTTTGACACAAAAGGCAGGTGATGACAGATTGTGTCGCTTGCCTTTCGACATAGTACAGCGAAGGAAGGTACAGTATGATGAGTATGAATTTTGAAAGAAAGCTTCCCATTCCTATGGAGGTAAAGGAGCTTTATCCTGTTACGGCAGATTTGGAGGCTGTTATAAACAAAAGAGCGGCAGAGATAAAGGATATTTTCACAGGTAAGTCAGAAAGGCTTGCTCTTATTATCGGTCCTTGCTCTGCAGACAACGAGGACAGCGTTATTGATTATATTTCACGTTTGCGTAAGGTTCAGGAAAAGGTTGAAGAAAAAATTCTTATTATTCCCAGAATCTATACCAACAAGCCCAGAACAACAGGTGACGGCTACAAGGGTATGCTTCACCAGCCCGACCCCAACGAAAAGCCCGATATGTATAAGGGCATTGTTGCCATCCGTCAGCTGCACCTTCGTGCGCTGAAGGAAACAGGTTTTTCCTGTGCTGATGAAATGCTTTATCCCGAAAATCACAGATACCTCAGTGATATTCTGGCATATGTTGCAATCGGTGCACGCAGTGTTGAAAATCAGCAGCACAGACTTACAGCCAGTGGTCTTGATGTTCCTGTTGGTATGAAAAACCCCACAAGCGGCGATATTTCTGTTATGATGAATTCAATCACCGCAGCGCAGCACAAGCACACCTTCATATATCGTGGCTGGGAGGTTCATTCTGAGGGAAATCCTTGTGCTCATGCAATCCTTCGCGGATATGTGAACAAGCACGATCAGTCAATGCCCAACTATCATTATGAGGACCTTGTTCACCTTCACGAAACCTATGCAAATACAGACCTTTTTAATTCCGGTGTTATAGTTGACACAAACCACGCAAACTCGGGAAAGAAGTATCTTGAGCAGGTAAGAATTGCAAAAGAGGTTCTTCACAGCTGCCGTCACGATGCAGACGTAAAGAAGCTGGTCAAGGGCTTTATGATTGAGAGCTATATCGAAGACGGTGCTCAGAAGATTGGCGAATGTATATATGGTAAGTCAATCACTGACCCCTGTCTCGGCTGGGAAAAGACAGAAAGACTGATAATGGATATGGCAGAGCTTTTGTAAAAAAGATTAAAAGTGTATTTGTGAAAGCAGATACACTTTTTGTATATTTGACAAAGATGTAGAATTGCAGTGAAAAGCATTATATATAGAAAATCCTAAATTTTTCCTTGACAATATATGGTGGTTGTGGTACACTACTATCAGCACATAGTGTGCTGAAAGGGTCTGGAGGTGGTTTTTGTGGCAGTTGAAAAGTACGATTTGATTTCTGACGAAATGTCTGAGAGGATTGTGGAAGTTGCCGAAAAACTGGCTACCTCTGACGGAGCACACAATGTTACGGTTCGAAAGATTTTGAGAAGCCTTGAAATCACCAACCGTGTTTTTTATAACCGCTTTCACAATATCAGCGAGGTTCTTGAAATTGTTTATCAAAGGATAATTTTGAAAATTCGCGAAAGCGTTTGGATTAACTTTGACAAGACAAAGGATTTCTTTGAGCAAGTGATGAGCATTGTCGAAAAGACTCTTATGCTCTCTTATGAGCTGAAGATGGAGTTCAACCAGTATGTTTTTGAAAACGATTCCGTTCTTGAAGAAAACTTTATCTGGTGGACAAACGAAATCAAAAAGATACTGGATTATGCCAAAGAAAACAATTTTGTGCGAAAGAATATTGATTCGGGAATTATGAGCTATGCAATCTGGTGCTTTGTGAAGGGCTTCAATGCCGACGCTGTAGCCCGAAATCTTCCGAAAGAAGAGGCGGCAAAGTATTTCAGATACAGCCTGGGCTTTTTGATGGACGGAATAAGAATTTAGAATATAAGTTTTAAGCAGAGGAAGCTCTGTTTAAAATTTTAGTCAGCACACTGTGTGCTGAAGAAAGAAGAAAAAAGACGAAAACGGGCGAAAGCAGGCGGTTTTCGTTTAAATAGCTTTCAGCACACTCTGTGCTAGAAAGGTGAATGCGAGCGGGAATAAAAAAATTCCCCAAAATAAATCTCAGCACACTGTGTGCTGGGGAAAGGACAGAAAAATGGCGATAAAAATTTTGGGAACAGGCTCTTATGTGCCTGAAAAGGTTGTAACCAACGATGATTTGACAAAGCTTGTTGACACATCGGATGAGTGGATTATGCAGAGAGTGGGCGTCAGCGAAAGACACGTTTCGATTTGTGAAACGGCGGCTGACCTTGCGGTACGTGCGGCAAAAGAGGCTTTGGCTGACGCTGAGGTTTCGGCTGACGAAATTGATTTGATTATTGCGGCATCGGTTTCGTCTGATAGCGTTTGCCCCACGGTTGCGGGCTTTGTGCAAAAGGAAATCGGTGCAAGTTGTCCGGCTTTTGATGTTAATTCGGCTTGCAGCGGATTTCTGTTTGCGCTTGATACGGCGGTTTCGTACATAATGAGAGGAAATCTCAGAAACGTTCTGGTTATCGGTGCCGAAAGAATGAGCAAGCTTATTGACTGGAAGGACAGAAGCACCTGTGTGATTTTTGGCGACGGCGCAGGAGCGGCTGTTGTTGCGCCCGGTCAGGGCTATCTTGCATCAAAGCTCTATACCGCAGGCGGAGATGAGGTAATTGAAATTCCGTCTTACGGCGGCGAATCGCCTTTTTATGAAAGAGAAAAGAAAACTCCCTTTGTGTTTATGGACGGTCAGGAGACCTTTAAGTTTGCGGTAAGCAAAATGACCGAGGATGTGAAGTGGGTTGTGGCTCAGGCAGGGCTCACCCTGGAGGATATAGACCACGTGGTTCCGCATCAGGCAAATATCAGAATTATTGATTTTGCCTCAAAGCGTTTGCGCATTCCCAAAGAGAAATTTGTGGTTAACATCCACAAATACGGCAACACGTCTGCGGCAAGCGTTGCCGTCGCTCTTGATGGGCTGAACAAATCGGGAAAGCTTAAGCGCGGCGATAAAATTGCAATGGCTGCATTCGGCGGCGGACTTTCAAGTGCTGCCTGCGTGATTGAATGGTAAAAAAATAAAATTTATATAAAAACTTAAATTATTTGGAGGTATTTATTATGACAATCGAAAAAATCAAGGAGCTTGTGGCAGACCATCTTGAAATTGATGCAAGCGAAATCACAGAAACAACAACGTTTCAGGATCTCGATGCGGATTCTCTTGACACAGTTGAAATTCTGATGGAACTTGAAGACGAATTCGGCGTTGAAATCAAGCAGGGCGAAATCGGCAAGACAGTTGCAGATTTGGCAGCCTATATCGACTCAAAGAAGAACTAATTTGTCCGATGCGGGGAGCTTTGGCTCCCCTGATAACCTTCAGAAAGGTTGTGAAAAAATGATTTACACACCAATTTGTGAAATGCTTGGAATCAAATATCCCATTCTGCAGGGCGGTATGGCTCATATCTCTGATGCAAGATTGGCTGCTGCTGTTTCAAACGGCGGAGGTCTTGGGATTATTTCGGCTGCAAGCGGAAATCTTGAACAGCTTGAAAAGGAGATTGACCTTGCATTTTCACTCACAGACAAGCCCTTCGGCGTAAACATTATGCTTATGGGCGAAAATATCGACAAAATTGCAGAGCTTGTTGCACGCAAAAAAGTTGCGGCAGTAACAACAGGAGCAGGCAATCCTGAAAGATACATTCCAATGTGGAAGGAAGCAGGGATAAAGGTGATTCCTGTTGTGGCGTCCTCTGCCCTTGCAAGGCTTATGGTCAGGGGCGGCGCTGATGCGATAATTGCAGAAGGCGGCGAATCGGGAGGTCATGTTGGTGATATGACCACTATGGCACTTGTTCCTCAGGTTTGCGATGCTGTTGACGTTCCTGTGATTGCAGCAGGCGGAATTGCTGACGGCAGAGGTCTGGCGGCAGCGTTTATGCTGGGTGCTCAGGGCATTCAGGTTGGAACAAAATTTCTTGCGGCGGTTGAATGCAGCATAAGCCGCACTTACAAAGAGAAATTGCTGAAGGCCGGTGACGGCTCAACAATAGTAACAGGCAAGCGTCTGGGGCATCCCGTGCGCAGCCTTAAGAGTCCTTTTTCACGAGGATATGCAAAGGCTGAATATTCGGATATCGGCGACGAGGACCTTGAAATGATGGCTGTGGGCTCATTGCGTGCCGCAGTTGTTGACGGCGACGAAAAGAAAGGCTGCTTTCTTGCTGGTCAGATTGTAGGTCTGGTGAACAGCGAACAAAACGCTTCAGAAATGATAACTGATATTTTTTCTGAAGCCGAAAATATATTGAATGGAGCAAAAAAATGGGTAAAATAGCGTTTGTTTTTTCAGGTCAGGGCGCCCAGTACAGCGGTATGGGCAAATCCCTCTACGACTTGGGAGGAGCTGCAAAAAACTTATATGACAATGCAGAGAGCATCAGACCGGGAACAATGGAGCAGTCCTTTTCGGGCAGCGACGAAGAACTGAAGCTCACAAAGAACACACAGCCCTGTATGTATCTTGTGGAGCTTGCGGCGGCTCTTTCGCTGAACGAAAAAGGAATTTTTGCAGATGGGGTTGCAGGCTTTTCTCTGGGTGAAATTGCGGCTCTTGCATATGCAAAGGCATACAGCCTTGAGGACGGCTTCAAAATTGTAACTAAGCGTGGAGAGCTTATGAATGAGGCGGCTGAAAATTCGGGAGATACTGCAATGTGTGCGGTACTCAAGCTCGATGCGGAAACAGTCAGGGCTACGGCTTCGGGATTTGAAAAGCTTTATGCCGTGAACTTCAACTCTCCCGGCCAGACGG
>JAZOCL010000042.1:0-2580 GCA_045596485.1 Clostridia bacterium
CCAGTGGTTGTCTTCCTAAGACCGCTTGGCCTCCGACTTACGGATATTTTTCAACGCCGTGTTTTTCGAGCAGATTGATATGCCAGGTGATTTTATTTTTTGCGGCATCAGGCTTAATCCCGAAAACATACTCAAACAGAACAGAAATGGGGGACAATCCCGTCCAACCGACAAAATCAGGCATTGATGAGCTTCCCTTTTCAAATTTACCGTCAACAAGCTCGGGGGCGTAATTTTCAAAAACCGTTCCTCTGTTTTTGAAAACGCTTACAACTGCATCAAGATGTGATAATGCAATCTCATATGAAAGGTTGTACTTTCCGTACTCGTCAAGACCTTTGAGAACCATATAATTTGTGGGAGACCATACCGAACCGCACCAATATCCGCCTGCAGGGTTATATTCCTCGTGGTCTCTGGAAAGAGTCGGAACACGATGAACGGTTTTAAATTCATTTTCATTATCAAGGTGTGCAATAAAATCCTCTTTCCTGTCCTCGGGAACGCACCTGGCAAGAAGTGACCAGAATGCACCGATGTGCTTGACTCCGTTAAAGGTATCATCATCCCTGAGGTCATAGTAAAACTTCGTTTTTTCATCCCACAGCTTTTCGTTGATTACCTTGAAAAGCTTGTCACGTTCAGCAGAAAGCTCGGGAATAAATTCTTTTCTGTCGAGGATTTCTGACATTCTGATGAGAATATTACAGGCGTTAAGCTCCTGCATACAAGCATCAACCCACACCATATGACCGTGGCTGTAGCAAACGTGATACTTTTCATCAAGACGGGGGCAATTGTCCATTCCGCAGCCGTAGCCTGAGGAAAAATACGTGCCGTCACGCCAGGTAAAATGCTCCTGCATCCACTGATGATAAGCTACAAGGCACGGGTAAACACGGCTGAGACGCTCCTTGTCACCGAAATTAAGGAAATAGTCCCATTCACACCAGGCTAATACTTCAGGTCCTGTTGAAGACGGGTCGTGTCGGGCAAACACATCGCAGCCTGTTTCTTCCTCAATCTGGCGGCATATAAAGCCGTCAACGTGCTGATGCGAGTAGAAATTATCAAGAGTTTTCTGAAACTTGAAAATTCTGTCTGCATATTTTCCGAACATCAGCATAAAAGCCGAGTCCCACATAAATATGCAACCGTTGAACGCAGCGTCAATATAATTTGTTACAAAGCCTGTGCCTTCCTTCGGCTTTCTGAGGTTAGAAAAGGCAATTTCCCAGGCCTTCCAATAACAATCAATATAATCAGTGTGATTTACCCAAACGGGCTGAGGCAGACTGTTTCTGACAGAATCAAAATCGGGAATTTCTGTATCCTCCATCTCGGCTCCGATGAAAACATTTTCTTCCATCAGTTCTTTATCATCATATGTAATTTCGTTATTTTGCTTAAACGGAATCATAAAAAACACTCCTTGTGAATTGTTGAGATATTTCTATCTTCTGTACCGAAACAATTATATCACCTGAAAAATAAAAAGCAACAGTTAATTTGCAGTCCTGCCATCCGGAACGTGAATTGTGCAAAATATAATCATCGTTTATTTACTCATTACTCAGCCTTTTATAAACCGTCATTCTCATCGCAAGGTAGCTTGCTGTACCGCCGATGATATTTGATATCGGTTCTGCCAGGAAAACACCCATTACTCCGAAACCGATTCTCGGCAATATAAGAGTCAGCGGCACAACAATAATGGCTTTTCTGAGCAGGGAAAAGAAAATCGCGTGTTTTGCATCACCCACTGCCTGAAAGGTTGACTGACCTGCAAATTGCAAAGCCATAAAAACAAACCCGAAGAAATATACCCTGAGTGCCTGAGCACCCATTTCCGCCATTTTGACATCGTCTGAGAAAATTCCGAACCATACTTTCGGGAAAATCAATACAAGCACCCAGGCTACAAGAGTATAAACCGCACCGATATACGTATTGAACTTTATGCCCGATTTAGTTCTTTCATAATTCTTTGCTCCGTAATTAAAGCTGATAACAGGCTGTGCACCTGCAACGATTCCGTTGACAGGAAGCATAAAAATTTCCCTGACAGAATTAGCCACCGTGATAATTCCCACATACAAATCTCCGCCGAACTCCTGTAACGTGGTATTACAAGATGCCTGAACAAGGAAAGCCGTTCCCTGCATAATGAAATTAGACAAGCCTAATTTAAAAACATTTTTTGTGATTTCTTTTTCTATTCTGATATTTTTCCACCTCAGAGGAATAATCACCTTTTTACCGAAAAGGAATCTCAGAACCCATACAGCGGAAACTGCCTGACTGATAACCGTAGCCAACGCTGCACCTTTAACCCCCATATCAAAAACGAAAATAAATACGGGATCAAGAACAATGTTCACAACTGCTCCGAGAATAACCGATACCATTCCTGTTTTAGGATAACCCTGGGCGTTTATGTATCCGTTCATACCTGTCGCAAACATAGAAAAAGCAGTGCCGATAAGATAGATATTCAGATAATCCCTTGCATACACAAAAGATTCGTCACTGGCACCGAAAGCAAACAGAATCGGTTTACACGAAGCAAAGCCGAGGGCC
>JAZOCL010000043.1:0-7810 GCA_045596485.1 Clostridia bacterium
GCCTTGCGCAGACGCTTCATGACACGAAGAGCAAATTCCTGCCCCTCTGCGGTTGTGTGGCTTACGCCTTTCATAATCTTTGTAACCTCATAAAGTCCGATGTAGCCGAGCGAAATTGTCGAATATCCATCATGAAGCAACGGATCAATCTTCTCGCCCTTTTTAAGTCGTGCAAGTGCACCATACTGCCAAAGGATAGGTGCGGCATCTGAGAGGGTACCTCTTAATCTTTCGTGACGGCACATAAGTGCTCTGTAACAAAGCTCAAGTCTCTCGTCAAAAATCTTCCAGAACTTTTCTTTGTCACCCCCCGACGAAAGAGCAATGTCAACGAGGTTAATTGTAACAACGCCCTGATTGAATCTTCCGTAATACTTGGGCTTTCCGGTTTCATCAACATATGGCGTCAAAAAGCTGCGGCAACCCATACAGGTATAGCAATGACCCTCGCCGTTTTTGTCAACCTTCAGCTCGAGCATTTTCTTTTCTGAAATGTAGTCGGGAACCATTCTCTTTGCGGTACACTTCGCCGCAAGCTCGGTAAGATACCAATATTTTGAAGCCTCGTGAATGTTGTCCTCTTCAAGAACATAAATAAGTTTGGGGAAGGCAGGTGTAACCCAGATTCCCTTTTCGTTCTTCACACCCTGATAGCGCTGCAAAAGCACTTCTTCGATAATCAACGCAAGGTCGTTCTTTGTCTGCTCGTCCTCAGCCTCGCCAAGATACATAAACACCGTAACAAAAGGTGCCTGTCCGTTTGTTGTAAGCAGGGTCACCACCTGATACTGAATGGTCTGAACCCCTCGCCGAATTTCTTCACGGACACGCTTTTCGGTCATTCCCGAAAGCTGTTCTTCTGTTATTTCAACGCCAAGAGCCTCCATCTCCGCCTTCACCTGTCTGCGAAGCTTCTCACGTGAAACCTGCACAAAGGGCGCAAGATGTGTAAGCGAAATTGACTGACCGCCGTACTGGTTTGAAGCCACCTGTGCAATAATCTGTGTTGCAATGTTGCAGGCGGTTGAAAAGCTGTGGGGTCGCTCAATGAGTGTTCCCGTGATAACCGTTCCGTTCTGAAGCATATCCTCGAGGTTCACAAGATCGCAGTTGTGCATATGCTGTGCAAAATAGTCGGAATCGTGAAAGTGAATAAGTCCCTCATTGTGAGCCTCAACAATATCCTGAGGCAAAAGAATTCTGTTAGTAATGTCCTTTGAAACCTCACCTGCCATATAGTCACGCTGGGTGGAGTTCACCACAGGATTCTTGTTTGAATTCTCCTGCTTTGCTTCTTCGTTGTTACATTCAATAAGCGAAAGAATTTTGTTGTCGGTTGTGTTGCTTCTGCGCACAAGCGAGCGGGTGTAGCGATATGTAATGTAGCTCTTTGCCACCTCAAAGGCTCCGTGAGCCATAATCTTTTTTTCCACAAGGTCCTGAATCTCCTCAACCGAAGGAGCTCTGCCCAAAGCCTCGCACGAAATCACCACAGACTCGGTTATACGTTTAATCTGAAGCTCAGTCATTCGAACATCCTCGCCAACCGACTCATTGGCTTTGGTTATGGCAACAAGAATTTTCTCCTCATTGAAGTTTTCTTCAGCGCCGTTTCTCTTGATAATCTTCATAAAATTTACCTCCTCTGCCTTAATCTATTAAACCACAATATCTTGTGTTCTGAAAAAGTCGCAAAAACATTATATAGTAAAATTCCCACTCTGTCAATAGAAAACCGAACAATATATAAAAAAGTGTTTCAATAAACACTTCAACCCCCGAAAACAGGGGGCTCCAAGCCTCTTGGGAGTTGACTAAATCGACTTATTATGCTAAACTAAAGTCAGCTTAATTTTGAACGGGTGATACAATGAAAGATAAAACTACATTAAAGTGGCTCTATTCCCACTCAAGGCCTCAGCTTTTGTCAATTGTTATTCTGGCAATTCTCAGATGCTCCCTGACAGTTCTGGGGGTTGTGTTTGCTCTGACCTCCAGGGTTGTTATTGATGCAGCCGTTGCAAAGAATTTTGACGGCTTGATTGCTGCGGCAATCAAGCTTTTGACCATCATCGTTGCGCAAATTGCCATTCGTCTTATCGGTCAGTCGATGGAGGCAAGAATCGGTGCACGGCTTCGGCTAAGGTTTCGCAACAATATTTTCACCACTTTGCTCAAAAAGGATTATCAGGCAGCAACCGCCTACCATACAGGCGACCTGATGACCCGAATCAACCACGATGTATCTGTGATTTCAAGCGGAATTCTTTCGCTCATCCCAAGTGTTCTGGCACTTTTGGTTGGTCTTGTTTATGCTCTTTACTCCCTGACACGCCTTGACCCGAACTTTGCTTTCATCTTTCTTGTGGGCGGCATAATTCTGCTTATTGTCATCAGCGCCTTCCGAAAGGTTTTAAAGAGCACCCACAAGCATGTTCAGGAAACCGAAGCCAAGGTTCGCTCCTTCTTTCAGGAATCCTTGGGCAGTCTTCTGATGATAAAGGTGTTTGGCATCGAGGAAAAAATTTCTCAAGCTGCCGCAGACCTTCAGGAGGACAACTTCAAGGCACAGATGGTTCGTCGTAACCTGACAATTTTCTCTACCTCAGGACTCAGTATGATTTTCAGCATCGGTTCACTTTATGCTCTGGTGTGGAGCTCCTACCGACTGTTTTTGGGAACAATCACCTTTGGTACTCTCACCGCAATTTTGCAGCTCGTAAATCAAATTCAGTCTCCTTTTGCAAGTCTTTCGGGGGTTGTGCCGCAATATTATTCCATTCTGGCATCCTCGGAGCGTATTATTGAAGTCTGCGACCTTCCTGACGAGGGCGAAGAGCAGACACCTCTGGACGCCAGAGCCGCCTACGCTCACCTTCAGGCATTATGCTTTGAAAATCTCTCATTTGGCTATAGCAGAGATATTGTCCTTGAAAACGCAAGCCTTACCATAGAAAAAGGCGACTTCGCCGTTGTTGCAGGAATCTCTGGAATTGGAAAGAGTACCCTCATCAAGCTTCTGTTGGGGGTTCTGACCCCTCAGGGCGGCAGAATTTATCTCAAGATGCAAAACAAGGAGCTGAATGTAGGCAAATTTTCACGACCGCTTTTCTCCTATGTTCCACAGGGAAATCTTCTTCTTTCAGGAACAATCCGTGAGGCGGTTTCAATGGTTCGTCCCAACGCCACCGATGAGGAAATTATGGCAGCAGCCGAAATAAGCTGCGCCGCAGACTTTATCAAAAATCTCCCCGAGGGTCTCGACACCTACGTGGGCGAAAAGGGTCTGGGGCTCTCTGAGGGTCAGGTTCAGCGTCTTGCGGTATGCCGTGCAATCCTTTCGGATGCACCAATAATCCTTCTTGACGAAGCCACCTCTGCCCTTGACGAAGCCACCGAAGAAAAGCTTCTGCAGAACATCCGAAGCCTCAAAGACAAAACCTGCGTAATAATCTCGCACAAGCACGCAGCTATGAGCATCTGCAACAAGCATATCTACATTGAAAACAAAAAAATACGAGTGGAAGAAAATATTATATAAATACATCAAAAAGCAGCGCCTCACAGCGCTGCATTTTTCATTTATTTCTTCACCAAGGAGTATCCCAGCTTGAAAATATCCCCTGCACCCATGGTGATAACCATATCACCGGGCTTTGCGTTTTTGAGAACATATCTCTCGATTGCACCAAAATCATTCATATAAACCCCGTTTTCCATAAGCCTAACCACATCACAGGAATGAATTGTGCCGTCATATTTTTCACGGGCAGGATAAACATCTGCCACAATGGTTTTGTCCGCAAGGCTGAGGGCTCTTGCAAAATCCGCCGTAAAGGCCTTTGTTCTCGAATAGGTGTGGGGCTGAAATACACACCACACATCTCCCTTTGCCGCCGACCTTGCAGCCTTAAGGCAGCTTTCAATCTCTGTGGGATGATGCGCATAATCGTCAACAACCGTAATTCCCTGAACAGTGCCCAGGGTTTCAAAGCGTCGCTTTGTTCCCATATAGCTCTCAAGCCCTGCCTTGATTGTCTTTGGGTCAATGCCCAAAACCGATGCGGCAGCAAAAGCTCCAAGCGCATTTCGCACATTGTGTTCACCGGGCATAAACAAAGCAACCGAGGTCACCTTTTCGCCATAGGCATATACGTCAAACTCTGTGCGTCCGTCAGCGTTAACTCGAATGTTTTCGCCATAAAAATCGTTATTTTTACTAATTATGCCGTATTTTACCACTTTTTTATTGCTATTTTGCACAACAGTTTCACAGTTTTTATCGTCAGAACAAACAATAATACAACCACTGGGTGCATTTAGTCTTGTAAATTTTTCAAAAGCTGATATAATATGATTAATATCAGTAAAATAATCAAGGTGGTCTTCTTCCACATTGGTTATTACTGAAACGAACGGATTAAAATGCAGGAAGCTTTCAACATATTCGCAGGCTTCAAAGACTAGGTAATCTTCCTTGCCGATTTTATAGTTGCCGCCGATTTGCGATAGCTCTCCTCCAACCAATATTGTGGGGTCGAGACCGGCTTCAATAAGAACCAGCGACAACATTGATGTTGTGGTGGTTTTTCCGTGCGTTCCTGCAACTGCAACGGGGAACCTGAATTTTTTCATAAGCTGCCCAAGCAGCTCGGCACGCTCCATAACAGGAATCCCCAACGACCTTGCCTTCACAAGCTCAGGGTTGTCCTTAGGGATTGCAGCGGTATAGCATACCAAATCAGGGTCCGAAACACCGTCAGCACCGTGTCCGATTGTGATTTTAAAGCCTTCGTCAGCAAGATGTGCGGTTATTTTTGTTTCAGTTCTGTCAGAGCCCGACACGGTATAGCCAAAGTGCCTCAGCATAAAAGCAAGAGCGCTCATACTGATTCCGCCGATGCCGACCATATGTATATATGCATTTTCAGGGAGTTCGAAAAAGCTGGTATTTTTCAAAACATTCATCTCCTTAATGGGTTTATAAGAACATTTTAACACAGTTTCAAAAATATATCAATATACGTATTATATTATTAATGAAGAAATTCTATACGTAAAAAATTAATTTTATATACACAAATTTACAAAGGTGGGTGCATTTTATGCAAATCACTGACATTAAAGTCAGAAAAATCAACGCGGAGGGACGAATGAAAGCGGTGGTTTCCGTTACATTTGACGATGCTTTTGTTGTGCACGACATCAAGGTTATTTCAGGTCAGGAAAAGCTCTTTATTGCTATGCCCAGCAGAAAAACTCCGGATGGCGAATTCAAGGATATCGCACATCCTATCAACGCCGAAATGAGAGAACTTCTTCAGGACATGATTCTCGCAAAGTACGAAGAATCTTTGGCTGATTTTTCAGAAGAAGAGTTTTAATTATTTTTTCTCAAAAAAGAAAAGCGATACAGCTTCGTCACATCTGGCGAAATTGTATTGCTTTTTTGATTTTCACTTTCATATTGAGATTACAACGAGAAAGCAGAAGCCGTTTTCTCGGCTTCTGCCCACTTCCGCTATCTCAAAAGTCCAACTGCCATTTCAACATTCTTGTCCGCAAGAAGCTTATACTGTCCGCTTTTTTCGGCAAGCTCTCTGCTGATTTCTTCACGATTTGTCATAATTTCATCTGCAAACTCACAAAGCCTTGACACGTCAACAGATTCCACCTTCATCGAGAACTTCTGTCCCGCGGATTCCATAACCGCATCAACCTTTGGGTCATAATCAAGGGCAATGGCGGGAACATTGTTCTTCACCGCATAAATCAGCGTATGAAGTCTCATCCCTACAACGAACTTTGCCTTCCCCACGATGCCCAACATAATTCTTGGAGGCAGACCACACTCCAAAAGTCCGCAGTCGCACTTGATTTCCTTGGCAATCTGTGTCGAAATTTCCTTGTCATAAATATCCTGCATAGGCACCACAAGGGGAACAAGTCCGTGATTTTCAAAAACCTTGTCTGCAAATTCCGCAATTTTCTTCACAATTTCCCTGTCGGAATTCTTCCACGACCTGAGCGCAATCACAAAAAGATCCTTACCCTCTGCAACACCTGCCTTGCAGATTGCCTCCATAACCTTATCCTCGCTGCCGTTTTCAAGAGCATAGACCGGATCTGCAGTAACAAAAACAGGAACATTTTCTTCAAGAATGGGCTGCAGCTCCTCCTTTGACGCCTTTTCGCGAAGGGTCACAAGGTCGGCTCTGTTCACCGCCTTTTTAACGTGTCTCAGATTTCCCTTCTTCATAATGGGACCGATTCCGTTGGCATAGAGCATTACCTTTGCGCCGCAAAGCTTTGCCATTCTCATCACAGTGAGATAATAAAAGAGAGATTTCGAGCTGGTTACATCCTGCAAAAGGCTGCCGCCGCCGCTGATAAGAAGCTTTGTCCGTCTCAGCACCGAAAAGATTCTCAAAAAGTTAAATCTGTCAATTGAGTTAACTCCGTGAATTTTTGCCGTTTCGGCAGGCTTTCGTGACAATACGGTAATTGAAATGTTAGGACATTTTTCTCTCAGGCTGCTGACAATTGCCGAAAGAATGGAATCGTCACCGCTGTTGTGAAAGCCGTAATACCCAGAAATCATCACATCAATATCCCTTTTGCTGTTTCCGTGAGGAAGGTATCTTTCAATATCGGCAAATTCTTCAATGTCAACTTCGTTTATCTTTGAATCCTTAATGATTGAAATATACATCTTGAGAGCATCGTTTGCCATGGTCTCAACCGAATAATACTTTTCCACCGTTTCAATTGAAAAGTCACCAAGCTTCTTTCGCAGCCCGCCGTTTTCGGGAGCAAGAATGGCGAGAAGGTCGTCACGAAGCCGCTCCATCGTAGTCATCTCACAGCCTCGGCAGCAGAAATTGGTATCAATCGAACTCTGCAGCCGTGTCTCATCAAAAACCCCGATATATCCTTCGTTTCCTGCAATAATCGCAGGCTTGCGGCACGCCATTGCCTCAAGAGCCGCACGGCTCACACCCACAAAAACATCGCCCGATGCCACAAATCTGTTTATATCGGTGCGTCCGCCCGTAATAATTATAAGTCTTTCGCCGAGCTTTTCGTTCATAGCCTCAGCTTCTTCCTTTATCTTGTCAAAATCGTTTCCGCCGCCGACAATAACCACCTCAAGATTGGGTATCCTTGCCGCCAGGTCGGGAACAGCCTCAATAAGCTTGTGTGCCGCAAAGCTGCGGTCAACATCCATTCTGCTGACATAAACAATCCTTGTTTTGTTTTCGCCAAAATCAAATTCCTTGGCAATCCCTGAAAAATCAACGTCCTCGGAGAACTTTTCCATATCAACGCCGTTTATTGTGACCCTGATATTGTCAGCCTCACATCCGTAATTGTCAATAAGGTATTTTTTTATATCGTCGCTGACCGCCAGAGACCTGTCGCCCCAATTGCTCAAAAGATTGAAGGGGAATCTGGTGTTAAAAACCCAATGGGCTGTTGTAACAAACCTGAACCCGTGCTTTTTTTGCAGAAGTCCGCACAAAAATCCGGGAATTCTTGCATGAGCATGAACCACATCAATTTTGTAGTCCAGAATAATCCTTTCAAGCTTTTTGTAGGCACTGACAAGGGAACCGATTGCCTTGTTGTGAAGAGCCACCTCAAAATGGGTTATCCCCGCCTCTTCAAGCTCCTTCACATATGCACCGCCCTTTGAGGCAACATAAACCTCAACTCCACGGCGTGCCAGAGCCTTTGAAAGCTCCACAATGTGAGTTTCCGCTCCGCCTATATCCAACTGCATTGTTGCCATCAAAACTCTCATATCAAA
>JAZOCL010000044.1:0-29722 GCA_045596485.1 Clostridia bacterium
TACTTAATCATAGAATGTGCAAAGCCTGCTTCGTATGTAATAGGAGCGATGTTGCCTGATTCATCTGCCCATTCATCTTCTGCCACAAGGTGAACCTTGCTACAGTCGATGCCGAAATAATTGATGAGCTGTGCAAGAGGAGGGTATGTATCGGGTTCGGGGTTGCCGAGGATCATAGTGAAGCTCTTACCTGCTTCTGATGCAGCCTTAAGGCGTGAGAAAAGTGTTGCAATGAGAACAGGATGGGGGTTCATCATAACTTTTACGTTAAATTCGGGATGCCACCAAGCCTCTCTCTTTTCCAGGCCCTTGCCGCTGAGGCTGCGAACGTAATCGCAAACCTTCTTGTCCTTAAAAGGAACAAATTCATGTGGCTGAAAATCAAATTTCGTTGCCGGGTCAGTAATAAAATTGTTCATTTCAAAATTTCTCCTTTTAATATAGTATTTTTAACATTAAACCATTGATCAACAATGATTAGGTTCGCAAAATTGCCTTTTTTAATCTGTCCGATTTCGGGCATATTCAAAAGGCGTGAAGGGTTCAGCGACGCATATTTGAATACGTCACAGATTGAGCCGCCAGTGTGAACCATCATATTGCGGCAGGCAACGTCCAGAGTCAGCTTTGAGCCGGCAATGTCGCCGACCCAGTCAAAGTTGATGTCGAAGGCTTCCTCAAGACCGGGGAGAGGAGGACCGTCGGCAACAAAGGAGTCGGCAATAAGAATAATCTTATCCTGTCCTTTTATCTTTTTCACAAGACGAATCATATAGGGGTGAACGTGAACACCGAAGGAGTCGCAGATGAGCTCTGCATAAATTCCGTCATTGTAGTTAACTGTTTCGTCAACGCATACGCCGCGAACCTCGGGATAATTTTCCAGAGTTCCTGTTGAGTTGGTGTGGTGAGTTCCGAGCCTTAGACCGTAGGGCATAAGCGCCTCAATCTGTTCGGGAGTAGCCTCGGAATGTGCAACCGAGAACACAATCTCGGGAATTTCGCGCTTAACGTATTTTACAAAGTCAAGAATGCCTTCTCTCTCGGGAGCGACGCACCATACCTTTGCAAAATCCTTTGCGGCTTCAACAACATCGGTATAATCCTTTTCCACAATTGCGTCCTTCCAGACGTTCTTCTCTTTGTCACAGCCGAAGTCGGGGTTGAGATAAGGACCTTCCATATAAACGCCGATAATGTTCTGACATTCGCCCTTTGCAATTGCGTCCTTATATTTTTTGATTGCGTCAAGGTGCTCCTGCTTGTTCATACTGTAAAACAGCGCAGGGAGAACCGACGTAACGCCGTGGTCGATGAGAGTGCGTGAGCACTTTATGGGGTCGTCGTGAAAATATGTATCACCGTCGGCGTGTGTGTGTATGTCAATGAGACCAGGACCCACAAAATTGCCCTTTGCATCTATGATTTCGGCACCGTCGGGAACCGCCAGCTTTCTTCCGAAATCAACAATTCTGTCATCTTCGATAATCAAGGTTGCATCGGGAATGTAGTGGTCGGGCATAACAAGTGTTGCATTTATAATTGCTTTCATAACAGCTTCCCTTACCTTTCTGCCAAAGTTTTGACCAAAACTTTGCGGCACCACTCACCGCATTACTCTTTATGCAACCGATTATATATTTGAAAAACTTCCTTGTCAACCCTAAGATTTACGAAAAATTTTCGAAATGCGAAAAACCCTTGAAATATGACTGTCATTGTGTTATACTGACCATATTATCAGCCTTGAAGTTGATAGTTTACGAAAATTTTCGGGGGTGTTTGTGTGACTCTTGCAAAGATAGCAAAAATGGCGAATGTGGCTGTATCCACGGTTTCGAAGGCTTTTTCGGGCAGTCCCGAAATCAGCAGCGAAACAAAGGCTCTCATTATGCAGATTGCAAAAGAGACCGGCTGCTACGAAAAATACTATAAGCCGAAATACAACAAAAAGGTCATTGCGGTGATTTGCCCTGAAATGCTGGGAAATCAGTATGCTGAAATGGCAACCTTTCTGGAGGGGCGAATTACCCAAAGGGGCGGAACAATGCTGCTTTCGGTGAGCAATTTTTCACCCGACAAGCAGGAGGAGCTTGTGGATTATTATGCAAATTTTGCTCGCGTAGACGGAATTATTGTAGTTGAGCCTGTGGCAAAAATCAAGGCGGCAACCGATGTTCCCATAATTCAGATTAGCCTTGACAAGGATAACGGTGACGTGCACGCCATTTATGCGGATATGGGAGATGCTCTGAGTCAAAGCATAAATCTTTTGAAGAGATACGGACACCAAAGCTTTGGGTTTGTGGGAGAGAAATATACGGTTAAAGAGTTTGAACAGTTCCGCAATACGGCTGCACGCTGCGGTGTTGCAATTCATCCCAAGCACGTTTCGGTGAATGAATACCGATTTAACGACTGCGGATATTACGGAATTGACGAAATGATAAAGAGAGGAACGCTGCCGACTGCAATTTTTGCGGCATATAGCCATATTGCTGTGGGAATTTTGCAGCGTCTTAACGAAGAAAAGATAAAGGTTCCCGGGGATGTTTCGGTGGTGTGCCTCAACGACATAAGCGGTGTACCTTACGGAAGTCTGCAGCTCTCCTGCATAAAGATGCAGCTTGAGGAAATCTGCTCCGAGACAATCCATCTGCTTTACCGAATTCTGGCAAAGCCCTGCGGAGTTTCAAAGCACACCATAACCGTGGAGCGGCAGTTCTTTGAAGGTGAGTCTGTTGCAGCAAAAAAATAAATTATACCACCCCTGAAATTCGGGGTCGGTTTCCCCTTTTCTGCATTCAATTTTGCGGAAAAGCTTAAATGTTAATGTGACGGGTTTGGCGATTTTCGACAAACCGAGAAGCTTAAAATTAAACGGCAAGGAAAATTCGATGTTTTCCTTGCCGTTGCTTGCTTTTTGTGATGATTACTTAATAACCGAAAACGCCTTCGATTGATTCGTCGTTTTTTATCCAGTCTTCAACGTCAACAATGTGATATTCTATGGGTGTGTCACGGATAACCACCTGCTTGATGCCTGCGTTGATTACCATTCGCTTGCACATTGAGCAGCTTGAGGTGTTTTCTACCAGCTCGCCTGTGTTGTAGTCCTTGCCCACCAGATAGAGGGTTGAGTCAATCATATCACGGCGCTGAGCGCTGATGATGCAGTTTGCTTCTGCGTGAACGCTGCGGCACAGCTCGTAGCGTTCGCCTCTGGGGATTGCCAGCTTTTCGCGGACACAAACCCCCAGGTTTGTGCAGTTTTGGCGGCCTCGGGGTGCACCTGTGTAGCCTGTGGAGACGATTTCGTCGTTTTTCACAATGATTGCGCCAAAGTTGCGGCGGAGGCAGGTTCCTCTTTCAATCACCGTTTCGGCTATATCAAGATAGTAGTTATGCTTGTCAACTCTTGTTTTTACCATTTTGTTCATTGCCTTTCTGTATGTAATTTTTTCGGTCATTTCGCTTCTGTCTAGAATCAGTATACAATAAAAGAAAACAAAATTCAATAGTTTTGTATTGACTTTGCAACTAAATATAGGTAAAATAAATATATACGAATATTTTCGAAAGGACACCGTGAGCAGATGGAAAAGTTTGTGAGCCGCAGCGAGGGCGAAACAAAAGAAATTGCAAAGGAATTCGCCAAAGAACTTGTTCCTGGCAGCATTATTGCCCTTGTGGGCGATCTTGGAGCAGGGAAAACAGCATTCACAAAGGGTATTGCGGAGTTCTTTGAGATTGAAGGGGACGTTTCGAGCCCCACCTTCACCATTGTTAATGAATATAATGGAAGCCTGAACCTTTTTCACTTTGATGCATACCGCCTTGAGGATGTGAGCCCCGATGAGTGCGACTGGATGGATGATTACTTTTTCGGCGACGGTGTTTGCATAATCGAGTGGGCTCAAAACATTGAAAGGGTGCTGCCCAAGGGTTATTTTTTGGTGAGAATTGAAAAAAACCCCCAAATGGGTGAGGACTACCGAGAGATTTTGATTGAAAAAACGGAGAGATAAAATGCTGGTATTTGGAATTGACACCTGCTGTATGGCAGCAACTGCGGCGATTATGAATGAAAAAATTATGGTTGCCCAGACGGTGATAAATCAGAACAAAACACATTCACAGATAATGATGCCTCAGATTGAACAGATGTTTAGGGCGGCAGAGGTTGACCCCATGGAGATTAATGCCTTTGCGGCGGCTGTGGGTCCCGGCTCCTTTACGGGGGTGCGGATTGGAGTGGCAACGGCAAAGGCAATGGCACAGGCGGCAGACAAGCCCTGCGTTGCGGTATCGACTCTTGAGGCTCTTGCTTATTCGTCAAAGTATTTTGACGGAATAATTGCTCCCGTGCTTGACGCAAGGAGAAATCAGGTTTATAACGCTTTGTTTCAGGGCGGAAGAAGCCCCGAAAGGCTTTGCGATGACCGAGCCCTTGCTCTTGATGAGCTCATTGGTGAGCTGCTGTCTTTTGGCAAAAGGGTGCTTTTTATGGGAGACGCGACCTTGGTATTTGAAGCTGAAATCAAGGCGGCACTTGGAAATATGGCATTTTTTGCTCCGAAGGTTACAAACCTTAATCTTGCAGGAGCGGTTGCCGAAATCGGTCTTGAAAAGCTGAAGGCGGGTGATACTGTGGAATACGGAAGGCTGGTTCCCGAGTATATTCGTCTTTCGCAGGCGGAGCGTGAAAAGCTTGAACGTGAGGGAAGGCTTCCCAAAGAATAAACGAGAGGAACAAACAGAAAAATGAAGGATAAGAAGAAAATTTCTTATAACCGAATATGGCATCAGCTGCTGGCGGCAGTCCTTTTGGCAGGCTGTCTGTGCCAGGGCTTTGAGCCTGTTTTGGCTGAAAAGCCTGCAATAACGGCTGAAGCTGCAATTCTTATTGACGGAAACACGGGAAATCTTCTGTTCGAGAAAAATGGGGACAAGGTTATGTTTCCTGCCAGCACTACAAAGATTATGACGGCAATCGTTGCACTTGATGCAGTTGAAAGGGGCGAGATAAGTCTTGAGCAGTCTCTGGTGCTTTCTCAGGGAGCCTATGACACCCTTGCCGCTGACGGTAGCAGCATTGCACTGAAGGTAGGGGAAGAAATGCCCCTCAAAAATCTTTTGGAGGGACTGCTGATTGCGTCGGGCAATGATGCGGCGGCTGCCATTGCTGAAGGAATTGCAGGCTCCATTGATGCCTTTGTTGAAAAAATGAACGCAACGGCAAAGGAGCTGGGGCTTGAAAGCACGCACTTTGTGAATCCTCACGGGCTTCACGACCCTCAGCATTTCACAACTGCAAGGGATATGGCAAAAATGGCACTTGAGGCAATGAAAAACGATACCTTCAGGGGGATTGTTGAATGTGCTCATATTTATCTTCCTGCAACAAATATGTCTGAAAAGAGATATTTTATCAACACAAATAATCTGGTTTCAAGAATGAGGTATCCTTATTATTTCTATGACTATGCAACGGGAATCAAAACAGGCTCCACATCAGAAGCAGGCTACTGCTTGGTGTCATCTGCCGAAAAAGGCGACAAATCGGTTATTGGCGTAATCTTTAATGCAACAGACCTTGCGGTGTCTCACGACGAGTCAAAGGCTGTTTTGGAGCACGGTCTTACTGATTTTTCGGCACAAAGGCTTGCAAAGCGTGACGATATTTTTGGTGAGGTCAGAGTGAAGCAGGCGGCAGACGGAACCGACCATATTCTGCTTTCTGCCGAAGAAAATCTTGATGCGCTGTTTCCCAACGGCGGCGATGTTGAGAAGGTGGAGGTTGTTACCGAAATTCCTGAAAAGGTTTATGCACCCATATATTCGGGTCAGGTTATCGGAAAAGCCGTTTTCAATTATGAGGGCAATAAGGTGGGCGAGGTCAACCTGATTTCCACCGTTGAGATAGACAGACATTTTCTGTGGTTTATTTCGGCATTTTTTGAATGGCTGTGGAGTTTCAAGACGGTGAAGATTGTGGTATACACCCTTCTTGGCTTGGCTCTGGGATTTGTTGTTCTGATTGTTGCGGGCTTTGTGAGAGCACTGAAAAAGAGCAAAAGCAAGCGCCGCAGAAGCACCAGATACAGCCCCCCGAAATATTAATGAAAGAGAGACCGTCAAAAGACGGTCTTTTTGTTTTTGGAATATTAGCCTTTTTTCAGGGCTCGGGGCAGTATAAGCAAAATTAGTAAAAGGGCTGCAAAAAGCGAAGCTGTAACCGAAGAAAAGCTCAAAGCGAGTGGTGTATAGTTTGACAGAAAATTTGGTGCTTCCTGCAGAAAGGTTTGCTGCGATAATGGGAATAGATGTAGTAGGAGCTTTGTTATTCCAAATGAAAAAACTCCCTGAAGTAGTTTGCCAAGAACATAGGGCGTCAGGGACAGCTCTTGGGAGCTTGTGATTGCCCATACCTGACACATTACCGACAGTCCCGAAAATGCAAGGAAGAATGAAATCAGGGGATAAAGCAATGCTCCGTCATACTGCGACAGCGCTTTTATGCCGCCCGTAATTTCGATGAATGAATAAAGAATGGGATTGCTTGGAAGAGTGGCTGCAAGCACCGCAAAGAATATCACAAAGCCGCAGACCTTCAAAATTGAAAATACAGAGCTGTCAATTATGCCGCCCAATGAGAACAGAGCGGTTTTTTTGTTTGCAAGGGCTGTGGGAGGAAGAAGGGGTCGAGTCGGAGCTGAAGTTTTGTAAAATCGAAAGACTATTCCCACAAGCATAGCCGAAATTATGTGGGAGGCATAGAGGATAGCTCCCAAGGCAGGGTTTTTCAAATAGCCGCTGCCCACCACGCCTATGACAAAAAGAGGTCCTGAATTGTTGCAGAAGGCAAGCATACGCTCGGCCTCGGTTTTTGTGCATTGACCTGACAGATAAAGCTCGGCGGCGGTGGCAGCACCGATTGGATAGCCGCTGAGAATCCCAAGTGCAAAGGTCAGAGCACCTGAGCCGGGAAGGTTAAAGAGCGGTCGCATCAGGGGAGACAGTATACGGCTGCAAAGGGCGGCAAAGCCCAAAGCCGAAAGAAGGCCACTACACACAAAAAAGGGGAACAGACTTGGAATTACCGTGCTCAGACACAGGTCTATGGCGTTTTTTGCCGCTTCAAGACAGGGCTTGGGGTTTGTTACAAGCTGAATGGTGAGATAAAGGGTTAAGCCCAGAAATATGAGTTTGATAAGTTTTTTCATTGTTTGATACCCCGGAAGATAATGAAGAATGTAATATATATCTATTCATTATTGAAAAAAATTAGGCATAAACTTTAATGGGTGATTTAGATATGAGAAAAAAGAAAACCGAAAAGGCGGAAAAACCCACCCTCAGAGAGCGTATGGCAGATAATCTTGAGGCCTCAAAGGAGATTGTTCTGGATGTTCCCAAGATTGTGTTTGTGGGCAGCCGTGAGGTTGTGGTTGAAAATTATAAAGCAATTTCAGAATATACCGAAAGCAAAATTGTTCTTGAATCGAATCCCTGTGGGCTCAGGTTTTCGGGAAGGGAGCTTGAGATAAAAAGCATAACCCGTGAAATGCTTTTCATCACAGGGAAAATTCAAAAAATGGAGTTCGGAAGGGAGGAGGAAAGGGATGCCCATTGAAAAAACCGTGGGATATATCAAGGGGTATGTGGTTATCTGTGCCGAAGGACCCTTCTGCGAGAGATTTCTCAATGTTTGTATGCGTCGGGGAATTTATCTTAGGGATGTTCGGCGAATGGGCGAAGATAAAATCTTTGCATCGGTGAGCATCAAGGGCTTTCGGGAATTGAGGCATATTGCCCGAAAGACCAGAACCCGCATTTCAATACACAGGCGACAGGGGCTGCCCTTTCTTTTGCACCGTTACAGAAAACGCAAGGCGGTTTTGGGCGGTATCGGAGCTGCAGCCCTTATTTTGTGGTATCTTTCCACTCATATTGTGGGGATTGATATTTCGGGAAATGAGAGAATTGAAACTGCTGCTCTTGAGAGGGCTCTTGAGGGCTTTGGGCTTCATTACGGGGCAGCCGTGAAGAGGCTTGACGATACCTTGATAAAAAATCAGATGATGACAAGCTTTGACGATTTAGCCTGGATTGGGGTGAACATCAAGGGCTCAAGGGCGTATATTGAGGTGAAGGAGCGGCTTGATACCGAAATCGCTGCTGACAGAGATGTTCCCTGCGATATTGTGGCGGAGCGGAGCGGAATTATCAGGCTTCTGGAGGTTAAAAACGGTCAAACCCTTGTGAAGCCCAATCAGCTTGTGGAAGAAGGCGACCTTCTTGTCAGCGGTGTGGTTGACAGTCAGGTGAAGGGAATCAGATATGTTCATTCCTTTGGCGAAATATATGCCGAAACAAGCTATAAAAAAACAAGTGAATATCCTTTTGAAATTACAGAGAAAATATATACAGGAAATGAAAAAAAACGATACACCCTTTCGGTTTTTGGCAAAAAGCTTAAGCTGTTTATGAAAGACGCTCAGCCCTTTGAATTTTGTGACAAATCCCAGGAGACCACAGAGTATAAAGCTCCCCTGTCGGTGATTCCTTCATTGTTTGTGACAAAGGAGAGTTTTTTTGAATATACACCCCAAAAACGCATACGAAGCCTTGAAGAAGCTCTTGAAACGGGGAACCGTGAGCTGTCTGAGACTCTGGACAGAGAAATTCCTCAGGATGCGGAAATTATTGACAGGATTCTCACCTATTTGGAGGTGGGTGACCGCGGGGTTGAGGTTACGGTGGAATACCTTTGCCGTGAGGATATTGCAAAGCAAAGAACAATTGACAAAATCGAGAATTTGGGGTATGATACAATAGATGAAGAATAGACAAATTTACTTGTTTTGTTGAAGCTTTTAACAACCGACGAGAAAGGATTTTCCTATGGAACGACATATTGAAGTTGAAAGAATGGAGCTGCTTATAAATCTTTTCGGGAATTTTGACGAGAACATCCGTCTTATCGAAAAGTCCTTTGACGTTGCGGTTATTAACCGTGGCTCAGAAATTAAGGTGGGCGGCGAGCCCGGGGCAGTTGACAAGGCAACAAGAGTTATAAACAATCTGCTGGCAATGGCGGTGAACGGAACTGCCATAGGCGAGCAGGAGGTTCGTTATGTTATGTCGCAGATTGAAGAAGGAAACGACGAAGAGCTTGAAACCCTTGGTCAGGACTGCGTTTGCATAACCTCAAGAGGAACTCCCATCCGTGCAAAAACTCTGGGTCAGAAAAAATATATTTCGGCAATCGAGAAGAATTCAATTGTTTTCGGAATCGGTCCTGCAGGAACGGGAAAGACCTATCTTGCGGTGGCTATGGCGGTTAAGGCCTTCAAAAACAAGGAGGTCAGCAAAATTATCCTCACACGCCCTGCTGTTGAAGCAGGGGAGTCGCAGGGCTTTCTGCCCGGGGATATGCAGGACAAGGTTGACCCTTATCTAAGACCCCTTTATGACGCACTTGGGGATATGCTGGGG
Source organism: Clostridia bacterium (assembly GCA_045596485.1). GTDB lineage: Bacteria > Bacillota > Clostridia > Monoglobales > Monoglobaceae > SIG440. The sequence continues at coordinate 9,502 of JAZOCL010000044.1, forward strand.
GGAGAGGCCTTTCACAAAAACATTGAGAGAGGGCTCATTGAGGTTGCGCCCCTTGCTTATATGAGAGGTCGTACCCTTGACGATGCCTTTATCATTCTTGACGAGGCACAGAACACAACTCCCGAACAGATGAAGATGTTTTTGACCCGTATGGGATTTTCGTCAAAGATTGTAGTGACGGGTGACGTTACGCAGATTGACCTTCCCCGAGACAAAAAATCGGGACTTCGGGATGCGGAAATTGTTCTGAAAAATGTTGAGGGAATTGAATTTATGTATCTCAGCGAATCAGACGTTGTGAGACACCCCCTTGTTCAGAAAATTGTCAAGGCATATGAGCGAAAGACCATTGAGCGTGAGAGAATTGCAAAAAATAACAGCAAAGGCAGAAGAACAAATGAAGGTAGCTATCAGAAATAATCAAAAAAAATTCAAGGTTACAAAGGAAATCCGCGACCTTGTGAGAAGTGCGGTGAAGGCGGCGCTTCGCTATATGGAGTTTGAGTTTGGCACCAAGGCAGAAATCAGCCTTATGTTTGTTGATGATGAAGAAATCAGAGAGCTCAACCGTGATCACCGAAGAATTGATCGTGCTACCGATGTGTTGTCCTTTCCCCTTTTGGAATATGATGAAGAGGGAAATATTCTTGAAGAATATATGGACTTTAATCCCGATGGCGAAATGCTCCTTGGGGATATTGTTATCTCTCTTGAGCGTGCGGCGGCACAGGCAGAGGAATACGGGCATTCCTTTGAGCGTGAAATCGGCTTTTTGACCGTTCATTCGATGCTCCATCTTTTTGGCTATGACCACGAGACACCTGATGAGGAGGAAGAAATGTTCGGCTATCAGGAGGACATTTTGAAGGAAATGGGGCTTTTGCGATGAAAAAGTGGGGCTTTGGCTTTGGAAATGCTTTCAGAGGCTTGCTCTATGCAATTTTTCACGAGCGGAATTTCAGGGTTCACATTGTGGCGTATACCACGGTGATTTATTTTGCCTGTGTCTTTGGTGTTGAGCGGACAGAGGCGGCAATTCTTGCGCTGACAGCTTTTTGTGTTATGGCAGCGGAGCTTGTGAATACGGCACTTGAAGCCGTTGTGGATAAGCTTTCTCCCGAAAAATCTCCCTATGCAAAAATCGCCAAGGATTGTTCGGCAGCTGCGGTTCTGGTTCTTGCAATGGGAGCGGTTTTGGTTGCCATAGCCTTGTTTTGGGAGCCCTCGGGCTGGCAGAGAGTTTGGGAATACATAAAAGAGAACTACGGTTATCTGATAATTTTTGCCGCTTTTGGCACAGGATTTATTTATATGAAGGATAAGGAGCACAAAGGATGAAATCAGGATTTGTAGCCATTTGCGGCAGACCCAATGCGGGCAAATCAACTCTTATGAACAAAATAATTGGTGAGAAGGTGGCAATTGTTTCAAACAAGCCTCAGACCACCAGAACAAAGATTTTGGGTGTGCATACCGAGGAGGATGTGCAGATTGTTCTTATTGACACGCCGGGAATTCACAAGCCTCACAACAGGCTGGGTGAAAAGATGGAGAAGTACATCTATACCGCAACTCAGGATATTGATGTTCTTTTGTATGTGGTGGACTGCAATCTGCACGAGAACGAATACGAAAAGGAGCGCAAGGCGCTTGAGGGGCTGAAGAAGGGGAGCACTCCCGTTATTTTGGTGGTGAACAAGATTGACACCGTTCCAAAGCTAAGCTTGCTTCCTGTTCTGGACAGGCTCAAGGAGCTTTATGACTTTCACGGGATTGTACCTGTTTCGGCGCAGAAGGGTGCAAACGTTGAACAGCTGCTTGAAGAAATCAGGGAATTGCTGCCTGAAGGACCTCAGTTCTTCCCGGGGGATGTTATTACCGACCAGCCGGAACGCCAGATTGTTGCAGAATTTATCCGTGAAAAAACATTGCGTCTTCTTAATCAGGAAATTCCTCACGGCGTTGCTGTTGAGATTGAAAAAATGCACAGGCGTGACAACGGAACATACGAGATTCTTGCAGCGATTTATTGCGAGAGGCAGAGCCACAAGGCGATTGTCATCGGAAAGAAGGGCGACAAACTGAAGGAAATCGGAAGCCGTGCCAGACAGGATATTGAGAGATTTCTCGGCTCAAAGGTTTATCTTGAGCTTTGGGTTAAGGTCAAGGAGGACTGGTGTAACAAGGAAGGCTTTTTGAATACAATCGGGTTTGAATAGACCTCTCCGCCACAGCAGGGCTGTGCTGAAATGGTTAAAAGTGACAGTATTTTACCCTCAGGTTTTCCTCAAAATAGAAGTAACGGAGGAAGAGCTTATGGGAAAAATATCAGACCTTGCCTGGAGGGCATTTGAAAAAACAGGCGGAGTTAAGGAATATATGAAGTACAAGACGCTGCAAAGCGGCGTGCAGAATATGGAGGCGGGTGAGGAGCTTGGGGCTTTTGAAGACCGCAGGGATTGTAACAAAAACAACAAAATTTAGCGAGACAAGCCTTATTGTTACCATCATCACCAGAGATTTTGGAAAAATTTCGGCAATCGCAAACAACGTAAGAAGCTCCAAATCGCATATGAGAATGGGGCTTCAGCTTTTTGCGTACAGCGAAATTGTGGTTTATGAGGGCAGAAGAAAAACGGGGCTATACAGGCTGAACGAGATGTCTCTGCTTGAGGGCTTCGGGAATATCCGCACGTCTTTAGAAAAGCTGGCATATGCTTCGTATTTTGCAGAGATTGCAAACAACGCTGTCACTGAGGATGCTCCCGACGAAGAGGCGCTGAGGCTTCTTTTGAATTCTCTTTTTGCCCTTGACAGGGATTTATGCACGGCGGAAAAAATAAAGACGGTTTATGAGTGGCGTATGGCGGCGGTGGCGGGATACGAGCCACAGCTTGAGACCTGCTCAAAATGCGGCGAGACAGAGGGGGATATGTTTCTCTCATTAGCAGAAGGAAAGCTTTTTTGCGGCAAATGCGGTGAGGCTGTTTCCGGCTGTGCAAAGCTTTCGCACTCAATGAGACAGCTTCTCACATACATCTGTGAGGCAGAGAGCAAAAAGCTTTTCTCCTTTGAAGCAGGAGAAAAAACAGTGGAATACCTTGGTGCGTTGGGTGAGCGATACATACAGCTTCAGCTTGACAGGAGCTTTTCTACATTGGATTATTTGAAAAAAGTGTTGAATCCGGAGTTTTGACAAATGAAAGAAAAAATTACAAACCTTTTAAAAGAAAACGGAATATCAGAGGCAGGCTTCTGCATTCTTGATGCAGGCAAAAATCCATTCGGGCTGGGATATGCAATTTCATATGCCGTACCTCTTTCGGCGGCGGTGGTGGACGGAATCACGGACGAGCCCACCCATACATATTTTCACCACTACAGAACGGTAAATACCTTTATTGACAATCTTTCGCTGAAGGTTGGACTTCTCCTTGCAGCCGAGGGCTATAATTATGCGGCAATTCCTGCATCTCAATCTGTAAACGGGCTACAGGGTGTTTTTTCACACAAGTATGCGGCAGCTCTTTCGGGGTTGGGGACCATAGGCAAGAGCGGCTTATTTCTTTCGGAAAGGTTCGGACCCCGTGTGAGACTGGGAACAGTTCTTACAGATTGTCCTTTTGATACAGAAAACAGAGAGCCCAAATCAATCTGCGGTGATTGCCGTCTTTGTGCAGAAAGCTGTCCTGCAATGGCAATCAGCGGTCAGGAGTGGAAGCCTGATGACCCCAGAGATGTGATTATTGATGCCAAGGCCTGCAGCGATTATATGAAAAAGGCCTTTCAGCATATTGGCAGAGGTGCGGTTTGCGGAATATGTATGAAGGTTTGCCCAAAAAACAAAGCCTGAAAAAACTTTACACAAAATATTGCAAACCTACAATAAAGTTATAGGATATAGCGGTTTTGTGTTGACTAAATGCGAAAAAAATGGTAAAATAATAAGATATTTATCAGTATAAATTTATTTTAACATACAGAGAGGCTGTAGAAATTATGAAAAATATGGGTTTGAATGAAATCAGAGAAAAATATCTTTCTTTTTTTGAATCAAAGGGCTGTCTCAGACTTGACAGCTTTTCGCTTGTGCCCAAGAACGACGCAAGCCTGCTTTTGATTAACTCAGGTATGGCACCGATGAAAAAATGGTTCACAGGTGCTGAGGTTCCGCCCCGAAAGAGGGTTACAACCTGTCAGAAATGTATCAGAACACCTGACATTGAGAGCGTTGGAAAAACTGCACGTCACGGCACATTCTTTGAAATGCTGGGCAATTTCTCCTTCGGCGACTATTTCAAGCACGAGGCAATCAACTGGGCATGGGAGTTCCTTACAAAGGTTATGGAAATCCCTGAAGAGGTTCTTTGGATTACTGTTTATGAAGAAGACGACGAGGCAAGAGACATCTGGATTAACGAGGTTGGAGTGAACCCCGAAAGAGTTGTGAAGCTGGGCAAGGACGAAAACTTCTGGGAGCACGGAACAGGTCCCTGCGGACCCTGCTCCGAAATTCACGTTGACCGTGGCGTTGAGTTCAGCTGCGGCAAGCCCGATTGCAAGCTGGGCTGTGACTGTGACCGCTTTATGGAGGTCTGGAACCTTGTGTTTACCCAGTTTGACAAGGACGAGGACGGCAACTATAACCGCTTAGCAAACCCCAACATTGATACGGGTATGGGTCTTGAGAGACTTGCCTGCATTATGCAGGGCGTGAATAACCTTTTTGAGGTTGATACAGTTCAGAACACAATGAAGCATATCTCACGTATTGCAGGCGTTGAATACAAAAAGAATGAGAAAACTGACGTTTCTCTCCGTGTTATCACCGACCATATCAGAAGTACGGTTATGATGGTATCCGACGGCGTTATTCCTTCAAACGAAGGCAGGGGCTACGTTTTGAGACGTCTTTTGAGACGTGCGGCACGTCACGGCAGACTTCTGGGCATTGAGGGTGAGTTCCTTTATACCGTTGCTGACACGGTTATTGATTCGTCAATGCAGGGCTACCCCGAGCTTGATGAAAAGAGAGATTACATCAAGAAGGTTGTCAGAATTGAAGAAGAAAAGTTCTCTGCCACAATCGATAAGGGACTTGCAATTCTTAATACTTATATCGAAGAAGCAAAGGCTGCGGGACGTGATACCCTTGCTGGTATTGATGCCTTCAAGCTCAATGATACTTACGGCTTTCCTATTGACCTTACCGTTGAAATCTGTGAGGAGCAGGGAATATCGGTGGACAGAGAAGGCTTTGACAAGCAGCTGAAAATTCAGAAGGATACAGCAAGAGCAAACCGCAAGGACGGCTCAAGCTGGGATGATGACAGTGCAGTTAATATCAAGGCAGAGGCAACAAGATTCGTTGGCTATGACAGCCTTGAGGCAGAAAGCGAAATTGTGGGAATCGTCTCTGAGGGCGCAGAGGTTGAGGCTCTGGGCGCAGGTGAAGAAGGCATTGTGGTTGTATCGCAGTCACCCTTCTACGCAGAAATGGGCGGTCAGGCAGGAGATATTGGTGCGATTGCTGCCGAAAACGGCAAAGCAACGGTTGTTGACACAAAGAAGAATGGCGATGGGGTTTACTTCCACGTTGTTAAGGTTGAAGAAGGTGCTCTTGCAAAGGGCGACAGGGTTACACTTTCGGTTTGCAAGAAGAACAGAATGGCGGTTTGCCGCAATCACTCAACAACTCACCTTCTCCACAAGGCACTGAAGGAGGTTCTGGGCTCACACGTTGCACAGGCAGGCTCCGAGGTAACAGCAAAGCGTCTCAGATTTGACTTTTCACACTTTGAGGCAATGACAGCCGATGAAATCAAGAAGGTTGAAGGCTTGGTTAACGACGCAATTATGGAAGCAATGCCCATTACAGTTCAGGAGCTTGCCATTGAAGATGCAAAGAAGCTTGGCGCAACAGCACAGTTCGGCGAAAAATACGGCGATACCGTCAGAGTTGTTTCAATGGGCGATTATTCAATTGAATTCTGCGGCGGCACACATCTTTCCAACACGGCACAGGCAGGACTCTTCAAGATTATTTCAGAAAACGGTGTTGCGGCAGGCGTACGCCGTATTGAAGCCGTAACAGGGTTGGGTGTTCTTGAGCAGCTTTATGAGGCAAAGGATGTTGTAGCAAAGGTTGCAGAGGTTGTGAAGTCAAGTGTTCACGAGGTTGAGGCAAAGACACAGGCTGTTGTTGAAGAGAATAAGACTTTGAAGAAAGAGCTTGAAAGCATCAAGAGCAAAATGGCGAACAGCGGTCTTGATGAGCTTGTAAATGGTGCAGAAGAGGTTAAGGGAATCAAGGTTATTGCTCATCGTCTTGGTGACGGACTTGATATGAACGCTCTTCGCAATGCAGGTGACAATCTGAAGCAGAAGCTTCAGTGTGCGGTTATTGTTCTGGCATCGGCTGCTGACGGAAAGGTTAATATTGTTGCAATGGCAACACCTGATGCGGTTAAGGCAGGGGCACATGCCGGAAATATTATTCGCGAGGTTGCAAAGACCTGCGGCGGCGGCGGTGGCGGAAAGCCCGACAGTGCTCAGGCAGGCGGCAAGGATGCATCAAAGATTGCTGAAGCACTTGGGGCTGTTAAGGATTTGATTTAAAAGCTGTTCGGGACGTCGGGGGCGCCGTCCCCTACAAGCGAAGAAAGAATGCCCTCTCAGTTACGGCAAAACCGTGACGGCTCAGGGAGAGCCAAAGCTGCGACACAAGGTTTGCAGACGGGGCGTTAAAGTATGAAGGAGGACAAATGTATGGCAGATTGTCTTTTTTGTAAAATAATCGAAGGGACAATTCCTTCAACAAAGGTTTTTGAGGACGAGTTTGTTCTGGCGTTCAGGGATATTGAGCCCCAGGCGCCTGACCATATTATTATAATTCCGAAAGAGCATATTGCATCTACAAACGAGATGACTGCTGAAAACTCAGCAATTATTTCAAAGGTTTTTGAGGCTGCGGCAAGGATTGCAGCGGACCTTGGCTTTGCAGAAAAGGGCTACAGAATTGTGAATAATTGCGGCGAGGACGGCGGTCAGACTGTAGGACATATTCACTTTCATCTGCTGGCAGGGCGCAGTTTGCAGTGGCCCCCGGGCTAAAAAATAAAGACGAGTAAAAGATAGTCAGAAAGGTTTGGCAGCTATGAAAAAGGATATTGATAAGTATATACAGAACGTTCTTGCTCAGCACGAGGGCTTCAGCAAGATTCCCCATCATTATTATACCGAGTACAACGTAAAGCGCGGACTGCGTAATCCTGACGGAACAGGTGTTCTTGCAGGGCTTACGGCAATCGGTGAGGTTCACGGTTATGTTCTTGATGAGGGCAACAAGGCACCCATTGAGGGAACTCTCAGATACCGCGGTATTTCTATTAACGATATTGTTGAAAATTGTCAGAAGGAAGGCAGATTTGGCTACGAGGAAGTGGTATTTTTGCTGCTTTTCGGTTACCTTCCCACAAAGGAGGAGCTTGAAGTCTTTGCGGCAAGCCTTTCAAAGAGAAGAAATCTCCCTGCGGGCTTTGCCGAGGATATGATTCTCAAGGCGCCCAGCAGCAATATTATGAACAAGCTGGCGAGGTCGGTTCTTGCTCTTTATTCCTATGACGAAGAGAACCCCGACGACATTAGCACAGAGGCACTTTTCCGTCAAAGTCTGGAGCTGATTTCCAGATTTCCCACACTTATTGCCCATGCCTATGCAGCAAAGAGACACTACTATGACGGCAAGAGCTTGGTTTTGCACAACCCTAAGCCTGAGCTTTCCATTGCGGAGAACTTTCTCTATATGATAAGACCCAACCACAAGTACACAGAGCTTGAGGCAAAGGTTCTTGATCTTGCGCTGATGCTTCACGCAGAGCACGGCGGCGGTAATAACTCTGCGTTTTCAATCAGAGTTTTGTCATCCAGTAACACCGACACCTATTCTGCCGTTGCGGCGGCAATTGGCTCGCTGAAGGGCCCAAAGCACGGCGGCGCAAATCAAAAAACCCTTGCACAAATGGCAGAGCTCAAGGCGAATCTTGATGATTGGACAAATCAGGACGAGGTCTATGACTACCTCTGCAAGATTGTCCGCAAGGAAGCAGGCGACGGAACCGGTCTTATTTACGGTATCGGTCATGCAGTTTATACTCTGTCCGACCCCCGTGCGGTGCTTTTGAAGGCTTGTGCCGAGAAGCTTGCAAAGGAAATCAGTCCCGAAGCGGAGGCTGAGTTTGAGCTTTATGCGTCGGTTGAGAGGATTGCTCCCAAGGTTTTTGCTGACCTAAAGGGAATTTTTGCTCCAATGCCTGCAAACGTTGACCTTTATTCGGGCTTCATTTATCAAATGCTGAACATTCCCGAAGAGCTCTACACTCCCATTTTTGCAATGGCAAGAATTGTGGGCTGGTGTGCTCACCGAATGGAAGAGGTTCTTACAGGGGGAAAAATTATTCGCCCTGCTTACAAGAGTATAGTGGAACGAAAGGAATATACACCTATTGATGAAAGATAGGAATTAAACATTATTCTATAAATCAAAATCCCCGATTGGACTTGCCAATCGGGGATTAATTATTTTAGCTGAAGATTACGTCTTCGGTAAAGTCGGTGGGAACAATGTCTACCTGACTGTACTGAGGTGTGCCTGTACCTGCAGGAACAAGCTTACCGATGATAACATTTTCCTTGAGACCAACAAGGGGGTCAATCTTGCCCTTGATTGCGGCTTCGGTGAGAACTCTTGTTGTTTCCTGGAAGGATGCTGCAGAGAGGAAGGAGTCTGTTGCAAGAGCTGCCTTTGTGATACCCATAAGAACCTCTGAGTGCTGAGCTTCCTGCTTGCCTTCGTTGCGCATCTGAATGTTAACCCTTTCAAGGTCATAGCGTTCAACCAGTGAGCCTGTGAGGAAATGCGTATCGCCTGCGTCCTCAACCTTTACCTTGTGCATCATCTGACGGACAATAACCTCAATATGCTTATCGTTGATGTCAACACCCTGCAGACGGTATACACGCTGAACCTCCTGAATGAGGTAGTCCTGAACGGCTGTGTAGCCCTTGATTGCAAGGATGTCGTGAGGATTAATCGAACCTTCGGTGAGTTCATCACCTGCTGCGATTACCTGGTCTTCTTTAACTTTAATTCTTGAACCGTAAGGAATCAGATATGTTGCGCTGTCGCCGATTTCGTCGTTGAGGATTGTAACCTCACGCTTCTTTTTGTTTTCGGTAATCTTTACGCGACCGCCGATTTCGGCAATGATTGCGAGACCCTTTGGCTTTCTTGCTTCAAACAATTCCTCAACACGGGGGAGACCCTGTGTAATATCGTCGCCGCCTGCAACACCGCCGGCGTGGAAGGTTCTCATTGTAAGCTGTGTACCGGGTTCGCCGATTGACTGTGCAGCAATAATGCCGACAGCTTCACCGATGTTGACGGGTTCGCCGTTTGCAAGGTTGTGACCATAGCACTTAGCACAAACGCCAACCTTTGAGCGGCACTTGAGAACAGAGCGAATCTTAACGCTTTCAACGCCTGTGTCCTCGATTATGTCTGCCATTGCAGGAGAGATCATCTGATTCTTTTCAACGATAACTTCGCCTGTTTCGGGGTTAACCACGTTGTCACAAACAACACGACCAATGAGACGGTCTTTAATCTTCTCGATAATTTCGTTACCGTCCTTGATGTCACGAACGATAATGCCGTCATCTGTTCCGCAATCGTCCTCACGGATGATAACCTCCTGAGAAACGTCAACCAGACGACGTGTGAGGTAACCTGAGTCGGCTGTTCGGAGAGCTGTATCTGTGAGACCCTTGCGGGCACCGTGAGTTGAAATGAAGTATTCAAGAACTGTCAGACCTTCACGGAAGTTTGCCTTGATAGGAATTTCGATTGTACGACCTGTTGTATCTGCCATAAGACCACGCATTGCAGCCAGCTGACGAATCTGGTTAACGCTACCACGGGCACCTGAGTTTGCCATCATAAAGATAGGATTGAGCTCGTCAAGACTCTTCATCAGGGCGTCGGTTACCTTGTTTGAGGTTTCTGACCAGATTTGAATAACCTTTGCGTATCTTTCTTCGTTTGTAAGAAGACCGCGGAGATACTTCTTTGTTACCTTTTCGATTTCTTCTTCGGCTTCAGCAAGGTAAATCTTCTTTTCTTCGGGGATTTCCATATCCGAAACGCCAACGGTAATTGCACCGCGTGTAGAATACTTGAAGCCCATAGCCTTTACGTCGTCAAGAAGAGTTGCAGTTTCGGTGATGCCGTGAATCTTGATGCTTCTGTCAATAATCTGACCGAGCTTCTTTTTGTCAACACGGAAGGCAACCTCAAGAGCAAGAGCGTTCTCGGGCTTGCTTCTGTCAACAAAGCCAAGATCCTGAGGAATCTTTTCGTTAAAGATGAGACGTCCAACTGTTGCATCAATAATGCCTGTAACAGTTTCGCCGTTGATTTCTCTTGAAATTCTCACCTTGATGGGAGCGTGGAGACCAACAGCGCCGTTGGCATATGCCAGGGTTGCTTCGTCTTCTGAGCCAAAGACCTTGCCTGCGCCCAACTCGTCATCAATCTGAATTGTCAGGTAGTATGAACCGAGAACCATATCCTGTGTAGGAACAGTTACGGGGTTACCATCCTGAGGCTTGAGCAGGTTGTTTGCAGAAAGCATAAGGAAGCGTGCTTCTGCCTGAGCCTCTGCTGACAGAGGAAGGTGAACCGCCATCTGGTCGCCGTCGAAGTCGGCGTTGAAGGCTGTACATACCAGAGGATGAAGCTTGAGGGCCTTGCCCTCAACAAGTACGGGTTCAAATGCCTGAATACCAAGTCTGTGAAGTGTAGGAGCACGGTTCAAAAGCACGGGATGCTCTGAAATTACGCTTTCAAGCACGTCCCAAACCTCGGGGCGAACACGTTCTACCATACGCTTTGCTGACTTGATGTTGTGTGCCAGACCGTCCTGAACAAGCTTCTTCATTACAAAGGGCTTGAAGAGCTCCAAAGCCATCTTCTTGGGAAGACCGCACTGATAAATCTTGAGCTCAGGACCTACAACGATAACAGAACGTCCTGAATAGTCAACACGCTTACCCAGAAGGTTCTGACGGAAGCGTCCCTGCTTACCCTTGAGCATATCAGAGAGGGATTTGAGGGGACGGTTGCCGGGGCCTGTAACGGGTCTGCCGCGTCTGCCGTTGTCGATTAATGCGTCAACAGCTTCCTGGAGCATTCTCTTTTCGTTTCTTACAATAATCTCGGGAGCTCCCAAATCAAGGAGTCTCTTGAGACGGTTGTTTCGGTTGATAACACGACGGTAAAGGTCGTTGAGGTCGGAGGTCGCAAATCTGCCACCGTCCAGCTGAACCATAGGTCTGATTTCGGGAGGAATAACCGGGATAACCGGCATAATCATCCACTCGGGCTTGTTGCCCGACTGACGGAAGGAGTCAACTACCTCCAAGCGTCTTACGGTTCTGATTTTTTTCTGACCCTTTGCGCCTTCGAGCTCTGATTTCAGCTCTTCATAGAGAGCTTCAAGGTCAATTGCCTTAAGCATTTCGAGAACTGCTTCGGCACCCATACCTGCTTTAAATGCGCCTTCGCCGTATTTTTCCAGCTCTTCACGGTATTCCTTTTCACCGAGAATCTGGTTTTTCATAAGCCCGGTTCTGCCGGGATCAATTACAACATATGCTGCAAAGTAAAGAACCTTTTCCAGCAGACGGGGTGACATATCAAGGATGAGACCCATACGGCTGGGGATTCCCTTGAAGTACCAGATGTGAGACACGGGAACAGCAAGCTCGATGTGTCCCATTCTTTCACGGCGTACCTTTGAGCGTGTAACTTCAACGCCGCAGCGGTCCCAGACTACGCCCTTGTAGCGTACTCTTTTGTACTTTCCGCAGTTACATTCCCAGTCCTTTTGGGGACCAAAGATTCTCTCGCAGAAAAGGCCGTCTTTTTCGGGCTTCAAGGTTCTGTAATTTATTGTTTCGGGCTTCTTAACTTCGCCGTGTGACCATTCCCTGATCTTTTCGGGTGAAGCAAGGCCTATCTGAATAGCATCAAAATTTTGATATTCACTCATACAATATCACTCGACTTTCTGCTCACAAGGATAAATCAAGCATCCAAGCCTCCGCTATGAGCGGCGGAAGAAGGAGTTGCGGGAAAAAGTATCCCTTAGAATTCCATATCGCCTGCGTCTTCGCCAGCATCTGCGAAGTCGTCGTCAGACACGTCGTAGGAATCACTTGATAAATCGTCGTCGGTTGTATCTTCGAATTCATAGAACAGCTCGCTGTCGATAAGGTCTTCGTCAGAATCTTCTGAAGCAGGAGCCATACTGGGTGCGGCTTCGGGAGCGTCCTCGGCTCTGTCAATGCTAACCGGCAGATCCTCGCTGTCCTCGTCGTCGATACATTCTCTCAGGATTACCTCGTTGCCGTCGGAGTCAAGAACCTTGACGTCAAGCGCAAGGCTCTGAAGTTCTTTGATAAGAACCTTGAACGATTCGGGAACGCCGGGCTTGGGAATGTTCTCGCCCTTAACGATTGCTTCATAGGTCTTGACACGTCCTGTGACGTCATCGGACTTCACTGTCAGGATTTCCTGAAGAGTGTATGCAGCACCGTAAGCCTCCAGAGCCCAAACTTCCATTTCACCGAATCTCTGTCCGCCGAACTGAGCTTTACCGCCCAGAGGCTGCTGAGTAACCAGTGAGTAAGGACCTGTTGAACGGGCATGAATCTTGTCGTCAACCAAGTGAGCCAGCTTCAGCATATGCATATATCCGACTGTTACACGGTTGTCAAAGGCTTCACCTGTACGTCCGTCATAGAGAACGGTCTTTCCGTCGCGCGAATAGCCTGCCTGCTCAAGAGCATCCATAATATCTTCTTCGTTTGCACCGTCAAAAACAGGAGTTGCAACCTTCCAGCCAAGAGCCTTTGCTGCATAGCCAAGCTGAACCTCAAGCACCTGACCGATGTTCATACGTGAAGGAACGCCCAGGGGGTTGAGAACAATCTGGAGAGGTGTGCCGTCGGGAAGGAAGGGCATATCTTCTTCGGGAAGAATTCTTGAAATAACACCCTTGTTACCGTGACGACCTGCCATTTTGTCACCAACAGAGATTTTTCTCTTCTGAGCGATGTAGCAACGTACAATCTGAGTTACACCGGGAGGCAGCTCGTCGCTGTTTTCGCGGGTAAATACCTTTACGTCAACAATGATACCGTATTCGCCGTGGGGTACGCGGAGTGATGTGTCACGTACTTCACGTGCCTTTTCTCCGAAGATTGCACGGAGAAGGCGTTCTTCGGCGCTGAGCTCTGTCTCGCCCTTGGGCGTAACCTTGCCCACAAGAATGTCGCCGCTTGAAACCTCGGCACCGATACGGATGATACCCCGTTCGTCAAGGTCCTTGAGAGCGTCTTCGCCAACGTTTGGAATGTCACGGGTGATTTCTTCGGGACCAAGCTTTGTGTCACGGGATTCAATTTCATATTCTTCAATATGGATTGATGTGAGAATGTCGTCCTTAACCAGCTGTTCGCTGATGAGCATAGCATCCTCGTAGTTGTAGCCTTCCCAAGTCATAAAACCGATGAGAATATTTCGTCCCAGACCGATTTCGCCGTTCTTTGTTGAGGGACCGTCGGCAATGATGTCACCTGCATCCACTCTTTCGCCCTCGGTAACGATGGGACGCTGGTTGATGCACATACCCTGGTTTGAACGCATAAACTTGATGAGCTTGTAGGTGTCGGAATCGCCATCGTCTGTTGAAATCTCAATCTGACGCGCAGAAACCTTTGTTACAATACCGCTGCGCTTTGCAAGAATGCAAACGCCCGAGTCTTTTGCTGTTTTATATTCCATACCTGTTCCGATGATTGGTGACTCGGGACAGAGAAGGGGAACTGCCTGACGCTGCATATTTGAACCCATAAGGGCACGGTTAGCATCGTCGTTTTCAAGGAAGGGAATCATTGCTGTAGCAATTGATGTCACCTGACGGGGTGAAACGTCCATATAGTCAACCTGACATTTGCCGGGTTCTGCTGTGATTTCAAGGAACTCGTCCTTGTATCTGGTAACTACCTTCTTGGCAATGAACTTTCCGTTTTCGTCCAGAGGCTCGTTTGCCTGAGCAATGTAAAATCCGTCCTCGGTGTCGGCTGTCATATATTCAACCTCATCGGTTACGCAGCCTGTTTCTTTGTCAACCTTGCGGTAGGGAGCTTCAATGAAGCCGTATTCGTTAACCTTTGCAAAGCCCGACAGAGAATTGATAAGACCGATGTTGGGACCTTCAGGTGTTTCGATTGGACACATACGTCCGTAGTGTGAATGGTGAACGTCTCGAACCTCAAAGCCTGCTCTTTCTCTTGAAAGACCACCGGGACCAAGGGCTGAAAGCCTTCTCTTGTGAGTGAGCTCTCCAAGCGGGTTAATCTGGTCCATAAACTGTGAAAGCTGTGATGAACCGAAGAATTCCTTAACGGCAGAGGTTACGGGACGGATGTTGATGAGTGTCTGGGGAGTAACCACGTCCAAATCCTGCGTGGACATTCTTTCGCGGACAACTCTTTCCATTCGTGAAAGACCAATCCTGAACTGGTTCTGAAGGAGCTCGCCCACAGAGCGCAGACGGCGGTTGCCGAGATGGTCAATATCATCAACATTTCCTACACCTGCAGCAAGGTTGCCTACATATGAAATTGAGGCATAGATGTCGTCAATGAGGATGTGCTTGGGAATAAGCTCGTCACGGCGTTCACGGAGAGCATTTTTGAATTCCTCGGAGTTTACATCAGGGAACTCGTCCATAATTTCCTTGAGAATGACGTAACGTACACGCTCGTTGATTTCATAATCTCTGGGGTTGTAGTCAACAAAGTCACGGAGGTCAACCATACCGTTTGAAATAACGTTTGTGGTGTGCTCGTCGTCAACACGGATTACAACCTTGTTTATGTTTGCAATTTCAAGAGCCTTTGCCATTTCTTTGGTGATTGTTTCACCTGCCGAAACGATGAGCTCGCCTGTTTCTTTGTCTACAATTGTTTCTGCCGAAGCCTGACCCACGATGCGGGCTGCAATTTGAAGCTTTTTATTGAACTTGTATCTGCCTACACGCGCAAGGTCATAGCGCTTGGGGTCAAAGAAGAGGTTTGTGATGAGAGATTGTGCACTTTCAACCGTGGGGGGTTCGCCTGGACGGAGCTTGCGGTAAATCTCAAGGAGACCTTCTTCAACAGACTTTGTTGTGTCCTTTTCCATTGTGCGCATAATGCGCTCGTCCTCACCGAAAAGCTCCATAATTTCGGCATCAGTGCCTACGCCGAGAGCACGGATAAGAACTGTAATGGGAGTTTTTCTCATCTTGTCGATTTTAACGTGGAAAAGGTCGTTGCTGTCGGTTTCGTATTCAAGCCATGCACCGCGGTTGGGGATAACCTGTGATGAGAACAGCTTCTTTCCGATTTTGTCGAACTTTTCGGCAAAATATACGCTGGGGGCACGGACAAGCTGGCTGACGATAACACGCTCAGCACCGTTTATGATAAAGGTACCAGAGGGAGTCATTATGGGGAAGTCGCCCATAAAGATTTCCTGCTCTTTAACTTCACCGGTCTCTTTGTTGATAAGACGCACCTTGACTCTGAGGGGTGCCGCGTATGTAGCGTCACGCTCTTTGCATTCCTCAATGTCATACTTGGGGTTCATATCTATTCTGTAATCAATAAATTCCAGAATAAGATTGCCGGTGTAGTCAGTGATAGGTGACACATCGTGGAAGACTTCCTTCAAGCCTTCGTTTAAAAACCAGTCATAGGAATTTTTCTGGATTTCGATAAGATTGGGCATATCAATAACTTCCCTGATCTTACCATAGCTCATTCGGGTATTTCTGCCAAGTTTCACCGGATGTACCATAAAATAATCACCTCTTCGTAATATTTGTGCATGAGGCAAAACGCCTGTCGCATTGTATATAAAACACCTATAGCAGCACTATATATTGTATCAAATTTCTTGCTTTGGGAAAAATTTCACAAAAATATTTTAAACAGCTATTGCAATTTTCATACATATGTGATATACTGCAAATACAGTAAAAAATAAGGGTGAAATTTGAAAATACGCAAAAGTACGCACTATAATAGGTAACTATTATATCACGGGGTTTTGCCTTTGTCAATGTTTTTTGCGAATTTTAGTGAAAATATTTTTCTTAAAAGGCATTGGGTCGGAGTGATCCGATGCCTGTTGTGTTATTTGGGTATACGGTGTTTGAAAGTGTGCCCTGAGAAGAGGAGTGTATATATAAATGAAGCTTTACAATCCGTCTGAGCTGAAAAGAGTTATTGAGATGCACGGGTTTTCCTTCTCCAAGTCTTTGGGTCAGAACTTTTTGATTGATGAAGGGGTTCTTGAAAAGATTGTGAGAGGCTCGGGCGTGGATAAAAATTCGGGAGCTCTCGAAATCGGACCAGGAGCAGGTGTTCTCACAAGGGAGCTTGCAAGAGCTTCGAAGAATGTGGTGGCTGTTGAAATTGACAAGAGCCTGATACCCCTTCTGGATTACACCCTGGGTGAGTTTGACAATGTGACCGTGGTGAACGAGGATGTTCTCAAGGTTGACCTGAAGGCCCTTGTTGAAGAAAAATTCGGCGGCAGCCCTGTTCACGTGGTGGCAAACCTTCCTTATTATATAACCACTCCCATTATAATGAAGTTTCTGGAAGAGGAAGTGCCAGTGAAGTCCTTGACAATTATGGTGCAAAAAGAGGTTGCCGACCGTATGGCGGCAGCACCCGGCGGAAAGGATTACGGCGCTTTGTCTGCGGCGGTGCAGTTTTATACTGTGCCAAAGATTATTACAAGGGCGGAGCCTCATTGCTTTATGCCTCAGCCCAAGGTGGCGTCGGTGGTTATCCGTCTTGAGGTTCAGCCGAAGCCCACTGTTGATGTGAGGGACAAGGCTAAGATGTTTGCAATTATCAAGTCTGCATTTGGACAGCGCAGAAAAACCCTGTTAAATGCTCTTTCAAAGAGCCCTTATATTGATATAGGGAAGGATTCGGTTTTGCAGGCGCTTTCTGAAATGGGTCTTGACGCAAATATCAGAGGAGAAAAGCTGAGTCTTCAGCAGTTTGCAGAATTATCAGATTTGATTGGAGGAAATGAAGGATGACAAGCAAAGAAAGAGCATATCTCAAAAGCCTTGCGGCAAATGTTCCCGCACTTTATCAGATTGGAAAGGACGGAATCTCCGAAAACGTGGTTAAAACTGCGGCAGATGCCCTTGCGGCAAGGGAGCTGATCAAGGTTCACGTTCTTGAAAATTCAATGTTGGGAATTCGTGAAGCTGCCGAGGAGCTTGCCGAAAAGACGGCTTCGCAGGTGGTAATTGTTATGGGCAGCAAGTTTGTGCTTTATAAGCGCAGCGACAAAAATATCTGTGAGATGTAGAAGGTTAGAATTATATATTATACTTAGGAGGAAAATTTATGTTTTGTTTCAAATGCGGTTTTGATTGCGGCAACAGCGGATGGAAATTTTGTCCGTCCTGCGGTGCGAGTCTTGAGGAAGTATCAAAGGCTTTAAGCAAAGGTGCTGAAGAATATACACCTAATGACGGGGGTATTCCCGTGGAGGACAACCCTTTTGCGGACTCTGAGTCTATGGATTGGCTGGAAAATATAAGCTATGAAGATTTTGAATATGAAGAACGGGAAGCTCCTGCGAAGAGGGTTGAAGTTAAGACAGAGCCTGTGGCTATGATGAAGGTTCCCTGTAAGACAAACTTCGGCTCCGATTTTGTAACACAAATTTCGAGAAGGTCATCAATTAACCCAAATACCAATCGCCTTGACATTTATCTCGGTCAGAGCGGTGATGCACGTCCCGTCGAGTCAGCTGACCCTTGGAATAATATTGCAGATGTCTATAACATCGTCAGCAGAGAAACAGGCGCACCCGTGCCCGAACTCACTCAAATTACTGCGCACTTTGCAGCAAGAAATGGAATATACTACGCAAAAAAATCAGGAGGACTGTTCTTTATGGATGCCCGAGGTCGGGTTATGAAACTCTCCAATGCGGCAAACATAATCAAAATGACATACAACGCTTCGACAGAAACCCTTGAAATAACTTACGTAACCGACATTGGCAAGGCTGACATTGATTACCGTGAACCGAGAGGTAGTCAGGATTATTCTGACGATTGCGACAATTACATATATGCAGTTTTTAGCTTTACAACAAAAACTCTGACAATGTCCAACGCTCAGGGATAAAAACCATTACTGACAAATATCGTCAAGGAGGAGAAATTATGTTTTGTTTCAAATGCGGCTTTGACTGCGGCAACGGCGGATGGAAATTTTGTCCGTCCTGCGGTACCAATCTTGAGGAAATATCAAAAGCTTTAAGCGGGGGTGCTGAAGAATATATACCTAATGACGGAGGCATTCCCGTGGAGGAAAACCCTTTTGCGGACTCTGAGTCTATGGATTGGCTGGAAAATATAAGCTATGAAGATTTTGAATATGAAGAACGTGAAGCTCCTGCGAAGAGGGTTGGAGTTAAGACAGAGCCTGCGGCTATTATGAAGGTTCCCTGTAAGGCAAATTTTGATAACGATTTCAAGGAGAAAAAGGTGCGTTATTCGGCATATGACCCGGCAACAAGTCAGCTTGAAATAACCATTCCTTCGGATGGAGAGCAGGAGTATATTGACCCGAAAACAAGGCTGTTTAAAGCCTTTGACATCCTTGATGCCAAAACCCAAAAACCCGTATTAGGACTCAGGGACATAGCGGCTTATTATCTTGCAAAAAACGGAATATATTATGCAAAGCTTGAGGGCGGTCTGTATTTTATGCACGTAAGCGGCGAGACGAAAAAGCTTGAAGATGTTAAGGATGTGCTGAGTATGGAATATAATGCATCGAAAAACGCTCTTGAAGTTACGGTTGTGACAGGTATTTCTCATTTGGGAAACGAAACCCGAGAGGAATGCGGCGGCTGGTATGAAAATACCTATGCAATATACGGCGTAAGCACCAAGATAATAACTGTTGCGGTATAACTGTTTTGAACATAAAGGCAAACACAGTGTAAATATATTGTTAAAAGAGGGCTCTGTGCCCTCTTTTGCTTTGAGGGCGTATTGACGTTTTCACAAAATAGTGATATAATTTGTAATGGTAAAAAGTAAAAAAGCTTTAGAGAAAAAGGTCTGTTTTGTTTAAATTTGTTCAGAAAGGCAAATGATTTAAATTGAGTATGTTTAGCAAAAAAGGAAAGGCGATATTATCGGTGGTTTGCACGCTTTGCGTTGTGTTTGCCACGGTAGGCGGAGTTCTGTCGGCAAAGCTTTTGACAGGGCTGTATTTGGGTGAAGAAATTATTCTTGCGTCTCTTGATGAACAGTCAGAGAGTATGGGTGTGGTGAACATTCTGCTTCTGGGTGTTGACGAGGGCGGTATGCGTAGCGATACCATTATGCTTGCAAGCGTTAACGGTCGTACGGGAAAGGTGAATATCCTTTCAATTCCCAGAGATACCCGAGTTCCGATGGGCAGAGGGTATCAAAAGATTAATGCGGCGGTGGGAATCGGTGCTCAGGAGGTTGCAAGAGGACGTCTTGAAGAGCCCGAGGAGCTTAGCGTTCAAAAGGTGAAGGCTCTCACGGGGCTTCCCATTCACTACTTTATGAGTGTGAACTTTGACGGCTTCAAGGAGGTTATTGACGCCCTTGACGGTGTTGATTTTGAAATTCCCTTCCATATGAAATACGATGACCCGGTTCAGAATCTTCACATAGATTTGAAACCCGGAATGCAACACCTTGACGGTGAGGCGGCACACGATTTTGTGAGATTCAGACAGGGCAATCCGGGCTATAAGGGCTATGCAATGGGCGACCTTGGCAGAATTGAAGCCCAGCAGGCATTTGTTAAGGCTCTTGTTGAGCAGAAGCTCAAGCCCAAGTATCTCCTCAAGGCGGGTGAGCTCTTTGAGGTTGTGAGAAAGTATATCAGAACAAATTATACCGCAAAGGATTTGATTACGCATCTGGGGACAATCAGCAAGATAGATTCTGAAAATGTTCAGATGATTCAGCTTCCCGGTTCGGCACAGACAATCAGCGGAATTTCATATTATATCTGCAACGAT
>JAZOCL010000045.1:0-5533 GCA_045596485.1 Clostridia bacterium
TCTTTATAAAGTTCGTGTCAAGACAGGGTCAAAAAATTCATCCAATATGCATACCCAAAGTCTGTCTTATACAATGCTATTTATATATTAAGTTTAGACCGTATCGACTTTATATACTCCTTAGGGCTTTGCCCTGTTGACTTTTTAAAGAATCTGCAAAAATAGTGAATTGAATTAAATCCAAGCTTTTCTGAAATCTCGGTGATTGAAAGCTCGTTTTCTCTCAAAAGTCGCTTTGCCTCCTTCTCCTTCAGCATATTGATATATGCCGTAACAGTTTTGCCGTAAATATTTTTGAAGTTTCGGCAAAGGGTTGTTTTGTTTGTTCCAAAAAGGAAGCACAGGTTGTCGAGCTGAATTTTTTCGGTATAATGCTCGCATATATACTGATGCACAATTGAGGTTTTTCCGTCATCGGCATCTTCACCGCTGAGTTTGTTATCAAGACTGATAAAATCACGAACCAATGTAATCAAAAAAGCCTCCAGCTTGATTTTGAGCATCTGGTCAGAGCCGAATATAGGGTTCTTTCGCTTGTTCATATCCCCGGTCACCGCATTATAGGGCGGCTCATATGTGTTCATTCCCTCTTTCATAATCTCCGCAAGCATTTTTTTGTGCTCCGAAGAAAGAGTCACAGGGCCCGTGGCAAAGGGTGTAATGGCATCACAAAGGCATTCAAAGCCGATGATAATTACATTAGGCGCAACATCGTCGGCACAAATCAACGAATGTACCTCATTGGGGCGGTGGATTATGAGCTGGTTGTTTGTCACAAGCCCCGAATAATGCTCGCCCTTGACCATAATTGAGCCGTTATCAACATACAAAAGCTCACAAAAATTGTGATAATCGTCAACCGTGTGATACTTGCTGACAAATTCAAAATAGTGAATATTGGCAATACGCGAAACCGTCAACTGAATGTTAAAGGTTTTGAGTCTGAATTCCATTTTTCTCACCCATTTTTGCATAAAATCAAATCTATTTACTACTTCTTTAATAATAATATAAAAATCTGCAGGAATCAACAGGTGTTAGGATTTTTGTGCAAAAATATAACGAATAATCACAGTTTTGCAACAATTCTGAAAACCTGCTCAACAGTTGCAGCCATATTTTCGGCAGCGTATCCCTTATCCATTGCCTTTTCAAGTGAGCATATTTCTCGTAGGATAGGGAAGAACGCATCAATTCCGTTTTTGTTACACTCAACGGCGTCCTTTGTGACGCAGCCTGCAAAGGCAAAAACTGCTTTGCCGTGTTTTTTTGCAAGCTTTGCAACACCAATAGGTGCCTTGCCCATTGCGGTCTGAAAGTCAAGTCTGCCCTCGCCTGTCACCACAATATCGGCATCCTTTATATAATCCTCAAGCTTGGTTTTTTCCAGAATCAAATCAACGCCCGGCTCCAGCTTTCCCTTAAGAAACGCAAGAAAAGCAAAGCCTAAGCCCCCTGCCGCTCCTGCTCCAGGATATTCGGGGTCGGCGTATTCAAAGGTTTTTTTTGCAAGCTCCGCATAGCCTTTGAGCCATCCGTCCATTGCAGCAACAATTTCAGGCGTTGCACCCTTTTGCGGTCCGTAAACTGCACTGCAGCCCTGTTCTCCGCACAGAGGGTTCTTCACATCGCAGGCAATACTGAAAGTGCATTCCTTGAGCTCGGGCAGCATATTGTCTGCTGAAATCCTTACAACCTTCTCAAGACCTCTGCCGAATATTTCAACAGACCTTCCTTCCTTATCAAAAAATTCAAAGCCGAGAGCCGACAACATTCCCATACCGCCGTCATTGGTGGCACTTCCGCCGATTCCCACAATAAAGCTTCGGCAGCCTTTCCTTACGGCATCTGCAATCATCTCACCAACGCCAAAGGTTGTTGTGTTGAGGGGGTTGCGTTCACTTGGTTCAACAAGGGTGATCCCTGCGGCAGTTGCCATTTCCATTATTGCGGTTTTTGTTTCTTCAATAATTCCGTATTTCGCTTCAACGGGTGTTCCCTGAGGACCTGTTACGGTAATTTTTTCAAGTCTTCCGCCAAGACCCGAAACCAAAGTTTCGGTTGTACCCTCGCCGCCATCGGCAATAGGACGAACTACAACCTCTGCATCGGTACAGGCTCTCTTCACTCCATCCTTTATGGCGTTTCCTGCCTCAATTGATGACAGACTTCCCTTCAATGAATCGATTGCAACTACTACTTTCATTGTTCTCTCTCCTAACGTATAAGATTTTATTGATTTTTTGGTTCAAACTCACCATTCAGCAGGTTTGCCGTTCTGAGAAGCGTATCCTTGGGCACATCCGGCTTTTTTCTGCATTGCTGTAGTCAAAGGTGTCAGCAAACTTTTTTGTATTGACCTGAACCTCTTCCAGTCTTTCCATTTGGAGAGCAATTATGGGAACAAAATACTTCTCAAACTCCAAATCCAAAAGTCTCGAATGAGCCGCAGACAAAAGCCTTGAAAAATGCTCCAGACAAAAGCCATCCTGTTCAAGGGCTTCCCTTGTGGGAATAGTGTAGATTTTTTCTTTCACATATATACTCTCCAATCAAGAGACTTTTTTCGTTCTGAATATGTTATATTTTAGCACAGTTCCAAACTTTTTTCAACACGGCATTTACTTTTTTGTTTCCGTGATAAGATATATTTACTTCTACTGAAAGGAATAATTTTTTTGAAAATTACGTGGCTGGGTCTGGCAGGACTTATATTTGAGACCTGCGGAAGAACCTTATTTTTGACCCCTATCTTTGGAACTGCTGCTTCAAAAATATAATTTCGAAATATGTTTAATCTTTAATTACAAAAGGTGCAACTTTATTTCATCAAAGTTGCACCTTGTTATTATATTAATTTCTCAACAAATAGTTGCAATTCACAACCTTTTCCATAAATGAAGTACGTGTCACATAATAGTGATTTGCGGCTTCGTAGCCTACTGCACTGTTGCGGAGCATAATTTTGTATGCAATAAGTGCCATCTCTTTGTCGGACTTCACAAGCTCATCCATCTTTGCCTTGTCAGGCTCACCGTCACGGAGCAGATAGTATCTTATCTGGTTGAGCGAAGCTTTGAAGAGAGTATAGCCATAGGTTGCCATATCCTTGAATTCGCAAATTGGAACATCCTCAAGGCATTCAAGACCCTTTTCCCATTCGTCACAGAGCTTTGCATACTGTGATTCCAGAACCTCGGGCGTATACACCTCTCCGCACCAACCCTGAAGGTCATCATAGGGATAGCAGGTCATTGTTGCATTAACTCCTGTGGGTTCAGGATAAATAATGTTTGCCGAGCCCGCATTTGAAGGTCCGTCATAGATATGACGAAGATCAA
Source organism: Clostridia bacterium (assembly GCA_045596485.1). Lineage (GTDB taxonomy): Bacteria > Bacillota > Clostridia > Monoglobales > Monoglobaceae > SIG440. Next base: position 3,342 of record JAZOCL010000045.1, read on the forward strand.
AGGGATATTCCCCAAAGCCCTTACAGAAGTGACTTACTGCCTCCTTTACCTTATCTGTATATTCACCGTATGAATTTTCCAAAACCACATCGTAGGGGTTGTCGCAATTTTCGGTGTCCTCAAAGAAATATGCAGACGCAATCTTGATGTTGTCAGAAATATATCCGCCCAAAGTCCACGAGAGCATAACGTGCTCAATTCCTGCATCAATCAGATTTTTCATATGCTGTGTAACATTCTCATAAACCGGCAGGAAGGGCGCCGTTGAGCATTCCCAAGAGTTGTTAATCTGAACCTTTGCCGCAACCTCAAGGCCGTATCTTCTTGACATACCCCACAAATCCTTTGCCGCCTCACCGGGCCCCACAATGGAAAGTGAATAGTCACGAACAACATTGTCAATTCCGCCGCGGTTGAACTCAATTTCCGTTTCGCTTACCTGAAGAACAATTACATTCTTTGAAAGTCTGCTGATCAGGTCTTCAAACTGTTCCTCAAAATGGAGCTTCCACGCCCAGGCATACGCAAAGAACTTGATATTTTTATTCACCTCTGCGGCAGCATCTGCCATTGTCGTCAATATTTCGGCGGTTACCTCAGAGCCCTTGCGTTTGCCGCATACGGGACAGAAATTATCGTTTATATTCCCATTCTTTTTTGTTGCCCTGATACCTCCCGAGTAACAAAGAGCCATATTTTCGCTCTGGGTAATGTTCAAAAATCCGCCAAGCAGGGGGACTGTCTTACATATGGTCTGAATTGTATTCCTGAGATATTGATGGGTTTCGGGATGTGAGCTGCAAAGGCAGGCAGTTTCTGCAGTGTGCTTTGTACCCTTTAGGTGGGGGTGTTTTTCAAAAAAGCTCAAATCCATATTTCTGGGCTCATTTATGTACATATAAACCTTGATGCCGTATCTCGCGCAACGGCGTGTCATCTCGTCAAGGTTTCTAAGACGCTGTTCCCAGCCCTGGCACTTTTCGGGAGCAAAGGGATATGGCGCAATTTTGTAGAACACGCCCTGAATCCACACGCCGTTGATACCCTGCCGTGCATAGCCGCGCAGCAGCTCGTCGGGGAAGGAAATTCTGCTGTCCTTGTCAAGAACATCTCCATACAAGCCGCAGAATGAGTATATAAATCTTGTTTTTATCTTTGTTTTTCTCTTGTATGACTTTTTGTCGAAGGAAAGTGCCCCTGCACCGTTTGCAAGGTCAAGAAGAAAATAAAGTCCACGCATTACGCCCACGGGGGTTCCTGCATTGATGGTAATGCAGCCGTCCTTCACTTCAATCTCGTGATATTCCTCATCGTCAGTTTTGATGTTCATACTGATTTCAATATTTTTGTCACTTTCAGTCTTGAATTCCACACCGTAAACATTCTTTGCTTCATCCACAAACTCGCTTACATAGTCTTCAACATCCTCGCAGTTAACCTTGATTGCCCAGGTGCCGTCCACGGACACTTCACGGCTTTTCTTTGCGGTAATCGGCGCATAACGGTCGACAAAAAAGCTGAATGGCGGTTCTGCCGCCTCGGTTGAAACGGGAAGAATCTCCTTTTCCATTGTTTCCTTTATTTTTGCGGTTTCTGCAATCTCTTCGGCAGTGAGCGGACGGTATGTAATCTCGCTACAATCGGTTCTTATGCGGTTCCAGCCCGCAAGCTTTATATCAAGAAAGTCATCCTCCTTGAGAATAAACTCAAGACGCTCCTCCCTCCAGTCCAAAAGCTGACAAAGCTGGCTGTAGGGCAAAATGTTCCATGCGTGTCTGAGTATTGAAATATAGCCTCTTGTCATCCACTCATCAAGCCATTTTTGCTCACCCAGACCCATATCCTCTGCAAGATGAACAACTGTTGCCTCGTCGGTTTTGAGAACCTCAGCCAGCCTTTTTGCAGGTACGTTCTCCCACAGCCTGAAAATCAGAGCCTGAAATTTGGTGGGGAAGTGCTTTATATCAAGTGTTTGTCCTTTTTGAATTTTAGGTAACATATACAGACCTCCTGATACAGTATATTTTCTGCATTAATTGTACCGCTTAAACGCTCTTTTGTCTTTGCACATTTGTCTTGAAGCGTTGACCTGTTTGTTGAGGTTGAACTTTCTTGAAAGAGATAAGAAATCCAAACAGCCTTTTTCTGATCCTCGGATGGTGTCTCTATCACAGCAAGATATCCTAGATATA
>JAZOCL010000046.1:0-6224 GCA_045596485.1 Clostridia bacterium
TGAGTCTGCGGCAAATTCAAAGATGTCAGATGCTGCGGCAATGATAATAAAAAAACTGATTTCCTGAAAGAGGTGACAAAAAATGGCAGTTTTGCCTATGTCAAGGGTGAGTATCTTCGGGCTAAGAAAAGACCGAAAAAAGATACTTGAAGCCATTCAGCGAATGGGTGTTCTTGAAGTTAGAACATTTTCGGGAGCTGACGGTGGCTTTGAAAATATTGATACCTCGGTTTCTCAGGCAAGGTTCACAAAGGTGCGAGCTGATGCACAGCAGGCACTTGAAATTCTTAATAGATACAGTCCCGAAAGTAAATCTCTTTTTGCATCCTTTGAAGGCTTGGAGAAGATGTCCCTCAAGGAATACGAAGACAGGCTGAAAAAGCGGGATGTGATTCTTGGCGAAGCGAGCAGAATTGTAAAGCTGGAAAAAGAGATTTCTGATCTTCAAACAGAGATAATAAAGCTTTCAGGAAACATTGAAAGCTTAACTCCCTGGAAGGCTCTCCAGATTCCTTTGAACTTTTCGGGAACAAAACAGACCGTTGTTTTCTTAGGCTCCTTCTCGGAAAGCTACAACGAAGAAATGCTCGAAGCTGTTTTTGCGGAGAGCTGCGAGAAAAAAGAGCAGACCGAGCTTTCGCAGGCAGTACACCTTGAGGTTATAAGTCAAAACGATACCCAAACATGCATTATGGCGGTTTGCGGCAAAGCTTTAGCAGACAGAACAGAAGAGGTTCTCAGATATATGGGTCTGACGGCACCTGCCGTAACCTTCGACAGTCTTCCCGCTAAGAAAATCAAGGACTTTGAAAAAGAAATTGAGGAAGCAAAAAAACGTATTGAAGAGAATAAGAAAAAGATAATTGAAGCAGCGGTCTTTCGTAACGATTTGAAGTTTATGGTAGACTACTTCAATATGAGAATTGACAAGTACAAGGTTATTGAGCAGCTTGGTCAAAGCAAAAACGTTTTTGCACTGACAGGGTATGTCCCCAAAAAGGATGTGCCTTTGCTCGAAAAGGAGCTCACCGAAAAAATCGGAGCGGCATTCGATTTTGAGGATGCAGAGGGTGACGATGTTCCCGTGCTTCTCAAAAACAACGGCTTTGCAGCACCCCTTGAAGGCGTTCTTGAGACCTTTAGCCTGCCTGGAAAGGGTGAGCTTGACCCCACAGCAGCAATGGCGGTGTTCTATTATTTTCTGTTCGGACTTATGCTCTCGGATGCGGCATATGGAATTCTGATGGTGCTGATTTGTGCAATTGCACTCTGGAAGTTCCCAAATATGAAGTCGGGGCTCAGAAAGTCTCTGAAAATGTATCTTTATTGCGGAATTTCAACCACCTTTTGGGGTGTAATGTTCGGGGGATACTTCGGTGATGCGATTCAGGTGATTTCGTCAACCTTCTTCGGTAAAGAGATTGTGGTGAAGCCACTTTGGTTTTCGCCTCTTGATGAGCCTATGCGAATGCTGATGTTTTCGCTGCTGGTGGGTATAATCCATCTGTTTGCAGGTCTGGGAATGAAACTTTATTCTTTAATCCGCGCGAAGCAGTACAAGGCTGCGGTTTATGATGTAATATTCTGGTATCTTCTGGTTGGCGGTGCAATTGTTTATCTGTTGTCAATGCCAATGTTTGCGTCCATGGCAAACCTGAGCTTCACTCTGCCGAAAATTGCAGCAAATATAGCTGTGGCGGCGATGCTTGTAGGTGCTGTGGGAATTGCGCTCACAGGGGGACGTTCTTCAAAAAATCCCTTCAAGCGTCTGGCAAAAGGTCTTTATGAGCTTTACAACGTGACGGGATATTTAAGTGACATTCTCTCCTATTCGCGCCTTTTGGCGTTGGGCTTGGCAACGGGAGTTATCGCCAACGTGTTCAACAAAATGGGCAGTATGTTCGGGAGTGGTGTTTTTGGAGCAATTGCCTTTACACTGGTGTTTATTGTGGGACACACGCTGAATATAGGAATCAATCTTCTGGGCGCATATGTTCACACAAACCGTTTGCAGTTTGTTGAATTTTTTGGAAAGTTCTACGACGGCGGCGGCGAAAAATATTCGCCCTTCAGGGCGGATACAGGCTATTTTGAAATGGAAAAAGAATAGCCGCATAATAATTTCAAAAATTTATATAAGCATACTTGCCTGCGGGTGCGACAAAAAATTTGCAGGCAGAAAGGTTTTAAAATATTATGGAAAATTTGGGTATTGTTTTTGCATTGTTAGGGGCAGCGATTTCTGCATTGATGGCAGGAATCGGCTCGGCTATCGGCGTTGGTATGGCAGGTGAAGCTGCAGCAGGAGTTGTTACAGAGGACCCTCAGAAGTTCGGTAAGGTTCTTATTCTTCAGCTTCTTCCAGGTACACAGGGAATTTACGGCTTGCTGATTGCTTTTATAACCCTGACACAGATTGGTGTTCTGGGCGAGCCTAACCCTGTATCGCTGGTAGAAGGTCTTCTTTATTTGGCTGCTTGCCTCCCTATGGGGTTTGTTGGTCTGTGGTCTGCAATCCGTCAGGCAAAGGCTGCTGTTGCAGGTATTTCGCTGGTTGCAAAAAGACCTGACCAGATGGGTAAGTCCATTATTTTCGCAGCTATGGTTGAAACCTATGCAATCCTGGCATTGCTTATTTCTATCCTTTCAATTTTCGGTATTGCAGGACTCGGTCTCTAATCCGATTTGTGACACTAGCCCGAAATTCTTTTCGGGAGAAGGAGGATAAGAATGACAGGACTGGATAATATTTTAAATCAGATTGAGCTTGAAGCAACAGAACGTGCCAAAGGGCTTGCTACAGATGCAAAACACACAGCAGAACAGCTTATTGCCGAGGCTGTTTCTCAGGCGGCTGAAATTGCAGAGAGCTTTGATGAACGTGCAAAGCTTGCGGCAAAAGAAGCTGAAGAACGAGCTGCAGCAGGTGACGAAATTGAAGCGAAACGTGCTCTTTTGAAAACAAAGCAGGAGCTCATCGCAAAAGCTCTTGAAAAAGCCAAGGCTGAAATCAAGGGCGCAGAGGCGTCGGTGTATTTTTCCTTCCTTGAAAGTGTTCTGAAAAAGAGTGCCCAAAAGGAAGAGGGAAAGGTTATTCTTGCAAAAAAGGATTTAAGCGAGATAACAGTCTCCTTTGAAAAGGCTCTCAGGGCTGCGTCTCTTGAGGCAGAAGAAGGCAATATTGCAAGTCGCAACGGTTTTGTGATTGTTTACGGAAGCATAGAGATAAACTGCACGGTGGATGCCCTGTTTGATGAAAAGGCAGAAGAGCTTGCAGATAGCCTTAATGAGCTTTTCTTTGGAAGTGAAGGAGGAAACTAAATGCCCGAACAGTATACTTATGCGGTTGCAAGAATCCACACCAAAGAAAGTGGAATGCTGAGCCTTCAGGATATGGAGCGGCTTTTGGCTACAGACAGCGTGACCGAGGCGTTGGCAATGCTCAGCGAAAAGGGCTATGACGCTATGGGAGCAGAAAGCTCTGATGAGGTTGTGAGCCGTGAGCGAGCAAAGCTGTGGAAGCTTATTTCGGAGCTTGTTGCGGATATGTCGGTGTTTGATATATTTCTTATCGAAAAGGATTTCCACAATCTCAAGGCGGCGGTTAAGTCTGTTATAAACAAGGACATCGCAGAAAAGGTTTTTGTGGAGGGGGGAACAGTCCCCTGGCAGTTGATTGATGATGCGGTTAAAAACCGCGAGCTTTCGGAGCTTCCATATGCTTTGCAGCAGGCAGCCGAAAAGGCACTAAAGGCTCTGCTGGAAACAGGTGACGGCGGACTTTGTGACGTGATATGTGACAGGGCGTATCTTGATGCCTGCAGGGAGTTGGGCGAGAATGCCGATAATGATATGATAAGTCGCTATGCAGAGCTTTATGTTGCGTTGGCTGACATCAGAATTGCGGCACGAGGTGCGAGACTTGGCAAGAATGTCGAATTTTTCAGACGTGCTCTGGCAGAGTGCAGGACTTTAAATACAGAGTCTTTGGGTTCTGCTGCAGCAAAGGGCACTGATGACCTTGCGGAATACCTTAAGCTGACAGATTACTCCGAAGCGGCAGAGTTGCTGAAGGAAGCTTATACACTGTTTGAAAAATGGTGCGATAACCGCCTTATGGCAGAAATCAAAAAAGAAAAGAACAACTATTTCACAATTGCGCCTATTGCGGCATACATCCTTGCAAAGGAGAGTGAGCTCAAGATGGTGGGGCTTATTCTGACAGCAAAGCAGAACAGGCTTGATGAAGGTGTTGTGAGAGAAAGGTTGAGAGAGCTTTATGTATAAAGGCGTGGCAGTAATCGGCGACAGAGACAGTATATACGGCTTTGCCTCAATCGGTCTCAGTATATTTCCCGTGGCAAATGCCGAAGAGGGCGCAAAAACCTTCAAACAGCTTTGCAAGGGCGACTATGCGGTGATTTATATAACAGAATCTCTGGCGGCTGAAATAGAAGAAGAAATAGAAAAGACGGCAGGAAGTATCTATCCTGCGGTTATCCTCATTCCAGGCGTGTACGGAAACACCGGAAGGGGCTTGGCAGAGGTAAGAAAGTCGGTCGAAAAGGCGGTTGGTTCGGATATACTTTTCGGCGTTAAAGACTAAAACGGAAGGAAGAGTGTAAATGAGTATCGGAAGAATAAAAAAGGTCGCAGGACCTCTTGTTATAGCTGAAGATATGCGTGATGCCAATATGTTTGACGTGGTTCGTGTAAGCAATCAGCGTCTTATTGGAGAAATTATAGAAATGCACGGGGACAGGGCTTCGATTCAGGTATACGAAGAAACCTCGGGTCTCGGTCCCGGCGAGCCTGTTGAGTCAACAGGTGCTCCCCTCAGCGTTGAGCTTGGTCCGGGACTTATCGGAGGTATCTTTGACGGAATCCAGAGACCTCTGGAAGAAATTATGAAGGTTTCGGGAAACAATCTGGCACGTGGCGTTGAGGTTGCGTCATTGGATAGAGAAAAGAAGTGGAGCTTTGCTCCTGTCTTGGCTGTTGGTGCTGAGGTTTGCAGCGGCGATATTTTGGGAACGGTTGCCGAAACCGATGTTGTTACTCAAAAAATAATGGTTCCTCACGGGGTTGAAGGAAAAATAACTGAAATCAAGGTGGGTGACTTTACCGTTACCGATGTTGTGGCGGTTGTTGAGGCGGCTGACGGCACAAAGACAAATGTAACCCTGATGCAGAAGTGGCCCGTACGTGTTGAAAGACCCTATAAAAAGAAGCTTGCTCCCGAGATGCCCCTTGTGACAGGCCAGCGTGTTATTGACACATTGTTCCCCATTGCAAAGGGTGGTGTCGCATCTGTCCCGGGACCCTTCGGAAGCGGAAAAACAGTTGTTCAGCATCAGCTTGCAAAGTGGGCAGAGGCTGATATTGTGGTTTATATCGGTTGCGGCGAGCGCGGAAACGAAATGACAGACGTTCTTAATGAATTCCCTGAGCTTATCGACCCCAAGACGGGTAAATCGCTGATGGAGAGAACGGTTCTTATTGCAAACACATCGGATATGCCTGTTGCAGCCCGTGAAGCTTCAATTTATACAGGTATTACTATTGCTGAATATTTTAGAGATATGGGCTATTCAGTTGCCCTTATGGCAGACTCGACCTCACGTTGGGCAGAGGCTCTTCGTGAAATGTCGGGACGTCTTGAAGAAATGCCCGGCGAAGAAGGCTACCCTGCATACCTTGGCAGTCGTCTTGCTCAGTTCTATGAAAGAGCAGGTCGTGTTATTTCAAATGGTAGTGATTCAAGAGAGGGTGCTCTCTCTGTTATCGGTGCTGTTTCACCTCCTGGTGGTGACATTTCTGAGCCTGTTTCTCAGGCAACACTTCGTATCGTAAAGGTATTCTGGGGTCTTGATGCATCTCTTGCGTATAAGCGTCACTTCCCTGCTATCAACTGGCTTACCAGCTACTCTCTCTATGTTGATAATATGAAGAAGTGGTTTGATAAGGCTGCTGATGGTCCTTGGATGGAATGTCGTGGTAGAATTATGAGTATGCTCAGTGAAGAAGCTAGCCTTCAGGAAATCGTGCAGCTCGTTGGTATGGATGCGCTTTCTGCTCCTGACCGTTTAAAGCTTGAGGCTGCTCGTTCTATCCGTGAGGACTTCCTCCATCAGAATGCGTTCCACGAAATTGATACCTATTCTTCACTTAAAAAGCAATTCAGAATGATGCAGCTTATGCTTGATTATTATGATGTTGCTCTT
>JAZOCL010000047.1:0-15307 GCA_045596485.1 Clostridia bacterium
GCAATTTATACTGAGGAGTAGTGTAAATGACATCTGAAAACAAAAAATGCAGTAAATGTGTATACTGGCAAAACGGAATATGCACGATTACACAGGAAAGAAAAAATGATACTGTTTGTATCTGCGGAAAGTTTGCCGAGAGAAAAGAAATTAATTGACAATAACCGGCTTATATGGTATAATGATACAAATTGGAGGTGTTTTAAATGTCAGTATTTGAAGAATATCTTTCACAAAGCACAGAAAGCGGTATGACATCGCATTATGACGAACACACAGACCGTTGGGTGGATGAGGGCGATCAGCCTTGGGGAAACTCAGGTTATGTTGATATTCACACAGACGAAGCTTAAAATGAAATAAAAGGGTATTTAACAATGTTAAATACCCTTTTTTATAATAGGAGAAAACGCGAATGATAAACTTCCCTTACAAGTATCTGTCGGTACTGATAATGCCTACAGATTATTGCAATATGAATTGTGTATATTGTTTTAACGGGCGTAAAACAAATACCGAGAAAAAGGTTATAAGCCTTGAAACCCTGGAAAAAATCTTTTCAATAACCATACCCTTTTATGATGAGCTCAAGTTTATTTGGCACGGTGGTGAACCTACCTCGATGGGGTTGGATTTTTATAAAACCGCAATCGAAATGCAAAAAAAAATCAACTCAAAAAATGTCAAAATAACTAACAGCATTCAAACTAATCTTACACTTTTGGATGAAGATTTTGTTCGTTTTCTCATTGATAATGACATAAAAATAGGCAGTTCCTTTGATGGAACCAAAAATCATCTCACGCGTCATAATTCAGACAACATCCTTGCAGGGCGTGATCTTGTTGTAAAAAACGGTGGCAGGGTCGGATTTATTTGCGTTGTTCAGAGCAAAAATATCGACTGTCTGATTGAGGATTACACATGGTTCAAAGAAAAGGGTATCAATTATACTCTCAACCCCTACCTTTCTGCTCCTCCCTACGAAAACGATGAGCTTTTTGTTTCGCCGGAGCATTATTCAAAACGTATTTGTGAGCTTTTTGATTTTTGGGCAATGGACAGCGAATGCAATATAACAATCTCTTATTTCAATGACTTTATAAACTTCATTCTTTTTAGGGAAAAAAGCCTTTGCTGTTACAATTCCTGCCTTGGAAAGCACGTAGGAATTCAATATAACGGAGACATTTACAACTGTAACCGTGACTTCCCGCAAGAATGCTCATACGGAAACATTTATGACTATACCGATATTCGTGATTGCTTTGCTTCAAAGGGCTTTGAAAATATGCTCACGGCATCAATTGAAAGAAGAAAAAACTGTATTGAAAGCTGTGATATATATAATTTTTGCAACGGCGGTTGCTGCAGTGCTGCATTTACGGGCGGCAATATGGCAAAGGCCAACGAGCATTTCTGCACAATAATCACATCTGTATATCACTATATAGAAAACAGACTTGAAGAATTCAAAACAAAAACACCAGCAAATAAAGAGCTTGCAAAAAAGCTGGAAAGCTATAAAGCGAGGCATTCTGAATAAATAATACATAGTTTTAATATAACAGAATCTGAAAAAGTAAGTAATTCGTTTTTGAATCTTACTTTTTTTGTTTTTCAAAGCATTTGTACTTTCCCAAAAATAAAGTTTCGGATGGATTGTCAAACGCTTGACAAAATACGCTTTTTTGTATAAAATATTATGGTTAGCGACTTATTTTAGGAGGAACCAAAAAAATGGGACTTACTTTAGCACAAAAGATACTCAAAAATCACCTTGTTTGCGGCGAAATGATTGCCGGACAGGAGATTGGAATTAAAATTGACCAGACTCTGACACAGGATGCAACAGGAACAATGGCATATCTCGAATTCGAAGCTATGGGTGTTCCCAGAGTTAAAACCGAAAAGTCTGTTGCGTATATTGACCACAACACCCTTCAGAGTGGCTTTGAAAACGCAGACGACCACAGATTTATCGGCAGCGTCTGCAAAAAACACGGAATTTATTTTTCACGTCCCGGTAACGGAATTTGCCATCAGGTTCATCTTGAAAGATTTGGCATCCCCGGCAAAACTCTTATCGGCTCAGACAGTCACACTCCCACAGGCGGCGGTATCGGTATGATTGCAATCGGCGCAGGCGGAATGGATGTTGCTGTTGCTATGGGCGGCGGTACATACTATATCACCTGCCCAAAAATTGTAAACGTAAAGCTCACAGGAAAACTTTCACCTTGGGTTGCTGCAAAGGACGTTATTCTTGAAGTTCTCCGCAGACTTTCGGTTAAGGGTGGCGTTGGAAAGATTATTGAATACACAGGCGAGGGCGTAAAAACCCTTTCTGTTCCCGAACGTGCAACAATCACAAATATGGGTGCAGAGCTCGGTGCCACAACCTCAATCTTCCCTTCCGACGAAACAACAAGAGAATTTCTCAAGGCTCAGTGCAGAGAAGAAGACTATACTCCTCTTTGCGCAGACCCTGACGCAGTATATGACGAAACAGTTGAAATCAACCTGAGCGAGCTCGTTCCGCTGGCTGCCTGCCCTCATTCACCCGACAACGTTAAATCTGTTGCTGAAATCGGTGAAATGAAGATTGACCAGGTTTGTATCGGTTCGTGCACAAACTCGTCACTTCTTGATATGCTGAAGGTTGCATATATTCTCAAAGGCAAGACTGTTCATCCCGATGTTTCACTTTCAATCGCACCGGGCTCAAAGCAGGTTCTCAATATGCTTGCTGCCAGCGGTGCTCTTTCGGATATGATTGATGCAGGTGCAAGGATTCTGGAAAGTGCCTGCGGTCCCTGTATTGGTATGGGTCAGTCTCCCAATTCGGGCGGTATTTCGCTCCGAACCTTCAACAGAAACTTCGAGGGACGAAGCGGCACAAAGGACGGTCAGATTTATCTTGTATCTCCCGAGCTTGCTGCGGCATCAGCCCTCACAGGTGTTCTCACAGACCCCAGAACTCTCGGTGAAATGCCTGACTTTGAACTACCCGAAGTGTTCACAATTAACGACAATATGGTTGTTCCACCCGTTGCCGCAGAAGATATGGACAGCGTTGAGGTTCTGAGAGGACCGAACATCAAGCCCTTCCCTGTGTCTGATGCAATGGCTGACGAAATTTCTGCAAAATGCAGCCTCAAGGTTGGCGACAACATTACAACCGACCACATTATGCCTGCAGGCGCAAAGATACTTCCCCTGCGTTCAAACATTCCCAAGATTTCTGAATACTGCTTTGCCGTATGCGACGAAAAATTTCACGAAAGAGCTCTCGAAATGGGCAAGAGCATTATTGTGGGCGGCTCAAACTACGGTCAGGGCTCATCAAGAGAACACGCAGCACTGGCTCCGCTTTATCTTGGGGTAAAGGCAGTAATCGTTAAATCCTTTGCAAGAATTCATATGGCAAACCTTATCAATGCGGGAATTATTCCCCTTACCTTTGCAGACGAGGCTGACTATGACAGAATCTCTCAGGAGGACGAGCTCAGAATCAGCAACCTCCACACCGATATTTTGAGTGCAAATAAGCTCACAGTTACAAACGTAAGCTGCGGCTTTGATTTCAAGGTAAAGCTCGACCTGTCAGCACGCCAGAGAGAAATGCTGAAGGCAGGCGGACTTCTTAACTACACAAGAGAAAACAGCAAATAGACAAATTACAGAAAGGACTCTGATAAAAATGGATAAAATCAAAATGACAACTCCTCTCGTTGAGATGGACGGCGACGAGATGACCCGAATCATATGGAAGATGATTAAGGATATTCTCATTCTTCCATATGTTGACTTGAAATCAGAATACTATGACCTTGGTCTTGAATACAGAAACGAAACCGACGACAAGGTTACCTTTGACTCTGCATACGCAACAAAGAAATACGGCGTTGCCGTAAAGTGTGCAACAATCACCCCTAACGCAGAGAGAGTTAAGGAATATAACCTCAAGGAAATGTGGAAGTCACCCAACGGAACAATCCGTGCAATCCTTGACGGAACGGTTTTCCGTGCCCCCATCATTGTGAAGGGCATCACACCTTATATTCCCACATGGACAAAGCCCATTACCATTGCACGTCACGCCTATGGCGATGTTTACAAAAACACTGAAATGCAGGTTCCCGAAGGCTCAAAGTGCGAGCTTGTCTGCACCGATAAGGACGGAAATGAAATCCGTCAGACCATCCACGAATTTGATGGCAGTGCAGGCATTATTCAGGGCCTTCACAATATTGACAAGTCAATTTCAAGCTTTGCACGTTGCTGCTTTAACTATGCTCTTGATACAAAGCAGGATATATGGTTTGCAACAAAGGATACCATATCTAAAAAATATGACCACAGATTCAAGGATATATTCAACCAGATATTCGAAGCAGAATACAAAGAAAAATTCGACAATGCGAGCATTGAATATTTCTATACACTTATTGACGATGCAGTTGCCCGTGTTGTTCGCTCCGAAGGTGGCTACATTTGGGCCTGCAAGAACTATGACGGCGATGTTATGTCGGATATGGTTGCAACAGCCTACGGAAGCCTTGCAATGATGACCTCTGTTCTTGTTTCACCTGACGGAACTTATGAATACGAAGCTGCTCACGGAACGGTTCAGCGGCACTACTACAAGCATCTCAAGGGCGAGGAAACCTCAACAAACAGCGTTGCAACACTCTTTGCCTGGACAGGCGCTCTCAGAAAGCGCGGCGAGCTTGACGATCTTTCTGACCTCTGTGCTTTTGCCGACAAACTCGAGAAGGCAACTATCGACACAATCGAAGACGGTATAATGACAGGAGATTTGTACCTCCTTTCAAGTCTTGAGAACAAGAAAAAAGTTAACACAAAAGAATTTTTGCTTGCCGTAGGTGACAAGCTCAAAGCAATGCTTTAATCCGCATTGTAATCGGAGGAATTTTCAATGGAAAAAAACGTATCCGCATCTGTTATCAACAGACTACCCAGATATTACAGATACTTAGGTGAGCTGCTGAATTCAGGTGTTGAGAGAATCTCATCAAAAGAGCTGAGCCGCCGTATGGGCGTTACTGCTTCGCAGATTCGTCAGGATCTTAACTGCTTCGGCGGTTTCGGTCAGCAAGGCTATGGCTATAACGTTGAATATCTTTATGGAGAAATTGCCGAGATTCTGGGTCTTGATTCAAAATATAAGGCTATTCTTGTGGGTGCTGGAAATATTGGTCACGCACTTACCCGCAACACCAACTTTGAGAAGCGAGGTTTTCAGCTTATTGGAATTTTCGATAACAACCCTGCAAAAATCGGTATGGAAATCCGCAATCTGACCGTTCAGGATCACAAGAATATGAAGGCATTTGTGGAAAAAGAAAAGCCCACTATGGCAATACTTTCTGTTCCAAAGGCTGTTGTGAACCAGGTTGCTCAGGAGCTTGTCAGCTACGGAATCAAAGCTTTTCTCAACTTCTCCTACGCCGAGCTTTCAACCAACGATGACATTGTTGTTGAAAACATTCATCTTGGCGACAGCCTTATGCGTCTTTGCTATAAAATTTCTGAAAACAATAAATCAAACAAAGAGGACTAAAGCTTATGAGAGTTGTTGCTCTTGTGGGAAAATCAGGAACGGGCAAAAGCTATCAATGCAACGAGCTTGCATTTGAAGAAAACCTCCAAGGCATTATCGACGACGGTCTCCTTATTTCGGACAATCGCATCCTTGCAGGCAAATCGGCAAAGCACGAAAAAACCAAAATGGCATCGGTAAAGCGTGCAATTTTTGCAAATTCTGAGCACGCCGAGCTTATCAAAAGAGCCATTGAGAAGTATAACATTTCCTCGCTGCTTATTCTTGGCACCTCTGAAAATATGGTGAAATGTATAGCCAATCGCCTTTGCCTTGCTGACATTGAGAAAATCGTATACATCGAAGATATTGCAACCCCTGAAGAAATTGAAAAGGCATCTGTTATGCGTAGCAAACAAGGAAAGCACATTATTCCTGCACCCGTACCCGAGGTAAAAAAGCAGTTTTCGGGATATTTTTTGAATTCTCTCATAATGCCCGGAAAGCGAGGACCAAAGTCCGAAAATACTGTTATGCGTCCTACCTACAGCTATCTCGGAAGCTTCAAAATTTCTCCCCGTGCCATTGGGGATATATGCCGTTTTGAGCTTTCAAAAATCGGCGGTGTATCCAATATTCACAAAATTCAAAGCATTTCCGATGTTGACGGATATATTGAAATTTCTGTAGAGGTTTCACTTGACTATCCTTGTGATATTCCGCTGATAACCGCACAGATTCACAAAAATCTCAGCAAAGCGGTAGAATATTCCACCTCCATTATTGTAAAAAACGTTAATGTGTTCATAAAATCTCTTACCGTAAACAGTTGAAATAAGAAAGGCTAAAGCTGCTATGATCAGACTATATAACATTGACCACTTCAGTCTTGACGAGACCTTTCTCTGCGGACAGTGCTTCCGTTGGGAAAAAGCCGAGGATGGTACTTTTTACGGAGTTGTGGGAAATAACGCCGTAAAAATGTATTATCACGACCCGAAAACAATTTATGTGGAAAGCTCAAATCCCGATTTGGTCTACTGGAGTCACTATCTCAACTTTTCAAACGACTACAACTTTATTGAACAAAAGCTGTGGCAGGACGAAAAGCTCCGTCCCTGCATCGAAAAGGGCAGAGGAATCAGAATTCTTCGTCAGGAGCTTTGGGAAACCATTGTTTCATTTATTATTTCTGCAAACAACAATATTCCCAGAATAAAAAAGATAATTGCGTCGCTTTGCGAAAGCTTCGGTGAAAAAATTGAGTTTGACGAAAAAATATTTTACGGATTTCCTTCAGCCCAAGTGCTGTCAAAGCTCACACCCGAAGACCTTGCCCCCATCCGCGCAGGCTTCAGGGATAAATACATTATTGATGCGGCACAAAAGGTTGCATCAGGCGAGATAAGCCTTGTGGAGCTCCCGAAAATGAGCGACACAGACGCAAAAAAAAATCTTATGAAAATAAAGGGCGTCGGCAGCAAGGTTGCCGATTGTATTCTTCTTTTTGCTCTTGGCAGATACAAGATCTTTCCTCAGGATGTGTGGATAAAAAGAATTCTTCTTGACCTTTACGGTGTGGAAGAAAAAGATATTGATACCTTTGTTAAAAAAGCATTTGGAAACTTTGGCGGCGTTGCACAGCAGTATCTTTATTATTACTACGCTGTTGAAAAAGAAAAATAAACCGAAAGGAATGTTTTTATGGACGTAAAAACTGCATTACTTGAAAGACGTACAATCAGAAAATTCACACAAACTCCCATTGCAAAGGAAGACCTTCTTGATTTGGTTGAATATGCAAGGGTTGCCGCCTATCCCGCAAATCTTCAACCTCTCAAATTTGCAATAATTTCAGATAAAGAAGTTTGCGATAGAATATTCCCCGACACAAAATGGGCAGGCTATCTCGCCGACGGCTCACCGAAATGTGACGAACGTCCTACGGCATATATTGCTGTTCTCGGTGACAACTCAATCAAAAAATCTTTTGAGGTTGAGGCAGGAGCTGCGGTTACATCTATGATGCTCGGTGCACTTGACAAAGGAATTGCAAGCTGCTGGATTGGGGCTCTCACAAAAAAGAGCATAATGGAAACCCTGAAACTCAGCGAAGACGATTTCTCTCTCCTCTACCTTTTGGCTCTTGGCTACCCTGCACAGGAAAGCGGGATTTGTGAGATGAAGGATAATGACGTAAAATACTTTATAGACGAAAACAACAAGCTCAACGTTCCCAAACGTTCACTTGAAGAAATTCTCCTTTCAGTTAATTAAAATTATGCCTTCCATTAATTTTGCACAAACAACAAGGCACGGATTCACAAATGAATCTGTGCCTTAATTTTTACTGTTTTTTCTTTGACTCAGAAAATGCTTTCAGCGTTTCACCCAGCCTCTTTTCAAAGTTCGGCTTTGTGTCGTATTTTTCGCCGCAGCTGCATTCAGCATAAAATGAATAATTCTGCAGGCGTTCATCAACCATAGACAAAAGTGGTGTTTCACACTTTCGGCATACACAAACTCCATTCCTCACCTTGGGCATTCTGTGAAGGTGTTCTGCAATGTCATTTTTGTGACCGCCTCTGATGATTTCAATACTGCCGAAACTTCCGCAGGTGCAGAAGAAAAACACATTGAGATACTTATATCCCACCTTGTTTATACTGCCTACAATCTTTTCACAGTTATCACAAAAGACCAATCCCCCGTTGGGCGCAAGCAGCCTTGCACCAACAACATTCCGTAAGGTTTTCTTGGTCATTATTTCACGGGAGCAACATTCTTATCCTTGAGAACAACGTCGTGAGCACCGCCCTCGATGATGCTTGTTGCAGAAACGAGTGTCATCTTTGCCTTCTCCTGAAGCTCAGGAATTGAAAGCACACCACAGTTGCACATCGTTGATTTAACCTTGTTCAGAGTCAGGGCTACATTATCCTTGAGAGAACCTGCATATGGAACATATGAGTCAACGCCTTCTTCAAATGAAAGCTTCTGTGCACCGCCCATATCATATCTCTGCCAGTTTCTTGCACGGGCTGAGCCTTCGCCCCAGTATTCCTTCATATAATTACCGTTTACCGATACCTTGTTTGAAGGACTTTCGTCAAATCGTGCAAAGTATCTGCCAAGCATAACAAAGTCAGAACCCATAGCAAGAGCAAGGGTAATGTGATAGTCGTGAACAATACCGCCATCTGAACAGATGGGAATATAAATTCCTGTCTTTTCAAAGTATTCGTTTCGTGCTGCAGCAACCTCCTGAACAGCAGTTGCCTGACCTCTGCCTATACCCTTCTGTTCACGGGTAATACAAATTGAACCGCCGCCGATACCGATTTTGATGAAGTCAGCTCCTGCTTCTGCAAGGAACATAAAGCCTTCGCGGTCTACAACGTTTCCGGCACCAACCTTAACTGTATCGCCGTACTTGTCACGAATGAATTTGAGCGTTCTTGCCTGCCATTCTGAAAAGCCCTCAGATGAGTCGATACAAAGAACGTCAGCACCTGCTTCAATAAGTGCAGGAACTCTTTCTTCATAGTCACGGGTATTGATGCCCGCACCAACAACATATCTTTTTGATGCATCAAGAAGCTCCGTGGGATTTTCCTTGTGCGCATCATAGTCCTTTCTGAAAACAAAAGCCACAAGCCTTCTGTTTTTATCAACAATAGGAAGTGAGTTCAGCTTATTATCCCAGATTATGTCATTTGCAGCCTTGAGAGTTGTTCCTTCGGGTGCATAAATGAGCTTTTCAAAGGGTGTCATAAACTCCTTAACAGGAGTTTCAGGATCCATTCTGCTCACACGGTAGTCACGTGGTGTAACAATACCCAGAAGAACGCCTTCTGCAGTGCCGTCCTTGGTAACTGCAACTGTGTTATGTCCAGTCTTCTGTCTAAGCTCAATAAGCTCTGCCAGCGTCTGGTCAGGTCTGATGTTTGAATCACTTGCAACAAAGCCTGCTTTGTGGTTTTTTACACGTCTTACCATTGCAGCTTCGTCTTCGATTGACTGTGAGCCGTAAATAAAAGACACACCGCCTTCTTTTGCAAGAGCAATTGCCAACTTCTCGCCCGAAACAGACTGCATAATTGCCGAAACCATAGGAATGTTCATTGTTATTGCCGGTTCCTCGCCCTTTTTGAATTTAACGAGAGGGGTCTCCAGACTTACGTTGTTTGTCATACATTCCGCTGAGGAATATCCTGGAACAAGCAAATACTCGCTGAAGGTATGTGAAGGTTCACTGAAATAATAAGCCATTTTTTATCTCCAATCTTTATGTTATTTGATTATATATAATAGAATATTATATAACACTTTACAGCAAAAAGCAAGGCAAAAACCAAACTTTTTGCATTTTTCTTAATCAATACAGCTATAGAGAACATTTCTGAGCCTGGGCTTCACATAAGGTCCCTGACAGTTTGTCATATGTTGGGCATAAAACATTGCAAGCTGACGGTCCGGGTCAACAAGAACATAGCAGCCTCCTGCACCGTCCCAACCGAATTCACCGATTGAGCTGTTTGAACCCCCTGCTGCCAAATCAACCATTGTTCTCACACCCAAGCCCCAGCTGTATCCCTTGAGATGTGCCCAATCAAAGCCGGGAATATTTCCGCCTTGGAGTTGATCCTGACGCATAAGGTCGATTGTGCCCTTTGAGAGTATCTGTGAGCCGTCGGGACATCTTCCGTCGTTCGCCAAAGCGTTTGCAAACTTTGCGTAATCAGGTACAGATACAACCATTCCCGCTCCGCCGCCGTCATATTTGGGTCCAAACACAAAGGCAACCTCCTTGCCGATATTTTCCCACACTCCGTCCATACCGTCATTATTGTTTTGTGCTGCAACAAGGTCTGCATATGTCGCCTCTGTTTTGAAGTTATACTGACTTGCCATTCTCTCCTTGAGTTCAGGAGTTCTGCGAAAATGAACATCTGTAACACCTAACGGGGCAAAAATGTGATTTCTCACATAATCTTCAAAGGCTTCGCCTGAAATAATCTCCACCAGAGCTGCCAGAACATCGTGACAAAGGCTGTAGCTCCAACGCGTGCCCGGTTCAAAATCAAGCACGCTTTCCGCAAGACATTTTGCAACAACAACCGTATCCGCGTCGCCCTTAGTAATTTCCTTCGCCTTTTTTATGGCGTCGCAGCCAAGGTCATAATCAAGCCCTGCTGACATAGTGAAAAGATGCCTGAAGGTTATGGGAGTTTTTGCAGGAGTCTTTCCGCCCTTTACGTCCTTCACATACATTTCCTTGTATTCAGGAATATAATCCGAAATCGGGTCATCAAGCAAATATTTTCCCTGCTCCAGAAGCTGCAGTGCCGCAACACAGGTAACAGGCTTTGAGCAGGAATATATATTGAAAAGCTCGTCTCCCTTCATTGGTGTTTTGCTTTCAACATCAGAATAGCCTGAGCTGTATTCAAACACCTTTTCCCCCTTATAATAAACAACCGCAGCATTGCCCGGAATTCTCCATGCTGTGAGACGTTCCATAAAATCTTTAAGCTTTGTGAAATCCATTTTAAATTCCTCCCTATGCTTCAATGTACTTATATACAATGTTTCTGATTCTGGGATGAACGTATTCCGAGAAGCCGCCCATAATTTGCTCTTCATAGAAGAATGAAAGTTCATTTTCAGGGTCAATTACGGTATAACAACCTGCCGCTCCGTCCCAGCCAAATTCACCCAATGCACCGTTGGAGCCTAAACGTGCCTTGTCCACAAGAGTTCTGACACCCAAGCCGTAATCATAACCACGCAGTCTGAGCATATTATCAAACCATTCTTTTGCATTGGAAACATTCTGAGGCATTCTCATAAGGTTAACTGTTCCTGATGACAGAATTCTTTCACCGTTTGAGCACTTGCCCAAATTTGCCATTGCATGTGCAAATGCCGCATAAGCGTCTGTTGTTATAACCATACCGGCTCCACCTGATTCGTGATTGGGGGTTAACGCAAATATACTGTCCTTTCCCATATTCCGCCACTTGGTCTTTCCGTTGGGTGACAAAAGAATATTTTCATCGCTGTCACCTGCAAAAGCATATTGTTCAGCCATTTTTGCATAAACTTCCGGAGTTCTTTTATATGTAAAACTGTTTTCAAAGCCTAAAGGCGCAAAAATATTCTTTTTCACATATTCACCAAAGCTCATACCCGATATAACTTCAACCAATGCCGCAAGAATATCGTGACAAAGGCTGTATGAATACTTGAATCCCGGTTCAAACTGAAGAGGATCTTTGGCAATATATTTCGCAACTGTTACTGTATCTGCATCAGGATTTTCCTTATGCATCAGCTTTATTGAGTCACTCTCCAGATTATAAGTAAGTCCTGCGGACATAGTAAACAAATGACGGAATGTAATGGCTGTTTCCGCCCTGCGAAGATTTCCGTCCTCGCCTTTCACATACATTTCTTTGAACTCGGGAATATATTCCGAAATAGGGTCATCAAGAAGGAATATTCCCCCTTCAAAAAGCTGCATTGCCGCAGTTACCGTAATGGGCTTTGAACAGGAATAGATATTGAACCATTCGTCACCCTTCATCAGAACTTTATTCTCAACATCAGCATAGCCGGAGCAATATCTGAAAACCTCTTTTCCTTTGTGATTCACAACTATTGAATTTCCCGGAATTACCCAATCAGTCAGATAATCCATAAAGTCTTTTAAATTCTGAAATTTTATAATAACACCTCGTTAAATTTTTTTATCAGCTCATACAAATCCAACTATATAATCCCACAAAAGCAGGCATTGTCACAATACAAAGCAAAGTGGAAAGAATATTGATTATAACAGCATAATCTTCGTTATCATTGTTGATTTGCACAAACTGCATTACGGTGGAAGCCACCGGTGCTATGCTTGCAAGAAAGGATATCAACAGAATTTTGTCAATATTTGCAACCGGAATATTTTTAAACAGCATCAGCAAAAGCAATATCACCAACGGACAGAATGTCATTCTCATAAATAGAACAAGATATATCCTTTTATTTTTGAACATCTGTCTGTAATTCACCTTTGCCGCAAGCATTCCTGCAATAAGCATCGCAATGAGACCAATCATTCTTCCAAGCGGCGAAACAATATCCTTCACCAGCCCCGACAATCTTACTTTGCAAATCATCAGAACTATGCCAATAGCAATGGCAATCACATTGATATTGCAAAAAATTTTTTATAATTAAACTTTTTATTGCGTGAAAACAACCAACTTCCGTGAGTAAATATAAAAAACATCTGAACATAAAGATATGCACAACTGTATACTACCCATTCCTCACCCAAAAGAAACAGAACTATGGGAATAATCAAGTTTCCTGCATTGGAATACATCACAGATGCACGTTCCACATTTGTACCCGAGCATATACGCTTGAAGCATATATCAATCACAAGAAGCACAATATGTACGATAAAAGCCACGGCAAAAGCCGTCACAAGACCGCTGATAATATCATTAGTCACAGTAATATCAAAGGAGTTTATTATAACCATTGACGTGGAAACGGCGTAACGCCGTTTTAGCGGAATCTTATTCCGCAACTTTCAAACTAAAGGTTTGAAAGCCACGAATGATTGCAATATAGTCGGCTTGTGAAAACATAGTTTTCACAATGGTTTGCTAAATTTAGCAAACTGAAATATTAAAATATTTCACCGACATTTATTATAATGGAAGGTATCAGCAAATATATGGAAATATTGGATAAAATCCTGCTATCATCACTACTGACAATTTTTGCTTTCACGAGAATGAATCCCAAAAACATAAATATAAACAATTGAAAAATCTTATACATCAATAAAAGTTAAATCATATGCTCTTCTCCCACTCTGTTTTAAAACATCAAAACTCACATATAACCATACTAGCTTGTCTGATATTATTGACCTTTATTATATACTAACAAACAAAAAAAATCAAGAGTATACGGCAATTTTACCGTATACTCTCAGCTAATTTATTGGAAATTTATCTCTGAACTCGACCTGAGCCGTCGCCGCCTGCCAACTTAACGGCGGTTACACCCTTAAAGGCAGTTGCGTCATCCTTTGTCAAAGCGTGGAAAATATCCGTATCGCCTTTGCCTTTATACTCTTCGCTTTCAAGAGCATCGGCGAATTTTTCAAATAGTCTGCCTTAATTGCATCGTGTGAAAATTTCTTTTTCCCCATACCTTCAGCAAACCTTTTTTCAATATCAGCAGTCTTTTCAGCAAGAATACGGTCTGCCTCTGCCTTTTTCTCCTTCGCATCATTCTCGGCCTGCAGTGCCTCAAACTTTGCTTTCCAATCCTCGCCGCTTGCGTTGGCGGTTTTTAACTCTTCGAATTCTGTGTTGAGTTTTTCAATGTCCGCTTTCTTTTCATTCAACTCAGCTTCAAGTGCCGCGACTTTTGACTTTACTTTCTCAACATCAGCACCGTTCAAATCCAAAACGGCTTTGAGCTGTTCGTATGTCGCATCGGCAAAAATTGCCTTGATTTCTCCTCTTAAATGCGTACCTTCCGCTGAAGATATTATAGCACTTCTTGTTTTTAAGTGCAAGTCCTTTAATTGTTCCTCAAACAAAGAATCAAAGCGCATAGTTCCCTTAAGTGTTTCTTTTTTTCTGCAAAATATTTACACCATCTATTCTAATAGCTCCCATCACTTTTATATTTTCTGTATATAGCAAAGTCATCTATTGCTTCCCCCGTCACCTTCCATTCGATGCGGCACAGCTTTGCAACACGCCTGCTCGAAAAAGGAGCAGATATCAAAACAGTCTCAACTCTGCTAGGACATAAATCGATACACATTACATTGGATATATACAGTCACATTCACACGGACCTTAAGCAAATGACCATAGCTTTATTAGATTGACCTTTTACTACCACACTATTACCGCACAAAGAACACCTTGATTTATTACCACACAAAAACGAAAGCCCCGAGACCTTATGATTTCGGGGTTTTCTTGGTGATCCATCCGCGATTCGAACGCGGGACACCTTGATTAAAAGTCAAGTGCTCTGCCAACTGAGCTAATGGACCATATTCAGTTTTTAAAAATTGGCTGGGCTGGCAGGACTCGAACCTACGAAATGCCAGAGTCAAAGTCTGGTGCCTTACCGACTTGGCTACAGCCCATTATACACAATGACAATTTTGTTCGCTGCCAACCTAAAAAATATAGTGGGGTGGATAGACGGATTCGAACCGTCGGCCTCCAGAGCCACAATCTGGCGCTCTAACCAACTGAGCTATACCCACCACATAAAAAAAAGCAAGGTGGCGCGCCTGAAGAGACTCGAACTCCTGACCCACTGCTTAGAAGGCAGTTGCTCTATCCAGCTGAGCTACAGGCGCATATACTGGAGCGGGTGATGGGAATCGAACCCACGCAATCAGCTTGGAAGGCTGAGATTCTACCATTGAACTACACCCGCATTGCTATGGTAGGTCGCTGCTATTCTTCGACCGACTTGGATATTATAACAGATACTCTCATTTTTGTCAATACTTTTTTTTATTTTTTTCAAATTATTTGCTTTTACTTGTAAAACTGTAAAATATATGATATACTTGTCCTATTAAAATTATAATGAAGGGACAAAAAAATGGAAGAATTAATTATAAAAGGTAAAAAAGCAAAAGCTGCATCATTTAAGCTTGCGGTTTTATCCACCGAAGAAAAAAATAAT
>JAZOCL010000048.1:0-6355 GCA_045596485.1 Clostridia bacterium
GTATGGAGGTTCCCTGCTGCGGCGGTATTGAGAATGCGGCAAAGGCGGCACTTCAGGCAAGCGGAAAGTTTATTCCCTGGTCTGTGGTAACGATTTCTACAGACGGCAGAATTTTGGATTAAATTTCTCTTGAAAAACTCAGAGTTTTGTGGTAGGATATATGGGTATTATTTTTATTGAAAAGAGGAATAATCAATATGTTTATCTCAAATGACATAAAATATATTGGTGTTAATGACCACAAGATAGATTTGTTTGAGGGTCAGTATGTTGTTCCAAATGGAATGGCTTATAACTCCTATGCGATTATAGACGAGAAAATTGCAATTATGGACTCTGTTGATGCAAGCTTTACAGAGGATTGGCTGCGCAATATAAAAATTGCATTGGAAGGAAGAACTCCCGACTATCTTATTGTTCAGCATATGGAGCCTGACCATTCGGCAAATATCGCAAATTTTGCTAAAGCATATCCTGAAGCAAAAATCGTTGCGTCTGCAAAGGCGTTTGTGATGATGAAGCAGTTTTTCGGTACTGATTTTGCCGACAAACAGATTGTTGTCGGAGAGGGAGATACCCTTAGCCTCGGAAAGCATAACCTGACCTTTGTTACAGCTCCTATGGTTCATTGGCCTGAGGTAATTGTGACCTATGACAGCTTTGACAAGGTTCTGTTTTCGGCTGACGGCTTTGGAAAGTTTGGTGCTTTGGACGTTGACGAGGACTGGGCGTGTGAGGCACGCCGCTACTATATAGGCATTGTGGGCAAATACGGAGCACAGGTTCAGGCGCTGCTCAAAAAAGCTGCGGCACTTGACATCAAAACAATTTGTCCCCTTCATGGTCCCGTGCTTAGTGAAAGCTTAAGCTATTATCTCGACCTTTACAACACCTGGTCAAGCTACGGTGTTGAAACAGAGGGTGTTGTGATTGCATATACATCGGTTTATGGCAACACAAAAAAAGCGGTGGAGCTTCTTGCAGAAAAGCTGAAGGAGAAGGGATGCCCGAAGGTGGTTGTCAACGACCTTGCAAGATGTGATATGGCAGAAGCGGTTGAGGATGCCTTCCGCTACGGAAAGCTGGTTCTTGCGACAACAACCTATAACAACGATGTATTCCCCTTTATGCGTGAATTTATAAACCACCTTACCGAGCGCAACTTCAAAAACAGAACGGTTGCCTTTATCGAAAACGGAACATGGGCACCTGTTGCGGCAAAGGTGATGTCGGGAATGCTGGAAAAGAGCGCAAATCTTACCTATTGCGACACAGCTGTAAAGCTGATGTCGGCAATGAATGACCAAAACAAAGAACAGCTCGAAGCACTTGCAGTTGAGCTGACAAAATAAAAAATCAAGGAGGAAAAAATAATGAAATATGTATGTGACATATGCGGATGGGTATATGACGAGGAGCTGGGTGCTCCCGATGCAGGAATTGAACCCGGAACAAAGTTTGAGGATCTTCCCGAAAATTTTGAATGTCCCCTCTGCGGAGTAGGAAAAGACCAGTTCTCAGAAGAATAAAAACAAACCCCCGTTCTCAGGAACGGGGATTTTTGTTGTACGAGTGTTACGAATATCATTAAATGTAGGGGAGGGGATTGCTCCTCCCGAAAAAACGTGAGCCTATTCATCAATATGGGGCGGAACAGAGCAGAAGAGAATTATTTTCATTATCTTGTCTATCTTGTTGTCACAGGAAATTCGTTCATCTAGAACATCCCGAATTGCTTCAAGCATTCTCACGGCGTGATTTTGGGCAACCTGTTCCCATTTGAGGGAATTTTCGTGAGCGTATTTTCTAAATTCCTTTTGAACCGCTTCGGATACCAATGCAGACGCAAATTCATATTTCATATGTATCACTCCAAACAAAAAAGATGTGCTGCCGAAGCAACACATCCAAAAAACGTACTGCTCCGATCTGTTTCTGCTACAAAACATCATTGGCTCAAAGAGAATGAAAACATCAGAGCCACGCTTTTTACTGTTAGCGTGTTCTCTTTGAGCACTAAATATTCAAATGTTTTGTAGCAAATATATCATAACACATCTTTTGAAAAATGTCCACAATTTTCTGTAAAAAAAGATGTGCCGCCGGAGCGACACATCCAAAAAACGTACCGCTCTGGTTTAATGATGCGACTCATTTTATATGTCCAACAGAGAACAAATACCAGAACTACGCTTTTTTGCATAGTCTGTTCCTGTCGGACAAAAAATATTCACAATGAGTCGCAGAAATATAATAACACATCTTTTGAAAAATGTCCACAATTTTCTGTAAAAAATATGTGAGGAGCGACATTTTGCCGCTCCGTACAGGTTATTAATCGCAGTCGCAATCACATCTGCATCCGCAGTCACATTCCTCGAGAGCCTTCTTCGGGGGGAAGAATTCGTCAAAGGGGAAGCGGATGGTGTTGAACAGCTCACAGGGATTGTTCTCGGTTGATGTGGGACATTCCTTGCAGGGGATGCAAAAGTCAATGGCATCAACGTGGAGCTGTGTTGCTCTTTCCAGTCTTACTATGCTGAAAAGACCCAGAGAAACGAGAACCATTTTACCATCGTCGCCTACATAGAGTTCATCGTCAAAGCAAGCACATATATTTTCGGGGATAGCCAGAAAATGACCGTTATGGTCGCAGTCGCAGTCACAGCAATCATCCTTTGACACCAGCTTTGCAGAAAGTGCAATAGGGTCAACAACTTCAACCACAGCGGTGGGGAGATTGTTGTTTTGCCAAGTGTCGGCAACATTTTCGCAGCCCTGAGAGAGCTTTGATTCAAATATCTTCACGTTACCCTCGGAGCCGTAAAGTATAACCTTTTTGTCATAGGTTACAAGTCCGTCAACCTCGGTGGGACACGAAACGCCCCTGAATGCTTCAATTGTCACCCTGAAGAAGAACTTCATATCAACGGCGTAGTAGCCACGGTTGAAGGGAACGGGTTCAACTGTTGTATATACCCAAATAACTTCTGCACTCTTTATTTTTGTGTTGATTGAACGTTCGATTACTTCCTGACCGGAATTTGTGAAATACACGCGTGCGTCACGGATGCAATCTCTGTCCTTGCAGGAATCGTATATCTGGTTGGTGTTTATGCACACGCCGTTGCCAAAATCGTCATTGCGGCGTTCGACACGGTTTTCCTGTTCAAGACAGCAGTCAGCCTGAACTGCTGCACTTTCATTGTAGGGTTCAAAATTATCGCTCATGGAAATACCTCCTGAATTGCAAATTTTAATTTTGTGACCTATTTTATTTTATGATAGAGCCTCAAAATGGTGCATAAACATTATTAGAGGTGAAGTTAAACTATGTCAAAAATATGCAAGAATATTATCTGCGGAGAAAGATATTTTTTTATAAGCGAAAAAGGTGAGCTCATTTGCAAGACTTCGGGTAATGCGGAGCAGATACTCGAAAGATGTATCGATTTTGATGCGGTATTGGATGAAGACGGCATACATATTGCAGCAGCTGCAAATGAAGGAAATACGGTGTATATAAGATGCGTGAAAAACCGCTGGGGTATGGGCATTGTTTCTTCGGGAATTCGGGCAGAAAACATATTTATTTACGCCGAAAAGGGTGGGATGATAATGTTCTTTGTCAGCGGCGAAAAGCTTTTTTTACAAAAAGTCGACAGCGAAATTCATCAGGCTGAGCTGATAGACGAAATCTCTCTTTCTGCTGCGCCCTTTGCGGTTGGGAATACCGTTTTTTATGTGAACAAATTAGGTAATCTGTGTCAAAGCGGTGCGGGCGAAATCTGCCAAGGCAAGGATATAAATCATATTTTTGCAACAGAAAATGAGATTTGCTTCAAGGATGGCGACAAGCTGTTGCTTCTGGCGAGAGCCGATTTGTTAAATCAGCAGCTTCTGACAAGACGCCACGGAAAGAATGCGTGCTGCCCTGTTCTTGCGGAGACAAAAGATGGAAAGATTTTGTGCTGGTGCGACGGAGAAAAAGTTTTTGCGGCAAAAAGGGCAGAGGAAAAATGGCAGAGGCTTGAGAGCTTTGTGCCCCCAAATGCCGACCTTTTGGGAATATTTAAATTTGACGGAGTATATGATTTGGGCTGCATGATAGAGGGTGAGCCCTGCTCTTTGAATGTGAAAAAATCATCAAACAAACCTGATTGAATATGACAAACTTTTCCAAAGCTGTAAAGAAAAAGTTTTGTGGAAAATGTATAAAAAATGAGTAAAATATTGTTTGGTTTTTGGTTGAAAAGTTTTGGGAAACATTGTATAATTATTTTATTGGTGACAGGCAGCAAGGCTGTTTTCACATATTTGACTACATTCAGGAGGGTTGAAAATTGAAATTGTATGAAACATCAAAAATCAAAAACTTTTGTCTTTTAGGACACGGAAACTCAGGAAAGACATCGCTGGCAGAGGCAATGCTTTATACAGCAGGTTCGGTTGAGAGAATGGGCAGAACTCAGG
The DNA here is from genome assembly GCA_045596485.1 of Clostridia bacterium. Classification (GTDB taxonomy): domain Bacteria; phylum Bacillota; class Clostridia; order Monoglobales; family Monoglobaceae; genus SIG440. The sequence continues at coordinate 4,474 of JAZOCL010000048.1, forward strand.
ACGGAAACACCGTTATGGACTTTGATCCCGAAGAAATAAAGCGCAAATTCTCTATCGGTGCAGCAGTAGCAACCTGTGACTGGAGCGGCACAAAGTTTAATATTATAGATACCCCCGGATTCTTTGACTTCGTTGGCGAAGTTCAGCAGGGCATAAAGGTTGCCGATGCTGCAATCATAGTTCTCAGTGGTAAGTCGGGTCTTACGGTTGGCGCAGAAAAGGCTTGGAAGTATGCTGACGACGCAGGAATTCCCAAAATGATATTTATTAACAAGGTTGACGATGAACGTGTGAACTATTACGGTGTTCTCGACCAGTTGAGAGAAAAATACGGCAAAAAGATTGCACCCCTTCAGGTTCCTATCCGTGAGGGCGAAAAGATTACGGGCTTTGTTAATGTTGTTGAAGGCGAAGCAAGAAAGTTCGAGGGCGACAGAACCGTTACGGCTGCAATCCCCGAAGGAATGGAAGAAGACATCGCTCCAATCCGTGAAATGATTAACGAAGCAGTGGCTGAAAGCTCAGAAGAGCTTATGGAAAGATATTTTGCTGGCGAAAGCTTTACTCTTGCCGAAACCTACGAAGCTCTTCGTGCTGGTGTTGCGGCAGGTGATATTGTTCCCGTGCTGTGCGGAAGTGCTTATAACAAGCTTGGTATTTCATCACTTATGAATGCAATCAATGCTTACTTCCCGGCTCCTGATTCTTCGGAAGACTTCTTTATTGCACACAAAGAGGATGGCTCAGACGCAAGACGCAAGGTTGACATCAACGACCCCCTTGCAGCTCTTGTTTTCAAGACTGTTGCTGACCCCTATGTTGGAAAGCTGTCATACTTCAAGGTATATTCAGGCATTATGACTCCCGATACAACAGTTTATAACTCTGTTACGGGTACAAACGAAAGGGTAGGCAAGATTTATGCCGTAGTTGGCAAAAAGCAGATTGAGGTTGAAAAGCTCAATGCAGGCGACATTGGTGCTGTTACAAAGCTTGCAAACACAAACACAGGTGACACACTTTGCAGCATCAGCGACCGCATTGTGATTGACGGAATCAGCTTTGCAAAGCCAAACACAACAATGGCTGTTGTTCCCAAGGCAAAGGGCGATGAGGATAAAATCAGCCAGGGTCTCACAAAGCTTATGGACGAAGACAAGACCTTCAGCGTTGAAAATAACACCGAAACCCGTCAGATGGTTATTAAGGGGATGGGTGATCAGCATATTGACATTCTTATCAACAAGCTGAAGAACAAGTTTGGCGTTGACGTTACGCTCACCGAGCCCAAGGTTGCATACCGTGAAGCAATCCGCAAGGCCGTTAAGGTTGAAGGAAAGCACAAAAAGCAGTCGGGCGGTCACGGTCAGTATGGTCACGTTTGGATTGAATTCGCTCCTCATAATGACGGACTTCTCTTTGAAGAAAAGGTGTTCGGCGGTTCGGTTCCCAAGAACTACTTCCCTGCAGTTGAAAAGGGTCTTCAGGAGAGTATGAAGCACGGTGTTCTGGCAGGTTATCCTATGGTTGGTCTCAAGGCGACCTTGGTTGACGGTTCATATCACCCTGTTGATTCGTCAGAAATGGCGTTCAAGACTGCTGCATCACTTGCCTTTAAGGCAGGTATGGAACAGGCAAGCCCTGTTCTTCTTGAACCCGTTGGTCACCTGAAGGTTTATGTCCCCGATAGCTACACAGGCGATATTATCGGCGACATCAACAAGCGCCGCGGTCAGATGCTGGGTATGACTCCTCAGGGCGACGGAATCACCCTTATCGAAGGCGAGGTTCCCATGGCGCAGATGCATTCATATTCATCAGACCTGCGTTCAATGACACAGGCGAAGGGTAGCTATGAATTCGAATTTGAAAGATCCCAGGA
>JAZOCL010000049.1:0-3637 GCA_045596485.1 Clostridia bacterium
AGTCATAGCCAATGACAAGCCCCTTTGCGGATATTACAACTCTGCCGGGGGCACGGCCGGTGCGGAAGGTGAAGGAGGGCTTCAGCTTTTCGGGAGCAATGCTGATTCGCTCCATTTTGTCAAGCTCCTTCTGTCTTGAACGTGCAAGGGTTGCGGTGGCAGCTCTTGCTTTGTTTTTTGCAACAAACTCCTCAAGGTCGGCAATCTTTTTCTGTTGCTTTTTGAATGCCTGTTCAACCTGCTGCTTTTTTATGTCGTACATTCTCAAAAAGTCGTCGTATGTACCCTTGTAGCGAGTGAGAATTGTATTTTCGAGATGATATATCACATTTGTTACATTTGTGAGAAAGGGAATATCGTGAGATACCAGAATAAAGGAGTTCTCGTAGTTCTGCAAAAATGAGGTGAGCCAGTTTATGTGGTTTTCGTCAAGGAAGTTCGTAGGTTCGTCCAAAATTAAAATCATTGGATTTTCCAGCAGAACCTTGGCAAGAAGAACCTTTGCACGCTGACCGCCGCTGAGCTCCGAAACATCCTTGTCAAGCCCGATTTCGCCAAGACCCAGACCGTTGGCGTATTCCGAAATTTTGGTATCAATGGTGTAGTAGCCTGAGGAATCAAGGATTTCCTGCATTTCGCCCACTTCTTCCATCATTTTTGCAATTTCATCGTCGGTGGCGTCTGCCATTTTGTCGTATATAGCAATCATTTCGGTCTCAAGCTCACTCAGGTGTGAAAAGGCGTCACGAAGCACGTCCATTATGGTTTTGCCCTTTTCCAGACTTGAATACTGGTCAAGATAGCCGTAGGTGATGTGACGGCACCATTCAACAGTTCCGCTGTCAGGCTGGAGCTCGCCTGTGATTATTTTTAAAAATGTGGACTTTCCTTCGCCGTTGGCGCCGATTAAGCCGATATGTTCGCCCTTTAAAAGCCTGAAGCTGGCGTCCTCAAGAATTTGTCTGCCGCCAAAGCTGTGGGTTATGTTTTCTGCATTGAGTATGCTCATTTGATTTCTCCTGTAAATTTGATTGTTATGCAAAGTTTTGATACGATTTATTATACTGATTTTAAAGGTATTTGTCAAATAGGTTGCATTTATTCTCGGTTTGTGTTATATTTAAAAAAATAATAAAAGGTTGGGAAATCGGTATGCAGGAAGCAATAAAGAATCTTTTGATATTAATAAAGGAACAGGGGTTGTCGCAGGAGATATACAGCGCCTTTCACCTGTTGTCGTTTTTTGTGGCAGTACCGTTTTTTATGTGGCTTGCCAAAAGGATGAATGTCGACCGAAAGAGGGCTTTCTTTGCACTTTTGATTAACTGTATAATTTTTTTGGTGCTTATGCATCTTATCGGCTGGATTGAGGCAACGCTCGGTCTCGGAAATTTTGGAAGGAAGAATGCGCTTACGGTTTATGTGTGGATGCCAATGATTTGTATCATTGCGGCAAAGCTGACAAAGATGGATAGAAATACACTTTGCACTATGATGGCTATTACGATGCCTTTTATTCACGCCGTGGCGAATCCGGGATGTCTTGTTGCGGGATGTTGCAAGGGCTTTGAGTGTTCTTGGGGGATTTATAATATAAATACCGAGGACTTTCGGTTTCCTATGGCTGCGGCTGAAGTGTTGTGGAAGTTTATTTTGGCATCAGGTATGCTGTACTTATTAAAACGCAGAAGCTACAAGCCGACAAAGTGGCTTTATCCGTTGATGCTTGTTATATTCGGTATACTACAGTTCATCAGCGAGTTTTTTATTGACAATGCGAAAATTGTGGGCTACCTTTCGCTGCGAAGCTTTCACGAGCTGTCGCTGATTTTGGTGGGTAGCGTGTGGCTTGGGAATTTGAGGTATAATGAAAAAAGAAAAAATGTTAGGTGAGAATTTTGAGGATTTAACGGACTTTAAAAGATGCTTTTTCGGCATCTTTTTCTGTTTGCAGGATGAAAAAATTGTTTGACTTGTGGCGCAAGAATGATTTGTAACCAAGATTTAACCGAATTGTAATAAATTTTGTTAAAGTTGTGGCAGATTTCTTACTTTATTTCTACATATTTCAAAAAAATAATTAGGGTTTTCTATTGAAAATCACCAAAATTTTTAGTATAATAATCAATGGAATGCTGTCGATATATTCTGCAATTAAATCGAACGAAGGAGTTAATAATGAGGAGAACACTTGCGCTGATTTTGACAACTATGATTTTTTTACTTTCAGGGTTGCAGACAGGTGTTTCTGCTGCTGAATTCCCTGATGTTTCGTGGAGACACCAAAACTATGATGCGATTATGCATCTTACGGAAATGGGCGTTGTTGCCGGCTATGACGACGGAACCTTTTGCCCCGAGCGTGAGATTACCAGAACGGAGTTTTGTGCTCTTATGGCAAGAACTCTGGGCTACAGCAAGGAAAATTATGTTGTGGGCAGTCTCCCTTTTTTGGATGTGAGTACAGAGTACTGGGGAGTGGCTTATATTTCATTCTGCTATGAGCTTGGGCTTATAAACGGTATGGGTGATAACCTCTTTGCTCCTGCCGAGAAGGTTACTCTGGGACAGGCTGCCAAAATGGCGGTTTGTGCTGTGGGGCTTGAAGAAGAGGCACTTGGCATTGAGGGTGAAATGTGGTTTTCGGGGTATATGGAGGTTGCAGAGGATTACGGTCTTCTGGAGCTGATTGACCAGGAACCAAAGGAAAATGCAGTCCGTGCAAATGTTGCTCAGGTGGTTTATAATATGCTGATGTCGGGTCTGGTTGATACTGAAGGCGAGGAAATTCCCGAAGAGGATATTACGGATGAGGAGCCCTCTGATGAAGAACTCACCGAGGACGAGGAATTGACAGAGGAGGAGCTTTCGGAAATTGAAAAAGCGTTTCTTGAAAAGGATTTTTCGGATGTGAAGGTTATTCTTGTTGACCCCGGGCACAATTATGAGGGCAAGGATACAGGTGCAGAGAACACAGAGCTTGGAATCCACGAAGAAGAAATAACCTGGCTTATTGCGGACAAGCTTCGCAACATTCTGGAGGATGAAGGCTATACGGTGGTTATGACCCGTGAGAAAATGACCGACAGTATTGCAAACACCTCCACAACCGAGAGCCTTCAGGCGAGGGTTGATCTGGCACACAAAAATTTGGTGGATCTTTATATTTCAATTCACTGCAACACGGGTGGAGGCTCGGGAACCGAGACTTATTGTTTTAGACTTGGTGGTTATGCAGCAAGACTTGCAGCTCTTGTTCAGGAGAAGGTTACAGATGCAACAGGGCTTTATGACCGTGGCGTAAAAACTGCAAACTTTTTTGTGAACAAAAACACGCTTATGCCTTCTATTCTCGTTGAAACAGGCTTTATGGACAGTTCACGTGATATGGAAATATTGGCGTCATCTGGCGGACAGCTTGAGATTGCACAGGCGATCGCCGATGCGGTGTTGGAATATGATATGATGGAACCTATTGTAGAAAATACCGCTGTGCAGTCGGTGGAAATTTCTGAATAGTGATTTTGCAGAGGTTAAAAGGAAGAAGAATGATGATAAAGAAGCCTGAGTTGCTTGCACCTGCAGGCAGTCTGACTAAACTTAAAATAGCCATAACCTATGGTGCAGATGCGGTTTA
>JAZOCL010000050.1:0-6851 GCA_045596485.1 Clostridia bacterium
GAAGCGCACGGCTGTTACTTTTTTTGGCGATTTTTCTACGATGACGGCAATCGGCAATATATATGAATACGGAATTCGTGTATCGGGGGTATAAAACTCCCGATATTTTTTTGTCTTAATATTTTATAAAAAATCCGCTGCTTTTTATAAATAATGCGAAATGTTTTATAAAAAGTTCGATATATTTTATAAAAGCTCTCTGTTTCTTTTATAAAAATCAAAAAAGTTATTCATACCCAAAACAACCGACTTTATAAAATAATAAGCGTTTTTAAGCAATAGAAGCAGCGTTTTTCGTTGAAATCTCAACATAAAAAATTTTCCCACAGTAAAAAAGAGTTATGGGTAAAATCCTTGTTTATTGACAAAAACAAAAGGTTGTGATAAAATATTAAGAACTATAGTTATGCATTTTTTCAAAGATTTGACATAAAGGAGACGACGTTTTATGTTTGACAGAATTCAACGTTGGTTCGGAAACGGTTGGATGGGGATAGCCGAGCTTCTTATAACAGCTCTTTGCGTGTTTTTTTCGCTTTCAATCCATGAGTTTGCTCACGGCTATGCGGCCTGCAAAATGGGTGACAATACTGCAAAAAATATGGGCAGACTCAATCTCAGCCCCATGAGCCATCTTGACCCGATAGGCGCTCTTTGTCTGTTTTTGTTCGGGTTTGGCTGGGCAAGACCAGTGCCTGTGAACCCAAGAAACTTCAAATCGGGAAAGTATAAATCAGGGATGGTGCTGACATCCCTTGCGGGACCTCTCAGCAATTTGCTTGTTACTTTTATTGCTTGTTTGATTTTGAGCATTATCGGACGCATTGTTTCGTCCGTTTCACTCACTGCTAAGGTGGCGGTGATGGCACTTAATGTATTTATTATAATTTTGTATACTTTGATCGAAATGAACATAAGTCTGGCAATTTTCAATCTTATTCCCATACCGCCTCTGGACGGTTCAAAGATACTAAATGCGGTTCTGCCTGCCGGAACATACTTCAAAATAATGCAGTACGAGCAGTATGGGTTTATTATTCTTATAATTCTGATAAACACACCCATTTTCGGAAGTATTCTGAATTGGCTGGCAAATTTTGTGTTGTCAGCATTTGATTGGATTATAGGGCTTATACCCTTTCTATAAATACAAAAGAACAGGAAACACTTTACCATGGAACAGCTTTCGTTTAAGCTTGAAGCGTTTGAGGGACCCCTTGACCTTCTTCTGATGCTTATAAAAAAGAATAAGGTGAGTATTTACGATATTCCCATTGCCACAATTCTTGACCAATATCTTAAGGTTATGCAGAGCATGAAGGAAATGGATCTGGAGGTTTCCAGTGAGTTTTTGGTGCTGGCAGCAACTCTCCTTCAGATAAAGTCAAAAATGCTTCTTCCCAAGGAAGAGGACGAAGAAGAGGAAGACCCCAGAACAGAGCTTGTGCGGCGTCTTTTGGAATATCAGCAAATCAAAGAGAGTCTTGAATTTTTCAGGGAGCACGAGAATGCCGATGCAGGTCTTTTCTTCAAATTGCCCGATGCAATTGAAAGACCGCCTGCCGAAATGAATTATTCAAAAATGACTCTTGAAAACCTTCTTGAAGCCTACAAAATGTCCTGTGTGAAGCTTGAGCGCAAGCTTCCGCCGCCAAAGCGTTCCTTCTCAGGAATCGTGGGGCACGAAAAGGTGTCAATCAAAGAAAAGGTTCGAAGAATCTGGAACGGACTTGTTGAAAAAGGCAGAATGCTTTTTCGTGATATATTTAAGGGGGTCAAATCACGACCCGAAGCGGTTGCATCCTTCCTTGCGGTGCTCGAGATGATGAAGCTGAACAAAATTTGGGTTGAGGATACCGATACAAAAGGTGAATATTCCGTTACAAAAATTACGGATGACGATAACTTTAACTTTGAAGAAATAGAGGACTGATGAAAAAATCAATCTTTTGGGGGAACTATGGAATTAAAAGAAGCAGAATCAATAATTGAAGGTGTTTTGTTTGCGGCAGGTGATGCTGTGGACGTTGAAAAGCTTTCAGACATACTTGACATTGACACAAAAAGCACCAGAGCCATTGTGGAGGCATTATCTGATAAATACGACAGAGAAAAACGCGGAATTCAGATAATCCGCCTTGAGGATTCGTACCAAATGTGCACAAGACGTGACTATCAGGAGTATATTGCACACTTAGCTGAGCCCAGACGAAGCTTCAGCCTGTCCAATGCGGCAATGGAGGTTCTGGCAATTGTTGCATACAAGCAGCCTGTAACCCGTGCGGTCATTGAACAAATCAGAGGCGTGTCCTGTGATACTCTGGTGAACAAGCTTTTGGAAAAGAACTTCATCGAGGAGGTCGGAAGACTTGACACACCCGGACGCCCAATGCTTTTTGGAACAACCGAAGAATTTTTGAGATGCTTTGGCATTGAGAGCCTTACAGAGCTTCCCGATTTTGAAGAGCAGAGCGACGAAGAAATTGCGCTGAAAACAGGTATTGATTTTGAAAAGCAGGGCGAAACTGAAGGTGAGCAGGCGGCAGACTCTGAAGATTTTGCCGCAGCAGATGAAGCATAGTCGGTGATTGAATGATTTGGTTTTTAACTATAGCAGGTTTGATTGCAGCAGTTTCCTTTTTGCTGCTGTATCCCAAACTGAATATTATCATTGAATATCGGGGCGGAAAGCTGAGGGTTATTTTTAGCAGCATTCTTTTCAGATACACCTTGGATGACGAAAAGCTGAAGAGTTTTTCGGGAAAAAGCAAGGACGGCGGAAAGGATGAAAAATCCGTAAGCAGGGAGCCCGAAGAGGATAAAGAAAAAACGGCAGAAGGCTTTTTTGCAAAGCTTGAAAAAGCAAAGACCCAGTTCCTTGAAATCAGAGAAATTGTTGAAACAGTTTTTGAGAGTTCAGGGCACAGAGTGGAGTTTTCAAATATCTACATCCGTTACAAATTCGGTACGGGAGATGCTGCCCACACTGGGATGGCATACGGCGCAGTCTGGACAATTATCGGAAACGTTTATGCATTCTTATGCAGATTTTTCAAAATTGAGTTTCCTGAGGTGGAGTTGATTCCCGCTTTCAATGAGACGATATTTGAAATCGAAGCGGAAGGAATAATAAAAATGCGCTTGGTGCATATTATATCTGCGGCACTTATGGGATTTAGAGCATATAAAAAACATAGAAAAGAAAAAGGAGCGATTTAAAAATGGCAGAACAACATCCAATTCAAGGCTTGATGTACACAGCGATGCAGAGCATCAGAGACATGATTGACGTAAATACAATAGTAGGTGACCCCGTTGAAACACCTGACGGAACAGTTATAATTCCCATTTCCAAGGTAGGACTGGGCTTTGGTGTGGGCGGTTCCGACCACTCAGCTTCAAAAACTCCCTCGGACAAGCCCAATATGTTCGGCGGCGGTGCAGGCGGGGGTGTTTCGATTACCCCTGTTGCCTTTATGGTAGTTGGCAAAGGTCAGGTGAGGCTTATGCCCGTGAACCCCAATTCAACGGTTTATGACAGAATTCTCGATATGGTTCCCACCGCAATCGACAAGCTCATTGAGGGAACAGAATATGTAAGAAGCACCTTCAAGGCGAAAAAAGAAGCCAAAGGCGGTGTGGCAGCAGCTCCTGCTACGGCTTCAGATGATAGCGAAGATGCCTTTGCTGAATAGCTTTCTGCGGAATACTTTTGGCGGTGATGCTGCCGAAAGTATTCTTTTGACTACATAAAACCTGTGATTTAAAAGTGACCGAAAGGCTATGTGATTTACATTGAAAAAACTACTTATAATTGACGGCAACAGCATTCTTAACCGTGCATATTACGGAATCCGTATGCTCAATGCTCCTGACGGAACGCCCACAAATGCGGTATACGGCTTTTTAAATATTCTTTTCAAGAATCTTGAAGAGGATATGCCCGACTATCTTTGTGTTGCCTTTGACGTGAAGGAGAAAACCTTCCGTCACAAAATGTATGGCGAGTACAAGGCACAGCGAAAGCCCGCCCCTGAGGATTTTTTGGTTCAGCTCCCTTTGATGAAGCAGGTGCTTGGTGCAATGAACTGTGTGTGTCTTGAAAAGCCGGGCTATGAGGCCGATGATATTATCGGCACGGTTTCGGCAATATGCGAAAATGAGGGTATTGAATGTTCAATTCTCACAGGCGACAAGGATGACCTTCAGCTTGCGTCAGAGCTAGTAAAGGTGAAGCTTGTCATATCCAAAATGGGCAGTACCACCACAACGGTTTACGGTGCCGCAGAGGTGGTCGAAAAATATTCGGTTACACCAAGCGAATTTATTGACGTAAAGGGCTTGATGGGCGATACCTCTGATAATATTCCGGGCGTAAAAGGAATCGGAGAAAAAACAGCCTTCGCTCTTATTGAAAAATACAAGAGCATTGAAAATATATATGCCAATCTCGAAAATGTTGAGGCTACACCCTCGGTAAAGAAAAAGCTTGAGGAAGGAAGAGAGGATGCCTTTTTGAGTCGCAAGCTGGCAGAAATTGACCGTAATGTTCCTATGGAATTTTCCGTGGAGGACTGCGCTGTTCGTGAGTATGACAAAGAGGCTCTGGCACAGCTTTTTGTGAAGCTGAATTTTAAGTCCTTTTTGACAAAGCTTGACCTATCGGGGGCTGCAAAGCCCGTACAGGCAAAGTTTCAGGGCAAGTGCATAGCAGCAGACAGTTTGAAACTGAAGGAGCTTGCCGCAAGCGGCAAAGACGTGGTTTACTGTCTTTATAACCGTGATACGACCCCTGAAATGGCGGTTACCGTTGACGGTGAAAACAGTTTTTATATTAAGGATTTAACCGAAGATGATTTGAGAAGCTTTTTTGAAGATGAAGCCTGCAAAAAAATCGGATTCAATGTAAAAGAGGATATTCTTTATCTACGTAGCATAGGAATTGGGTATAACGGTCTTGCCTTTGATACGGCAATTGCGGCGTATATTCTTGACCCTACTCGTTCAGCCTATAACATTGACGACCTTGCCCTTGAATTTTTGGGACTTACAGGCAGCATAGCAGAACAAAAAGCAGAAGAAAGCGGTCAGCTCAGCCTTGTGTTTGATGAAGAAGACGAGAATATCCTTGACGCTGCGACATTTGACCTTTTTGTTGTGCACAGACTATGGAAAAAGTTTGCCGAAGAAATCGAGAAAAACGGTCAGAATCAGCTTTATTATGAGGTTGAGCTTCCGCTTGTTGAGGTTCTCGCGGATATGCAGCACACAGGTGTTATGGTAGACCGTGAGGCTCTTGTGGAGTTCGGCGGTCAGCTGAAGGTTAATATTGCGGAGCTTGAAAAGCAGATTTATGATTATGCAGGAAAGTCCTTTAACATAAATTCGCCTAAACAGCTGGGAGATGTGCTTTTTGACGGGCTTCAACTCCCTCACGGAAAAAAAACAAAAACAGGCTATTCTACCAACGCAGAGGTGCTGAGAAAGCTTGAGGGAGTTCATCCCATTATTGGCTGTATCTTAGAATACAGAGGTCTCACAAAGCTTCAGTCAACCTATGTTGACGGGCTTGTTCCCGTTATAAACAAGAAAACGGGCAGAATTCATTCAAACTTCAATCAGACGGTTACGGCAACAGGCAGAATCAGCAGCACAGAGCCGAATCTTCAGAACATACCAATCCGCACAGAGCGTGGCAGACAAATGCGCAAAATGTTTGTTGCCGAGGGCGACAATGTTCTGGTTGATGCAGACTATTCGCAGATTGAGCTTCGTGTGCTCGCCCACATTGCGGGTGATGAGAATATGCGTGATGCCTTTCTCGGCGGAATTGACATTCACACACAGACTGCTTCGCAGGTATTCAGAGTGTCCATTGATGAGGTGACACCGCAGATGCGTTTCGGCGCAAAGGCGGTCAACTTTGGAATTGTGTACGGAATAGGTGAGTTTTCGCTGGCTCAGGATTTGAAAATTTCTATGAAAGAAGCAAAGCAATATATTGCAGATTACCTTGCGGCATATCCAAAGGTTAAGGAATATATGGAAAAAACCGTGGAGGATGGCAGAGCAAAGGGGTATGTTTCAACCATTCTCGGCAGAAGACGTTATCTTCCCGAGCTGCGTGCAGCAAACAAGATTACTCAGAGCTTTGGCGAGAGAGTTGCAATGAATGCACCTGTTCAGGGCTCAGCGGCAGATATAATCAAGATTGCTATGGTGAATGTTTATAAGCGCCTGAAGGATGAAGGGCTGAAATCAAAGCTGATACTTCAGGTTCACGACGAGCTGATTGTTGAAGCGGTTCCCGAGGAGTTGAAGTCTGTTGAACGGCTTCTGGTTGAAGAAATGGAGAATGCCGTTACACTTTCTGTTCCTCTAAAGGTTGAGGGAAGCAGCGGAAAGACCTGGTATGACACCAAATAGAATTTGATTGGAATAGAAACAAATGAGAATTATTGGAATTACAGGCGGAACAGGAGCAGGAAAAAGTGCTGTCTGTGCCGAATTGAAAAAATGCGGGGCAGAGATTGTGGATGCCGACAAAATTGCAAGGCAGATTGTTCAAAAGGGTCAGCCTGCCCTTGCTGAGATTGCAGAAGTTTTTGGTGCGGAGGTTCTCACAGAAAACGGTGAGCTTAACCGAAAGAAGGTTTCAGAGATTGTTTTCTCGGATGCCGAAAAGCTGAAAATTCTCAATGAGATTACCCACAAATATGTTTTTGCCGAAATGAAGCGGCAGATAGAGACAGCGATTTCTGAGACTGTTGTTCTCGATGTTCCTCTTTTGTTCCAATGCGATTTTCCCATTGTCTGTGATGTGACAATAGCGGTGATTGCTGACCGCGAAG
>JAZOCL010000051.1:0-6977 GCA_045596485.1 Clostridia bacterium
TTATGTATTCGTCAGAAAGATTAATTGCCGCAAGCATTGCAGCCATAGTATTTGTGAGCTGAGGACTTTCTTTTTTTATTTCCTTCAGCTTTCGGTCAACACGAATAGCTACCCTTTGCACATATTCTTCGCATTCTGCCGTCACGAGAGTGTATTCTGTTCCGTTTATCAAAACCTTTATCTTATTCTTTTCCATAAGGATTTTCCTCCTTAAAGCAAGCCCATTGACTCACATTTCAAAAATGCAACCAGGGTTTTTGCGTCGTTTATTTCATTATTCATAATCTTTGCTCTGACTTCGTCAACAGTAAATTCTTCAACGTCAAGAAACTCATCTTCATCAGGATGAACCTCACCTCTTGTGAGCCCCTTTGCAAAAAAAACATATGTTATTTCATTTGCAAAGCCGGGAGACGGATACAAAAAGCCGAGAGGCACAATCTCCTCTGCCTTGTAGCCCGTTTCTTCTTCAAGCTCACGGATTCCGCATTTCATAGGGTCCTCACCCTGTTCAAGCTTTCCTGCAGGGATTTCCCAGATAGCACGTTCAATGGGCTTTCGGTACTGCTTTACCATAGGAATCTTTCTGTCTTTTGTCAAAGCAAGAATCCCCACTTCGCCCGGATGGTCTACCAGCTCACGGTACGCCGTCTTTCCGTCGGGCATTTCCACCGTTTCAATTCTCAAATCTATAATTTTACCTTCAAAAAGCTTTTCTGAGGTAAGAGTCTTCTCTTCAAAAACCAATCAAAACACACCTTTCACAAAAAATCAGCAGCAACTTCCTGCAAGCACTCCTGTAGAAAAAGCAATTTGCAGATTAAAACCGCCTGTATAGGCATCCACATCAATAATTTCTCCCGCAAAAAATAAACCCGAAATCTTTTTTGACTCCATTGTTGAGGGGTCAATTTCTTTCACGGAAACACCGCCTGATGTTATTATTGCCTGTTCAATGGGACAAAAACCCTTTACGGTCAGTTCAATACCTTTTATCAGCTTCAAAAGCTTTTGTCTTTCTTCCTTGGTGACCGAATTCACCTTTTTGTGGGGTTCAATGCCCGAAAGCTTTATAATCGGTTCAATCAACCCCACAGGAAGTAAATCTCCCAGTGAGTTTATAAAGTCCTTGTTTGCATACTTCTGAAAATCCCTCAAAAGTCTGGCATCAAGCTGCTTTTCATCAAGGGCAGGCTTCAAATCAATAACAATTTTGTATTTGCCTCTTTCCATAGGGCGCATATGCGCTGAGGCGCTGAGCACAACGGGACCTGTGAGACCAAAGTGAGCAAACATAAGCTCGCCAAAGTCGTTATAAACCTTCTTGTTCTTCTCGTTTAAAACAGTAATTTCAACATTTCTCAACGAAACACCCATCAACTCGTATGGCCAAGTCTCCTCCACCTCAACAGGGACAAGAGATGGAGTTATATCCGTAACAGTATGCCCCAGCTTTTCGGCAAAGATATATCCGTCACCTGTGGAGCCCGTAGCCTGATATGACATTCCGCCTGTTGCAAGAACAACTGACCGTGCCGAAATTTTACCGTTTTTTTCAGTCAAAACTCCATTCACTCTTGATTCTTCATTTACGGCAATTTCAAGAATCTTGTCATGGAGAATTTTCACTCCGCATTTTTTGATATACCGAACAAGGGCTTCAACAACGGTGGTGCTTTTGTCAGATACGGGAAAAACTCTGTTTCCCCTCTCCACCTTTGTCTCAACACCTATACCATTAAAAAAATCTATAGTGTCAGCATTAGTGAAACCATAAAATGCGCTGTAAAGAAAAGAGCTGTTTTTTGTAACATTTTGTATTAGCTCCTCAACCTCGTCGCAGGCGTTTGTAATGTTGCAGCGACCCTTTCCCGTAATAAGCATTTTTTTGCCCAAAATACGGTTTTTCTCAATCAAAAGAACGCTTTTTCCGTTTTTTGCCGCCCTTCCTGCTGCCATCATTCCTGCAGCACCGCCGCCAATCACAATAACATCGAATTCAGAATTAACCATTTTTCTTTACCTGCTTTTTTGAGACTGCTCTCTTGCTTTTTGTCCGTGCATAAGCCTTTGGCTTTTTGCTTGCAGATGATTTTCCCTTTGCTCCTGCAGCCTCAATCTTTTTGAGCATATTAACCTCAGACTCACTGAGCTTGCGCCATTTACCGATTGGCAGATGCCCTAATGTGAGTCCTGCTTCTTTTGTTCTTTTGAGCTTTTTCACAATACAGCCCAAAGCCTCAAACATTTTTCTTACCTGACGGTTTCTGCCCTCATGGATTGTGATTTCAACCTTGGTACCATACTGTGTTGCACCCACAACCTCAACCTCTGCAGGACTGGTTTTCTGACCGTCAATCACCACTCCTCGTCTCAGCTGAACAATTGTGTCCATAGTGATATTCCCCGTTACCTCGGCAACATAGGTTTTTGCAATATCGTGTTTCGGATGCGTAATCTTAAAGGTGAGGTCACCGTCATTTGTAAGAAGCAAGAGCCCTTCTGTGTCATAATCAAGTCTGCCTACAGGATAAATTCTTGCCGAAATATCAGAAACAAGCTCCATCACCGTGGGCCGTCCCTTGTCATCAGAAACGGTTGTAACAAAGCCCACGGGTTTATTGAGCATAATATAATATTTCTTTTCTTCGTTTTTTACCAAGACACCATCAACCTCAACAGTGTCATATCCCTCATCAATCTGAACACCCATTTCACGGATAATTTCACCGTTTACCGAAACCCTGCCTTCACTTATAATTTTTTCGGCGGCACGCCTTGATGCAACACCTGCAGCAGCAAGAAATTTTTGAAGTCTCATCACAAAAATCACCCCTCCTTTACGTTTCTCAAATAAAATCATAGTCAAATAACAACCCGACCCGACAACACGAATCAAGAGTGCGGTCGGGTCCACGGGAACCATAGGTTTATTCACACAAGAAGCTGCTGCAAAAAGTATATGTCATCTGCAGCAGCCGTATTTATCAAATGAATTAATCTTCGTTTTTATACTTCTCAAGAATATTTTCGATTCTCTTGATAGGATTGAGAAGCTCGCTGATTGAATGTTCAGCATTTAGCTCGTTGATAAGCAGAGCAACATACTTGCTCATATCAACCCTGTGATACCAGGGCTTTGTGAGAAGCTCAGGCTTTGCATAAATAAGGTTTGTTGTGAATACACCCTCAATCAAGCCATCTTCATATGCCTTGTCGAATCTTTCAAAGCCTTCTGTGAACAAGCCGAAGGTCGAGAACATAAACACCCTTGCTGCATTTCTCTTTTTAAGCTCTCTTGCAACATCAATCATTGAGTCGCCTGAAGAAATCATATCATCAACAACAATAACGTTTTTGCCGTCTACCGATGAACCGAGAAACTCGTGTGCAACGATGGGGTTTTTGCCGTTTACAACTCTTGAATAGTCACGACGCTTGTAGAACATACCAAGCTCCATTTCAAGAACTGATGAATAGTACATACATCTTGTCATTGCACCTTCATCGGGGGAGATAATCATTGTGTTTTCCTTGTTCAGAATGATGCTCTTGTCATATCTGATACAAGACTTTATCATCTGGTATGTAGGCATCACATTTTCGAAGCCTTTAAGAGGAACCGCATTCTGAACTCTGGGGTCATGAGCATCAAATGTGATGATATTGTCAACACCGATGTTGCAAAGCTCCTGAAGTGCCATTGCACAGTCAAGAGATTCTCTTGAGGTTCTCTTGTGCTGACGTCCTTCATAAAGCATAGGCATAATAACCGTAATTCTCTTTGCCTTTCCGCCGATTGCAGAAATTGCACGCTTGAGATCCTGATAGTGGTCATCGGGGCTCATGGGAACATCCTGACCGTAAAGCTTGTAGGTTTCACCATAGTTGAAGCAGTCAACTATGATATAGACATCATATGTTCTTGCAGAATGAAGAAGGGTTGCCTTTGCCTCGCCTGTACCGAATCTTGAGGTCTTGATAGGAAGCAAAAATGTGCCGTGCTCCTGAACATCGTCATCGTTGAACTTTTTTAGATAATAGTCCACCTTTGAGCAAAATTCGTCGCAGCCATTCATTCCTATAACACCGAGTCTGCCCAGGTTATACGATTCGATTGATGATTTCATTTGATTTCTCCTTTGATTATAATATTTATACTGTGTAAATAAATTACTGAAATAAAGAAACAACAAGAGTCATCTTTATGCCTGAAAGATTTTTAAGCAACTCCCGAACTCTTTCACGGTAATTATACTCTAAATCTGTCAAAATGTCAACAAATTCGAGCATACTTTTCATCAAAAAACACAATAAGCACCTTTCTTAAAAAGAGCTCATTGTGTTGTTGTAAAGTTAATTAATTTCTGTATTCCGACAAAAGCTTGTATTTTATGTTCCAAAGCTTTTCTGACAAATCCACATAATACTCATGTGGGTTTTCAAATCTTTTCACTTCGTCCCAGATTTTGTCGAGCTGCTCCTCGCAGTATTTTCTTATTTTCTGCAAATCAGGAGATTTATATACACATTTTCCTCCCTTGAAGATTGGAACCTGAAGTTCTACCGCCGTAAAGTCATAAACCAGCTTTCTCTTCCAGGTATGCTCGGGGTCAAAGATTTCGTAATCCTTTGAATCATCAATTGTTTCTTCTGCAAGTGTAATCACATCCGCAATAGCCTTGCCTGTATCGTTTGCAAAAAGTCTGTAAACCTTTTTAAAGCAAGGATTTGTTATCTTTGCAACATTTTCGCTAACCTTGATTTTAGGAATTATATCCCCATCTTTTTCAAGAGCCACCAGCTTATAAACACCGCCAAATACAGGCTCTGACTTTGAGGTTATGAGTCTTTCGCCCACACCGAAGGAGTCAACACAAGCACCCTGCTTGAGAATATCCTGAATTATATATTCATCAAGAGAGTTTGAAATCACAATCTTTACGTCGCTATAGCCTGCAGCATCAAGCATTGCCCTTGTCTTTTTGGTAAGATAGGTAATGTCACCGCTGTCAATTCTAACCCCTTTGGGTCTAACATCCATCGGCTTTAACACTTCATCAAAAACCCTTATGGCGTTTGGAACACCCGACTTTAAAACATTATAAGTATCAATAAGAAGTGTGCAGTCATTGGGATAGGCAAGTGCATAAGCCTTGAATGCCTCGTATTCGCTGTCAAAGGACTGCACCCAGCTGTGAGCCATTGTTCCAAGGGCAGGAACACCGAACATTACATCAGAAATGGTGCAGGCTGTACCCGCAGCACCGCCTATATACGACGCCCTTGCACCGTAAATTGCACCGCCTGCGCCCTGAGCACGGCGCGAGCCAAATTCCATAACAGGTCTGCCCTCTGCCGCACGGACAATTCGGTTGCATTTTGTTGCAATAAGGCTCTGGTGGTTTATCGTAAGAAGCAGCATTGTTTCAATGAACTGTGCCTGAATGAGCGGTCCTCTTACAGTAAGGATGGGTTCATTTGGGAAAATGGGTGTTCCCTCTGGGATAGCCCATACATCACACGAAAACTCAAAGCTCTCAAGGTAATTCAAAAACTCCTCACAAAAAAGCTTTTTGGAACGAAGGTATTCAATATCTTCAGGTGTAAATTTAAGACCTTCAAGATACTCAATCACCTGTTCAACGCCTGCCATTATTGCAAAGCCCGCATTGTCGGGAACCTTTCTGAAAAAAAGATCGAAATATGCAATTTCATCCTGCATACCGTTTTTCAGATAGCCGTTTGCCATAGTGATTTCATAGAAATCTGTAAGTAACGTATAATTCATAATATTGGCCTCTTTGTTTTCATTTTTGTTTACTTAAAATATCAGATATATTGTTTTAAGTATATCACCTCAGAGACAAAAAAACAAGTATAATATACATTCAAATAAAGAAAATATCAAAAAAGACGCTCCGAAAAGGGAACGTCATTTGAGCGAATCAATAATTATTATATCATCACCAATCTTTTTTATGTTCTCCCATTTGATGACGATGTCCTCTTCCTTGCCCAAAAAGCCCAGAAGGCGGTAAGCTCCGGGAACAATAATTGCGGTAATTTTGCCTTCTGAGAGGTCAATTTCAACATCAGAAACAAAGCCAAGTCTTGCACCGTCAGAAACACAAATTACCTCTTTTGTTTTTAGCTCGTTTATACTGCATCTCAAAATTTTTCACCCCCGATACATTATTATAATAAATGTCGGTGAAATATTATAATATTTCAGTTTGCTAAATTTAGCAAACCATTGTGAAAAACACAGTTTTTACAAGCCGACTTTATTGCAATCAAGCGTAGCTTTCAAACCGAAAGTTTGAAAGTCGCAGAATAAATTCTGCAAAGAACGGCGTATTGCCGTTTTCTACGACATTGATTATGCCGACATATTTTCCCTTATTCGGACCCTCTTTTTCAGTATATGTTTTCGCCCTTGGTGAAATACTGTTTTATGAATAACTGAGAGGGGCTGATTTAAATTCTTATCAATAAGGTTGAGATATGCGGAGTGAACACATCAAAGCTTCCGTTTTTGAACGAAAAGCAAAAACAGGAGCTCTTTGAAAAGATAAAAAACGGCGATGAAAACGCACGTCAGGAGTTTATTTACGGGAATCTGCGGCTTGTACTCAGCGTGCTTCAGCGCTTCGGAGGCAGGGGCGAAAACGTTGACGATCTCTTTCAGGTGGGCTGCATCGGGCTCATAAAGGCGCTGGATAATTTTGATACCTCTCACGGCGTTAAATTTTCCACGTACGCTGTGCCGATGATTGTCCCTTGGGGAAATGAAGGTTACATATTGAATTTATAATATATCTTCACATCGTCCCCGCATACCCTTATCTCCGAAATACAGCTTCTCACAATATTTCGCTGTTCATTTGCTGTCATAAAACTCCAGCTTTCCCGCAGAGTCGAAAG
Organism: Clostridia bacterium; assembly: GCA_045596485.1. Lineage (GTDB taxonomy): Bacteria > Bacillota > Clostridia > Monoglobales > Monoglobaceae > SIG440. The sequence goes on from JAZOCL010000051.1 coordinate 6,928, forward strand.
AACCTTTTTCACTTCGTTTTCACGCTTGCTCAAGATGCTTTGTTCATTCT
>JAZOCL010000052.1:0-2412 GCA_045596485.1 Clostridia bacterium
AATGGCGTTCAAGACTGCTGCATCACTTGCCTTTAAGGCAGGTATGGAACAGGCAAGCCCTGTTCTTCTTGAACCCGTTGGTCACCTGAAGGTTTATGTTCCCGATAGCTACACAGGCGATATTATCGGCGACATCAACAAGCGCCGCGGTCAGATGCTGGGTATGACTCCTCAGGGCGCCGGAATTACCCTTATCGAAGGCGAGGTTCCTATGGCTCAGATGCATTCGTATTCATCAGACCTGCGTTCAATGACACAGGCGAAGGGTAGCTATGAATTCGAATTTGAAAGATACCAGGATGCTCCTCCAAACATTGTTGAAAAGATAATTGCAGAGAGCAAAGAATAAAGTTAGATTTTTCGGACCTTGCAGTACATTTTGTGCTGCAAGGTCTTTTGTGTGAATATATAAGTATAACTCAGAAGTTATTAGGAAAAAGTGATGTATTTTTGTTGAAAAACAAACCCGACTCCCCTTGAAATGAGAAGTCAGTATGTTGCTTAAAACCTAATATTTAACTACCATATGGACTTTTTTGTGTCATTCACACAAATTGGGTCAGTTTAAACCCAAACACAAGCGTGTTTGGGTTCTTTTTTTAATCCTTTTTCAGCTTTTCTACCAACTTTTCGTCAGGGTCAACATAAACTGTGTAGTTGGTTTCATAAATCACAAAGCCGGGCTTTGAGCCGTTGGGTTTTTTGATGTTTTTGATTTGTGTATAGTCAACAGGCACGCCCTTTGAGTTTTGTGCCTTGCTGAAATATGCAGCAATGGTTGCGGCTTCCACCAGAGTACGGTCGGGAACCTCGTCAGCGCCCCCTGTGCGGATTATCACGTGAGAGCCGGGAATGATTTTTGTGTGAAGCCACAGGTCTGTTGAATATGCCATTCTGATGGTGAGTTCATCGTTTTGCTTGTTGTTTCTGCCCACCAAAATGATGTAGCCGTCTGATGAAACAAATTCAAGAGGCTTTGACTTCTGCTGTGTTTTTTTCTTTTTTGAGATTCGCAAGGCTAGATAACCCTGCTCTGCAAGCTCCTCACGTATTTCGGAAATGTCGGAGTAATCTGTTGCACGGATAACCGCATCCAGCACCGATTCAAGATATGCCTTTTCGGTGAGAGCTTCTTCAAATTGCTTTGTGGAGTGTTCTTCGGCCGTTTTTGCCTTTGAATAGAGCTTGTAGTATCTTTGAGCGTTTTGTGAGGGCGAAAGCTCAGGCTTTAGTGCTATGGTGATGTCTTCACCCTTTTCTGAATAGTAGATCTGAACGGTCACCGAGCTGCTGCCCTGGGTGATTCGGTAGAGGTTTGCAGTGAGCAGGTCGCCGCAGTTTTTATATTTTTCACGGTCCTTGGATTTTAAAATGATTTCACCGTGAATTGCAATCTTTTTTTCACAACGTTCAATATTGTTGTTCAGAATTTTGACGGTTCCCGAAGCCTTCTGAACAAGTCTGTCGTGAATATCTCTTGAGGCAAAAAATTCCTCAACGGCATAACTTATGGATTCACAGGGAATAATCTTGCCGAGACCCTCATATTGGGTCAGAGTTATGCAAGAGAATGAAAGGGGTTTTTCAGTTTCTTTGTCCTTGACGATAGATGCCGATTCTTTGTCGCTTGAAACAGTTTTAATGAAGTTCACGGTGTGAAGTGCAAATTCTTCGAGATTTATGTCACATACAAATGCTTTGGTGCTTTTGCAGTAACGATAGACAATTTCTCTTGACATAAGGGGACTCATTCCGATGAATTCAGAAAGCAGAAGCTTGTCTAGAAGCGAGTCAGAGCCTGAGTTTTTGATTTTTTCGGCAAGAGCCTTGGCAGTCATATTTTGAGGTTCGGTTTTATCCTGCGGAGGCGGAAATTCATAAAAAAGTCCCGGAAGAACCTGTCTTACGGCGCTGGTGGTAAAATCAACGTGCTTTATGCTGTCAATGATTTTGTTGTCGCTTTGAACAAGAATAATATTGCTGTGTCTGCCCATTACTTCGACAATAAGACTTTTTTGGGTAATGTCTCCCATTTCGGTGTAGCATTCAATGTCAAACTTGACCACACGGTCAAAGCCGTGCTGGGTGATTGCAACAATTTTTCCGCCAGTAAGATGCTTGCGCAGAATCATACAAAAAAGAGGTGCGTTGATGGGGTTTTGGCGTGACTGCTCTGTGAGATGCAGTCTCGGATTTGAGGTTGCGGCCGAAAGCAGCAGACGCCGGGTTCCGTCATAGGTGCGTACCGAGAGCGTAAGTTCATCCTTTTCGGGCTGATAGATTTTGTCAATCTTTCCGAAAAGCAGTATATTTTTCAATTCTTCCACAATGCTGTGGGTAACAAATCCGTCAAAAGCCATGGTTTTTTCCCCTGTTTTATGGTATTCGGGCTGCAAATTCAGCCTTTTTTCA
>JAZOCL010000053.1:0-7313 GCA_045596485.1 Clostridia bacterium
CGTTTGCAACACGAACACCGATTGCGCCAAGACCGATGATGCCGAGAGTCTTGCCCATAATTTCGGGACCTACAAAGTTTGACTTTCCTTTTTCAACAAGCTTGCCAACCTGGTCGCCTTCGCCAATTAGAGTCTTTGCCCAGTTAATGCCCTGAACAACCTTTCGTGATGCCAGAAGAAGACCTGCAATAACAAGCTCCTTAACTGCATTTGCGTTTGCACCGGGTGTATTGAAAACAACAATGCCCTTTTCGCTGCACTTGTCGATGGGGATGTTGTTTGTGCCTGCACCTGCACGTGCAATTGCTGCAAGAGACTCGGGAAGCTCCATATCGTGCATATTGAAGCTTCTGAGAATGATACCGTCGGGATTTTCTACTTCGTCACCAAAGGTATATTTGTCGTCAAATACATTAAGACCGATTTTTGCGATCTTGTTTAATGTCTGAACCTTATACATAATAACTATCTCCTTATGTTTCTATAGAAATTAAGCGTTTTCTGCCTCGAACTTTTTCATAAATTCAACCAGAGCTTCAACGCCTTCGGTGGGCATTGCGTTGTAGATGCTTGCACGCATACCGCCAACAGAGCGGTGACCCTTGAGGTTTTCGAAGCCTGCAGCTGCAGCTTCCTTGCAGAACTTCTTGTCAAGGTCTGCATCGCCTGTAACGAAGCATACGTTCATCATTGAACGGTACTTCTTTTCAGCAGTAGGCTTGAAGAGCTTTGATTGGTCGAGGAAATCATAAAGAAGAGCTGCCTTTTTTTCGTTTCTTTCTTTCATTGCTTCAAGTCCGCCGTTCTTGAGCGCCCACTTGTAAACAAGACCTGCAACATAAATTGCGTAGCAGGGAGGTGTGTTATACATTGAGTCATTGTCTGCCATTGTTTTATAGTCCAGCATTGTGGGGATGTCTTCACGGGCGTTGCCCATAAGATCCTCACGGATGATAACAACTGTGAGACCTGCAGGAGCCATATTCTTCTGTGCGCCGGCATAAATTACACCGAACTTTGTAACGTCTACGGGCTCGCTTGTGATGCAGGATGACATATCAGCAACCAGAACCTTGTCTCCAACATTGGGAACTTCAGGATACTTTGTGCCGAAAATGGTGTTGTTGTAGCAAACGTGAACATAGTCTGCGTCTTCACGAACCATATCGGGAGTAATCTCAGGTATGTAGCTGAAGGTTTTGTCCTCTGATGTTGCTATGCACTTTGCATCGCCGTATTTTTTTGCTTCTTTGAATGCCTTGCCTGAGAACTGACCTGAAACAACATAGTCAGCCTTGCCTGTTTTCATCAGGTTGAGGGGAACTGCAGCAAACTGTGTTGATGCGCCGCCCTGAAGGAAAAGCACCTTGTAGTTGTCGGGGATGTTCATAAGAGTTCTAAAGTCAGCCTCGGTCTGCTTGATTATTGCATCATAAACAGGTGAACGGTGGCTCATCTCCATAACCGACATTCCTGAACCGTTGTAGTTTGTCATTTCAGCCGCTGCCTGCTCAAGAACCTCCAAAGGAAGCATTGAAGGGCCTGCTGAAAAATTGTAAATTCTGCCCATGAAAAACACTCCATTCGTTTAATATAAATAAAATTTTATACACCAATATAGTATATAACTTTTTTCTGCTTTCGTCAACAAGTAAATTGATTATTTTTTAACAAATTATAACTAAGATTTTAGTTTAAAACCCTTGATTATCTCGTAAATTCCTACAAAAAGCAAGAAGAAACCAAACATTTTTCGCAAAAGGTCTCCAGACATTGATACTGCAAAGAAGGAGCCGACCAGTGACCCCGCTATTCCGCAGCCGCCGATTATGCCTGCGGTTTTGAACTCCACGTTTTTGTTTTTTATGTGAACAATAAGAGAGATTACCGCCGTGGGTATGAAATAGGTCAGGTTGATGCCCTGTGCCATCTGTTGTGAAATGCTTTGGGTCATAATCAGAACAGGAATAAGAATTGCGCCGCCGCCGATTCCCATTCCGCTGATTATTCCGCTGAAAAAGCCTGTAATTATGTTAAGCATTGTCATTCCCCCTAAAAAATCATTTTCACGGCGGTTACGCAGATTACACCGCCAAAGAGAATCTTGAGCCACTTTTTGGGAATCCGTCCCAAAAGCTTTGCCCCTGCAAAGCCTCCTGCAATTCCGCCGATTGATACAAGCGCCCACAGCTTGAGATTGAAGTAGCCCTTGTATATATAGGTTGCAGAGCTCACAATTGACATAAGAAGAATTATGGCAATGGCGGTGGAGTGGGACTTTTTTTCGTCAATGTCAAGGAACTTCTCCATAGCAGGAACAACCACCGAGCCGCCTCCTGCCCCAAACAGTCCGTTGAGAACCCCTGTAAGAAGACCGATTATGATTTCCTTTCGGTATTTTTTCAACTAAAAAACCTCCAAAAGCTTTTTGGGTTAGCTTTTGAAGGTTTGGATAATTTTATTCAATATTATCGAGCCTTGCGAGAAAATCGAAGAGAATTCCTTCTCTCACACCCACATCCGCAACGCTGAGAAGGGGGGAGTTGATTTGCTTTTTCAGGTTCATCAGGATGAGAAGTCCGCCCAGAATAATATCACCTCGTTCAGTGCCTATACCTGCCATTTTTTGACGTTCTTCAAGGGGTGCGGCTGAAATTTCCGAAAAGCAGCGGTCAATCTCCGACGAGGGTATTTCGTGGCAGCTGACAGGCTCTTTTGAAAAGTCGTTAAGATGATATTTTGCCAGTGCGCGGAGTGTTCCGCCTATTCCCACAATGAGAGAATTCTGTAGCTTGTCAAGCCAGGGTAGCTCGGAAATATGCTTGTTTATATAAGAGCTTGCGGCGGAAAGTGCATCGGGATTTTCGGTGTCGGAGAGGAACATTTCGGTGATTGACCGTGAGCCCATAGGGATGCTGATTGCAGGCTTCAGCATAGTGCCGTTTTCCATTGCAATAAATTCGGTGCTTCCGCCGCCGATGTCGCAGATAATTCCTCTCTCGCATCCCACTGCAAGGCAATCTAGCTTAGCCTCGGTTTCGCCGTCGATTACCTCAATGGTAATGCCTGTTGCTTCCTTTACGGCGGTGACAAATTCCTCGCCGTTTTTCGCCTTGCGTACCGCGGCGGTTGCCACGGCTCGGAGACTTGTTACGCCTTCCTTTTGCATAATCTGTTTATATTCCAGAAGTGCGGTAACTGCGCGGAGCTGTGCCTGGGGCTGAAGGTTCATATCATCGGTCATTCCCTCACTCAGCTTTATCATATTGCGGTATGCGCCTGTCTGACGCCACGAGTTTTTGGCAAAGATTTCAAATATGCTCATTCGGATTGAATTTGAGCCTAAGTCGATAACTGCAAGTTTTTCCATTGTGACGGTCTCCTTTGCGCTGAACATATTTTTTGTATATTTTAGCATATACCCTATGTTTCAGTCAAGAAATTCTTGACAAAAGGAGTGGGGTGTAGTATAATTTCAGTATTGTTTATGCTTGTGTAGCACAGTTGGTAGTGCAGCGCATTCGTAATGCGCAGGTCGCAGGTTCAAGTCCCGTCACAAGCTCCAAAGCAACCCCGAAGCTGTATGCCTTCGGGGTTATTTGTTTCTTGTTCTGAGAATGGTTACAAAACGCAAAATCATTTGAAAAAATAAGGATCGACAGAAAAGCTTCCTTATTATATTATATATAATATAAATTATATACAAAACAGACCTGAAAAGGTTGTCTAAAAAATATAGAAATTTTTTTCAAAAAGTACTTGACTTTTGTTGCAAGGTTATAGTATAATATTCGAGCGTGACAAAGACATACGATGATTCCGGAGGTAGCAAGCCTTGATTTATCAAGGGATTGGAAATTTCGGAGGAGATTGTCCGGTTTTCAAAACAGGGCGGAAGGTCACACTTTCAATTGAATACAGCAGGGATTTCGGGCTCAGTATGCTGGTGGGCTCGAGTTGTGTTGTGTTTGTTGCCCCGAAACCGCAACTTTGTGTAAGCAAAAAATTGAGGTTCGGGTTTTATTATTTAGCTGTGCGAAACGCCCGGCACAGCGGAAGAAAATCAAAAGTAAATTTTGAAGGAGGGTACAGCATGGCAGCTGAGAAGATCAGAATCAGACTTAAGGCATACGACCACAATCTTATCGACCAGAGTGCCGAAAAGATTGTTGAGACAGCCAAGAGAACAGGAGCTAAGGTTTCAGGACCTATCCCGCTCCCCACAAAGAAGGAAGTCGTTACAATCCTCAGAGCGGTTCACAAGTATAAGGACAGCCGTGAGCAGTTCGAGCTGAGAACACACAAGAGATTGATCGACGTTTTGGCTCCCAACGCCAAGACAATTGACGCACTTAAGCACCTTGATTTGCCGGCAGGTGTAGACATCGAGCTCAAGATTTAGTTTGAGCCTTTGCGGCAAGAAAAAATTTAGGTCATGTTGGCGAAGGTTCGTCAACCAATAACCCGCATGTATGTTTGATTTCAAACCGATGCGTGTGAATAGGAGGAAAAAATTATGAAAAAAGCAATCTTAGGCAAAAAGCTTGGTATGACTCAGATTTTTGCAGAAGACGGCACACTCATCCCTGTTACAGTAATTGAAGCAGGTCCCTGCAGTGTGGTTCAGAAGAAGACAGCTGAAGTTGACGGTTACGTTGCAGTTCAGGTTGGCTTCGAGGACAAGAAAGAAAAGAACGTAAACAAGCCTATGAAGGGTCACTTCGCAAAAGCCGGAGTTGCTCCCAAGAGATACTTGAGAGAATTCAAGCTGGATAATGCGGCTGAAATGAATGTTGGCGACGAAATCAAGGTTGACATTTTTGAAGCAGGCGAAATCCTTGACGTAACAGGCACAAGCAAGGGTCACGGATACGCAGGCACAATCAAGAGATGGGGAACTCACAGAGGTCCTATGTCTCACGGTAGCCATTATCACATAGGTCCCGGTTCTTTGGGTGCTTGTTCATCACCCTCAAGAGTGTTCAAGGGCAAGAAGCTTCCCGGACACTATGGTGTTGACAAGGTTACAATCCAGAACCTCAGTCTTGTGAAGGTAGATACAGAACGCAACCTTCTTTTGGTTAAGGGCTCAGTTCCCGGTCCCAAGGGCGGATTGCTGGTAGTTAAGAACGCAGTTAAGGTTAATGCCTAAACTGAGAGAGAGGAGGATTTAGAAATATGCCTACAGTAGCTTTATATAACACAACCGGCGCTAAGGTTGGTGATATAGAATTGAATGATAGCGTGTTTGGCGTAGAGGTGAGAGCCGACGTTATGCACGAAGTAGTTGTGAACTACTTAGCAAATCAGAGACAGGGTACACAGAGCACAAAGACTCGTACAGAAGTCAGCGGCGGTGGAATCAAGCCCTGGAGACAGAAAGGCACAGGTCGTGCAAGACAGGGTAGTATCCGTGCTCCTCAGTGGGTTGGCGGCGGCGTAGCACTCGGCCCCAAGCCCAGAGATTACAGATACTCAGTTAACAAGAAGGTAAGAAGACTTGCTCTTAAGTCTGCTCTTTCTTCAAAGGTTGCAGACGGTGACATCATCGTTCTTGAAGATCTCAAGCTTGATGAAATCAAGACAAGCCGTATGGCTGAAATCCTTAAGAACCTCGGTGTTACAGAAAAGGCACTCATCGTTCTTCCTGAGGTGGACAACAATGTTGTTCTTTCAGCAAGAAACATCAAGGGTGTTGACACAACATTTGTTGGTGCAATCAACACATACGAGGTGCTGAAGTCTACAAAGTGCATCATCGTTAAGGATGCAGTTCGCAAACTCGAGGAGGTGTACGCATAATGAAAATGACATCTCATGATATTATCAAAAGACCTATCATAACAGAACAGAGTATGGAAGGCGTTGCAGAAAAGAAGTACACTTTTGAAGTTGCAAAGTCTGCTAACAAAATCCAGATTAAGAATGCTGTTGAAGAAATATTCAAGGTAAAGGTTCAGAAGGTTACAACAATCAACTATATGGGCAAGACCAAGAGAATGGGTGTTCATATTGGTAAGAGAGCTGACTGGAAGAAGGCCGTTGTTAAGCTTACAGACGACAGCAAGACAATCGAGCTTTTTGAGAACTAATAGCCACGAAAAATCGTAGATTAAGGAGATGTAAAAATGGGAATTAGAAAATATAATCCTACAACACCTTCGCTGCGTCAGATGACTGTTTCTACATTCGAGGAAATCGACAAGAAGGAACCCGAAAGATCACTTCTTCGTCCCCTTCACAGCAAGGCAGGTCGTAACTCTTACGGCAGAATAACAGTTAGACACCGCGGCGGCGGCACAAAGAGAAAATACAGAGTAATCGATTTCAAGAGAAACAAGGACAATATGCCCGCAACAGTTCTCGCAATCGAATACGATCCTAACCGTAGCGCAAACATTGCACTGCTTCAGTATGAAGACGGAGTAAAGACCTACATCATCGCTCCTGTTTCACTGAAGAAGGGTGACGTAGTCGTTTCAGGTAAGGGCGCGGATATCAAGCCCGGTAACACACTGGAAATCGCTGATATTCCTGTTGGTACACTTATTTACAACATTGAACTTTATCCCGGCAAGGGCGGACAGCTCGTTCGCAGCGCAGGCGTTTTTGCACAGCTCATGGCAAAAGAAAACGGCTACGGTCAGGTAAGACTTCCTTCCGGTGAAGTTAGACTGGTTCGTCTTGACTGTCGTGCAACTATCGGTCAGGTTGGTAATACAGATTATGAAAACATCAACCTCGGTAAGGCCGGCAGAAAGCGTCATATGGGCTTCAGACCCACAGTTCGTGGTGTTGTTATGAACCCCAATGACCATCCTCACGGCGGTGGTGAAGGAAAGTCGCCTATCGGCAGACCCTCACCTGTTACTCCCTGGGGTAAGCCAGCTCTTGGTTATAAGACAAGAGACAAGAAGAACAAGACTGACAAGTTTATCGTAAAGCGTCGTAACGCTAAATAATTTTAAGGAGGTCACTTCATGGGTCGTAGTATTAAAAAAGGACCTTTCGTTGATGCGAAGCTCATTGCAAAGATTGAAGCAATGAACGAAAAGAACGAAAAAGTCGTTATCAAAACATGGTCAAGAGCATCTACTATATTCCCTGAAATGGTTGGTCATACAATTGCAGTTTATGACGGAAGAAAGCATGTTCCTGTTTATGTAACAGAAGACATGGTTGGTCATAAGCTTGGAGAATTTGCTCCAACCAGAACTTACAAAGGTCATGCAGGTGCTAAGACTTCTAAATAATCGCTGAGATTTAAAAAGAAGTTTTTCTGTGAATCAATAGGAAAGGAGCTGCAGAGCAAA
>JAZOCL010000054.1:0-5667 GCA_045596485.1 Clostridia bacterium
CATAATACTTGTCACCCTTAAGTCCGCAATAATTGACCCAGGAAATCTTGTCGTTTGCAGCCAGGTATTCGGCAACAGCCTGTGCATTGCTGCAATGACGCTCCATTCTCAGGGGAAGTGTTTCAAGACCCAGATTCAGCAGAAAAGCATTGTGAGGCGAGGGAATTGAGCCAAGGTCTCGCATTACCTGTGCTGTAAGCTTTGTGATGTATGCCGCCTTGCCGAATTTTTCTGTATATGTAATTCCGTGATATGATTCGTCGGGAGTTGTGAGGCCGGGGAACTTTCCGCTTGCTGCCCAGTCAAAGTTTCCGCTGTCAACAACAGCGCCGCCAACCTGTGTTGCATGACCGTCCATATACTTTGTTGTTGAGTGAACAACAATGTCTGCTCCCCATTCAAAGGGACGGCAGTTTATGGGAGTTGCAAAGGTATTGTCAATAATCAGGGGAACCTGATGTGCGTGAGCAACCTTTGCCCATTTCTCGATGTCAAGAACCACAAGTGCAGGGTTTGCAATTGTTTCGCCGAACACCGCCTTTGTGTTTTCACGGAAGGCAGCGTTCAGGGTTTCTTCGTCGCTGTCAGGGTCAACAAAGGTAACCTCAATGCCCAGCTTCTTCATTGTAACGCCAAAAAGATTGAAGGTTCCGCCGTAAACCGACGAAGAGCAAACAAAATGGTCGCCTGCATTACAAATGTTGAAAATTGAATAAAAGCAAGCCGCCTGCCCCGATGATGTAAGCATTGCCGCAACGCCGCCTTCAAGGTCAGCAATCTTTGCAGCCACAGCATCGTTTGTGGGATTTGCAAGACGGGTATAAAAGTATCCGCTTTCTTCAAGGTCAAAAAGTTTGCCCATCTGTTCGGTTGAGCCGTACTTCCAGGTTGTGCTCTGATATATAGGGAGAACTCTGGGTTCTCCGTTTTTGGGGGTGTAGCCCGACTGGATGCATTTTGTTTCTATTCTCATTGGTAATTCCTCCTCTGTCTGATTAAGTTAATTTTACTCTCTTCACAAAAAAAAGTCAAGGAAAACTATAGTCAAACGGTGATTTTTGTGATACAATGGTTTAAGCTGCATCCGATTGGCCGATAATATTGGAGATTTCGGTCACGGCGTGCATAAATCCGTTCATCTCGGTGGATGAAATATCCCCTGCGATTACGGTGTTTTCATATACAAAAACCCCTGCCAGAACCTGGGAGCTTTCTGATTCCTTGTGGTTCAGAACACGGTAGGTATAGCGGGTCACCTTTTTGCCTCGGAAGGGCTCAAGGTCAAAGCCCGAATGCTTTTGGACGGCATTGTAGGTCTCATAAACCGCATCAAATTCGTCAGGAATTGTGAGATGGGTGATTTCACGTGGAGTTAGCTCAACCTGCCACCCAAGCTCCTCAAGATATTCAACAATCATCTTGTTTGTTGCATTATCAATGCTGAAAAGACCTATAATAATCATCAGGAGTACAACTGCAAAGGCAATGCTTGCAAAAATGTATCTGTATTTCCTTGCTGTCTGTGACGTAAGCATATGAAAACCTCCCCATTTTGTTGAAAAACGGCGGCTCTGCCGCCTTATCTAATATATGCAAGGAGTGTGAGCCTTATGCGGCTTGACAGATTTTTGGCGGAGTGCGGTCTTGGCACTCGAACCGAGGTCAAAAAATTGATTCGCTCAGGAGCGGTTTCGGTAAACGGCAAAGCCGTCACAAAGGGTGACCTTCACGTGGATCCCAATACCGACATCATCACAGCCTTCGGTCAAGAAGCTGTTTACCGTGAGTTTGTTTATCTTATGCTCAACAAGCCTCAGGGCTACATTTCTGCCACCCGTGACGGAAGAACCCCAACTGTTATGGCTCTTGTGCCCGAAGAATATCTCCATTTTGAACCCTTTCCCGTGGGTCGCCTTGACATTGACACCGAAGGACTTCTTCTTCTCACCAATGACGGAGATTTGGCACACCGTCTTCTGTCCCCCAAAAAGCATATTCCAAAGACCTATGTGGCACAGCTTGAAAAGGAAATATGCGATACTGATATAGCAGCCTTCAAAAGGGGCGTAACCCTTGACGACGGCTACAAAACCCTGCCTGCAGAGCTCAGGACGCTCTCAGTCGATGATGGCTTTTGGGCTGAAATTGTAATACACGAAGGAAAGTTCCATCAGGTAAAGCGAATGTTCGAAGCGGTGGGAAATCGTGTTCTCTACCTGAAGCGCACAAAAATGAATTGTCTTTCTCTCGACGAAGAGCTCCCCTTGGGACAAGCTCGTGAGCTGACCGAAGAAGAAATGAAGCTTTTAATTCCCTGATGCAACAATTGTTTGAACAATGTTCAAAACATTCTTGATAACATTTATGGAGCGGTACACCGCCGCTCAAAAAAAGCGAGGCGTTTTTTATGATTCCAAACTACATACCCAGAGTTATTACCGTCAACGACCTGTCAGGCTTTTGCCGTGTTTCTCTCGCGGAGGCAATGTCAATTCTTTCGTCAATGGGGGTCGAGGCTTGTCCTCTGCCTACGGCGGTTCTCTCCACCCACACCTATCACTTTAAGGACTACACCTTTTGTGACCTGACCGACGAAATGCCGAAAATTCTCAGGCATTGGCTTGATTTGGGAATAAAATTCAACGGAATCTGCACAGGATATATGGGTAGCTCACGGCAGATTGAAATTCTTTCCGAGTTTATAAAGGCAGAGAAAAACCCTGATTTTATAACGGTTATCGACCCTGTTCTTGGAGACAATGACTTGTCCGAGGCTGAAACTGTTTATTATGACCGAATGAATGACCTTCTGCTTTCAATGAAAAAGTTTGTGGGACTTGCGGACGTTATTACACCAAATCTAACCGAGGCCTGCCTGCTCCTTGACCGCAAATATCCAAAACGCCCCGTAACCGAGGCCGAAGTCACCGAAATGCTTTATTCTCTTTCGGAGTTGGGGCCTGAGAAAATTGCCATTACTTCTGTTATGATCGACGACAAAAAGATGACCGTTGGGGTTCTGGACAAAACCAAAAATCAGACCGCATTTCTGGACTGCGGCTATGTTGACCGACCCTTCCACGGCACAGGGGATATTTTTGCCGCAGTGCTCACAGGCGGCTTGGTTCACGGAAAGTCAATGATTGAGGCATCTGCCCTTGCTGTCGACTTTGTGAAGGCCGCAATTGCCGAAACCTTGAAGTACCCTGAAATAAAAATTGAGCACGGCGCAATTTTTGAGCCAATTCTTGCAAGGTTTTTCAGCGAAAGGCTGTAAGCACCTTCCCTCTTTTTCCTGTGATACAATAAAAGGGGCTGTTTAAAAACATCGTTTTTAAACAGCCCTACAATTTGGGGATAGGTAAAATTGATTCGAAACGCACAAACTGAGCCAAAACCGTGGCTTTGGGGTGTCCGAAGGTGTACTGGTGTACACCGGGCGGCGGGGTTTGTGTGTAGCAAAAAGTCTCAAGAAAGCAGAAAAATTGCATCTTTGATGCAATTTTTCAATCAATTGATTTTCTGCTGGGTAAAGTCCTACATCCTTTGATTTCCCCGACTTTTCCCCACAAATTTCTTGAATTTTTCTATGTCAAACATGATGCTCTCGTCACTTCAATACGTACAAATTTATATTATATCACATTTACATTTTACAATCATTTCAGTTACGTCCGTGAGCACAAGCTCACCGCTTTGGTTATAGACTTCGATAGAAAGTTCAACAATTCCGTTCCTTGCATTTCGCTTTGTCAGCCCTGTAATTCTCCCCTTGCCCGTCAGAACATCCTCGGCAAAAACAGGCTTCATCCATTCAATTTTTGTTGATTTTCCTGCAATCAGCTCATCCCCTGCCAAATCAATCTCAAGATATTTCGCCCACACCGCCATAAATGACATAACACCGGGGGCAATCAAGCCCCCGAAGTGGGTTGTTTTTGCATATTTTTCGTCGGTATGAAGAGGAATGTTATCATACTTTTTTGCAAAAGCAAGCATTTCGCTTTTTTCAATAATCGCAGGCGAAATTTCTATCACATCGCCTAAACTGAATTCTTCAAAGTACATTTTTTCCTCCTGTTCTTCTATAATCCCTCCGAGTTTGTTTCGGCGATATTCGACATCCCTACTATAAAGACTGTATAATCTAGATGCCAATCTTTTTTATGAATTGCGACATATAAGGTTTAGATGCAATCCTTATCAATCAAAGGTTTGTGTTGAGTGAGAACCAAAAAATCATTTTAATCTCTTAATTAAGTTTGTAATAACTGTTTGGTCGGCATTCATTTCAAACATAAGATAATTATTGCGAAAAGTAAAACCCAACTGCCCACTTATTTTCATATGTCCATACTTCGTCTTTTCAAAATATATAAATGAATCTGAATCCATATCTAAAAATCTAAATTCACCTTGTTCTGACTTATCTAACTCTTCCAAAGAAGATATATAATCTATTAAATTGCTATCTTCTATACAATAAGCAAACTGACCTGAAAAATCTTTCACTCTAACTTGTATCATTAATTCACCATTTTCAAGTTTGTATATATCAAACAAATTGTCACTATTCTGATATAAACATTCCATTATATATTTCTCCTTTCGACATCATTCGACATATTTACATTGCGATACATAAGGTTTAGATGCAACCGATTATAAAAAGTGGCTAATAGCAATAGTAGAACTAAATTATATATTGCTGTGTATAAAAAACAGTGTTTTTGTCTGCACATCAAAAAAGTAAACATCATAGTCCCAATACTTATGTTCTTCTTCCGTTTCATTATTTTCAATATAAAAATAATCTTCAGTATCTATTATATTTCTTTGAAAATCATACTTATCCTTATAATCGACATACTCAAGCCAACCCTCAAAATTATCAAAATAGCCATTTAGTTCCGTTATATTGTCAGGTGCTACAGGCTTAAAGTATGGACTGTTTTTTACTTCTTCCAAAATATTTTCTTGTTTAACATAATAGTACTTACAGTAATCTATATAGTCTTGGAAACCGTCACTATAGTAGCAATCAGAAGTATCGGATTGTGGTAAACTCGCAATAACAGGGTTTTCATAAACTATCGAAGATAATTCATAGATTAAAAATCCTATTCCAATTAACACAACAACAAGAGCTGATAGAATTATTATAATTTTCTTTTTCAAATTATCTTCTCCTTTCGTCATTATTCGACATATCCATATTGCGACACATAAGGTTTAGATGCAACCTTTTTGGGGTCAATTTCTTGTTAAGTTTGGTCTAAAAACTATTTGCCATATCTCCTACGATTCCATTCATTCCAAAACGCAATATACCCGTTTCTTTCAAATTCATCATCAGGAATATTTTTCTTAAGACAACTCTTATAAAAAGCTTCGACTTTATCACAAAAATTAAATACTACCCTTTTATATTCCTCATATGAGACAAAAACTTCTTTTTCATTTTCGGTTTTGATTTTTACCCCATTATCAACATGAGTTGTTTCCCAATCAACCCCATTATTACAACCCAAGATAATCACATTATCCAAAGTATCATTTGCAATGTAAAAATGTCCGCAACAGGGCATCATCTGATTATCTTCGCCAAATAGATGATTTTCGGTTAATGTTTTCAATAAATATATTGAAGTCGGAGGCCAAGCGGTC
>JAZOCL010000055.1:0-6799 GCA_045596485.1 Clostridia bacterium
ATATTGGGAAAATCATCCTCAACAGCACCCGAGGACTCCTCCCCGAGCATTCCAAAAATATCAAGCTGACCCGAAACTGCGTTTTTCTGTTCACGGATAGCCGAATCAATCACGATCTCATAAACGCTCAAAAGAACCGAGCGGTTTATATTCAGGCTGTCAAAAACGCCGCTCTTTATCATTGATTCAACAAGGCGCTTGTTCAGCTTTTTGTCCGCCATTCGAGTGCAGAACTCTCTGAATGACGTAAAATCTCCGCCTTTTTCACGTTCCTTTGTCATATCGTCGATAAAGGCTGAACCTACATTCTTTATGGCAGCAAGACCAAAACGAATATCCTTTCCATCAGGAACAAAGCTGGTATAGCTTTTGTTTATGTCAGGAGGAAGCAGCTTTATGCCAAGCTTTTTCGCCTCACCTATATGCTTTGTGACCTTTGTTGAATCTCCTAAGATACTGGTGAGAAGCGCCGCATAGAACTCTGTCGGATAGTGACATTTGAGCCACGCCGTCTGGTAAGCAACAAAGGCATAAGCTGCAGCGTGGGATTTGTTGAAGGCATACTTTGCAAAGTCCATCATTTCGTCAAAGATTGAAGCTGCTATTTTCTCGTCAATTCCACGGCTGACAGCACCTTCAACCTCAATCTCGCCATTCTCATTCTTCACGCCGTAAACAAAGTTTTTGCGTTCCTGCTCCATTACGTCAGTTTTCTTTTTTGACATAGCACGGCGAACAAGGTCGGCTCTGCCCAGAGAATAGCCCCCAAGCTCACGTACAATCTGCATAACCTGCTCCTGATAAACAATACAGCCATAGGTTACGTTGAGAATTGGTTCAAGCAAGGGATGCTTATACTTAATCTGACCACTTCGCTTGTTTGCAATATACTGAGGGATTGAATCCATGGGACCCGGACGGTAAAGTGAAATTCCCGCAATAATATCTTCAATTGAGCCGGGGCGGAGCTCCTTCATAAACTCCCTCATTCCTCCGCTTTCAAGCTGGAACACGCCGTCAGTCTCGCCCCTTGAAATCAGTTCATAGGTGGCAGAGTCTGTCATATCAATAGAATCAATATCAATTTCGATGCCGTGGGTATGCTTTATGTTGTTCAGAGAATCACGGATTACCGTCAGGGTTTTGAGACCCAAAAAGTCCATTTTGAGTAGTCCCAGCCGTTCAATGGTTGTCATTGTGAACTGGGTTGTGATTACATCATCGTTTCGTGACAGCGGCACATAGGTCTGGACAGGCTCTCGGGTTATAACAACACCTGCTGCGTGGGTTGAAGTATGTCTGGGAAGCCCCTCAATCTCCAATGAGACGTCAATCAGCCTTTTTACCTGTGGATCGGTATCGTACATCGTTTTCAGCTGCTTGTTTTCAGCAAGAGAGCTTGAGATTGTCACATTTGGCCCTGTTGGAATCTGCTTTGCAACGCTGTCAACAAAGCCATAGGGCATGTCAAGTGCCCTGCCTGTGTCACGAATTGAAAGCTTTGCCGCCATTGTTCCAAAGGTTACAATCTGGGCAACCCTGTCGGAGCCGTATTTGCGGTTGACATAGTCAATAACCTCACCCCTTCGCTCATAACAGAAGTCAATGTCAATATCCGGCATTGTTACACGTTCGGGATTCAGAAATCTTTCAAAAATCAGTTCATATTTTATTGGGTCTATGTTTGTTATTTCAAGGCAATATGAAACAATGCTGCCTGCGGCACTTCCTCTGCCGGGACCCACCATTATGCCGTTTTTGCGGGCAAAATGAATGAAGTCCCAAACAATGAGAAAATAGTCAACATAGCCCATCGCTTCAATGGTGCTCAGCTCATATTCAAGTCTTTCACGCAAGAAGCTATCGGCATTTGGATAGCGTTTCTCAAAGCCCTGTGAACAGAGCTCACGGAGATACTTAGGTGAGGTATAGCCCTCAGGCAGGTCAAATTTGGGAAGGTGAAGCTTTCCGAATTCAATATCAACCTGACACATATCGGCAATTCTTTGAGTATTTTCCAAAGCCTCAGGAATGTACGAAAAAAGCTCTGACATTTCTTCTTCTGACTTCACATACATTTCGTCAGTAGACATCTTCATTCGGTTTTCATCGTTTACGGTCTTTCCCATCTGGATGCACATAAGAATGTCCTGATATTCCGCATCCTCACGCTTCACATAGTGAATGTCATTTGTTGCAACAATGCCCAAATCAAGCTCACGTGCAAGACGTATAAGCTCACGGTTCAGCATTTTTTGTTCAAAGATGCCGTGATCCTGAATTTCAATATAATAATTCTCTTTTCCGAAAATGTCAATAAATTCCAGAGCTGCTTCTTTTGCTCCCTCATAGTTTCCGTCAAGAATCTTTTTTGACAGAACACCAAGCATACAGGCGCTGAGAGCAATGATTCCCTCGCTGTTTTCACGAAGAATCTCCATATCAATTCTCGGTCTGTAATAAAAGCCTTCAACATAGCCGATTGATACAATGTTCATCAGGTTTTTGTAGCCCGTATTGTTCTTTGCAAGCAAAATCAGATGGGAGCTTGAGGAATCAAGCTCGTGGGACTTGTCGCTGCGGCTTCGTGCAGCAACGTATACCTCACAGCCCAAAATCGGCTTTATCCCAATCTTTTTTGCATATTCATAAAAATCAATAACTCCAAACATACAGCCATGGTCGGTTATTGCCATTGAGGTCTGACCCAGCTCTTTGGCACGGTCAAGAATTTTTTCAATTGTGCCCTCGCCGTCAAGAAGACTGAAGGCTGTGTGTGTATGTAAATGTGCAAATGCCATACTCTATCCTACCCTTTGTTTTTACAGTTTTTCGGCTATCTCAAGAAGCTTTTTGAGTCTGTGATTAACTCCCGACTTTGAAAGGGGAGGCGTAAGCTTTTTCCCCAGCTGGTCAAGGCTCAAATGCTTGAATTCAATTCTCAAAACCGCAAGCTCACGAAGTTCATCGGGAAGGCCGTCAAGCCCCGACTCCTCACGAATTTTTTCAATTGCCGAAACGTGTCGGCTTGATGCCTCAATGACCTTATCCATATTGGCTGTTTCGCTGTTTGAGGCTCTTGTGATTTCGCTGCGAACCTCACGCTCAATCTTTACGTTAAGCATCTCCATCTGGGCGCTGAAGGCTCCCATATAGGCAAGAGCATCACAGATTATATCGCTGTTTTTTGTATAGAGCACAAAGCTGTTCTTCTTTATTATGCTCCTGAAACCAAGATTCATTTTTTGAAGAATTGCCTTGAATTCGTCGTGGATTTTTTTGCTGTAGGTGGCAAATTCCATATTATAGGTTTTGTTCGGGTCCGTCACCGTTCCGCCGCCAAGAAATGCTCCTCTCAAAAAAGCAGCACGGCAGCAATCGCTTTTTATCAGGCTTTCGGCAATGCTATCGGTTGACAGCTCGTATTCGACAATTTTTTGAAGCACTCGTTTATCCGAAAGCGTGCAAAAAAAGCTGCTTTTCAGGCTTTCAATCTCAATCTTAACCCCTAGACAGCTTTCCAGGAGCTGTGCAAACCTCATAATGCTGTCACGGCAATCAAGGGTAACTCTTACAGCAGAGCCCTTGAGTCTGCCTGCAAACATCAGAATTCCCATCATTTCTGCCTCGCAGCAGCAATGCTCGCCCGGCTCAAGCCTGGAGAGCATCTCCTTTGTCCGTTTCGAAAAGGATTTCATCTGCACCTCACTCCCTTCACAAAAAATCTGTCCTTTTAAAATTCACCAACCATTTTCACTTCGGGTTCAAGCATAACTCCAAATTTTTCAAACACCGTTTTCTTTACATATTCAATCAAATCAAGTACATCGTTGGCTGTTGCATTGCCTGTATTGATAACAAAGCCTGCATGCTTCTCCGACACCTGAGCGCCGCCCAGAGTAAAGCCCTTGAGCCCTGCCTGTTCAATCAGTCCGCCTGCAAAATGCCCCACAGGTCTTTTGAAGGTGCTTCCTGCACTTGGCTTTTCGAGAGGCTGCTTTGAAACACGTCTTTGGGTATAGTCATCAATTCTTGCCTTGATTTCAGTCTTATTATCCTTTTTAAGCTTAAAACGGCAGCCGAGAATAATGTACTCACCTTTTGAAAACATACTTGTTCTGTAGCCAAAGTCGCACTCCTCAACCGCAGCTTCAAAGATGTTGCCACCCATATCCATATAGTCAACAGATTTCACAATTTCCTTCATTTCGTGCTCATAGGCTCCCGCATTCATAAAAATTGCACCGCCCACAGAGCCGGGTATTCCCGATGCAAATTCAAAGCCGGCAAGCTCTGCACCGAGGGCTGCACTTGAAACCTTTGATAAAATTGCACCGCTCTCAGCATAAACCTCGTCACCGCAAACCTCAATTTTGTCCATTGCCCTGCAAAAACAAATAACAGCTCCCCGAACACCCTTGTCGCCTACCAAAAGATTTGAGCCGTTGCCCAGAATAAAGTAGGGCAGCTTTTCAGCTTTAACCGCCTTGAGAGTCTTTGCAAGCTGCTCACGGCTTTTGGGCGTGAGAAACCAATCTGCATTTCCGCCTATCCTAAAGGTTGTATGACGGCTCATAGGCTCATTTTCGAAAACGTTTTCGGAACCCAGAATATTTTCAAATATTTCACGCATAATTCGCTTCGCCTTTCAGTAATTATTCAAAAGTTTTAAATTCGAATACTTTATTTTTCTTAGCTGATAAATATTTTATGAACCTATCAGCATTTAAATTCATGATCAGTTCCTCGGGGAATTCCATTTCTTCAAGCATCTGAACCGCCTTTGGAACCAGCCCGATTTCTGCCATAAAGTGTGCATCAGAATTCACAACAATCGGCGCACCATATTTTTTGCACGCAAGAGCAATTTCACGGCATCGCTCCACATTCTGCGGACGTGACAAAAACGAGTGGTTGTTTATCTCAATGCAGACGTTCTTTTCTTTTGCAAAAGGAATCACCCTGTCAATATCAAAAAGATAGTCGGGAGAGCCGATGTGCCCCAGAATATCAACATATGGATTGTCAATCACATTGAGCCAGGCTTCGGTGTGGTCGCCGCCTTTTTCTTCGTGATAGGTATCAGTGTGAATTGATGCAATCACAAGCTCCATATCCGCAACCACCCTGTGGGGCAAATCAAGGTCGCCGCCTTTGTTCACAATATTCACCTCGGCACCGCACAAAAGCTTTACCCCCTCAATCATCCGCGGCAACGCCTTGAAGTATAAAAAGTGCCATAAATGCGGTGAATCAGGCATTGTTGGCCCGTGATTGGTCATTGCAACAAGCTCAAGTCCCTTGTCCCTTGCAGCGCACATATTTTCATATAGAGTGCTGTATGCGTGAGGGCTCACGTTTGTGTGGGTGTGAACGTCTGTTGTAATTTTCATTTATCTTCCTCTTTTTTCTGATTTAGTCTTCTTCGCCCATCTGCTCCATAAGTCTGTTGTTAAGCTCTTCGGCAGCATTATAGCCCATACGGCGCTGACGGTTGTTCATTGCCGCAATCTCAAAAATCACCGCAAGGTTTCTGCCCGGACGGATGGGAATTGTAAGTGACGGAACATTTATACCCAAAATGTCGGTATAGTTGTCAACAAGGCCGAGTCTGTCGTACTGCTTACCCTTTTGCCATGCTTCAAGCTGAATAACAAGGTCAATTTTTTCGGTATCCTTTACGGCACCCATACCAAAAATCTTTTTTACATCAACGATTCCTATACCGCGCATTTCAATGAAGTGACGGATAATTTCAGGAGAGCTGCCCACAAGAGTTTTTGATGAAACCCGTCTGATTTCAACAGCATCGTCTGCAACAAGACGATGACCTCTCTTCATCAGCTCAACTGCTGCCTCGCTCTTTCCGATTCCGCTTTCGCCCAAAATCAGAATACCTTCGCCGTACACTTCAACCAGAACGCCGTGGCGGGTAATTCTGGGTGCAAGCTCAATATTGAGGAAGGCAATGAGAGCACTCATAAAGCTTGATGTTCCAAGAGCAGTTCTCAAAAGGTTCACCCCGTGCTTTTTGGCAATTTCAACCATTTCAGGAAGAACCTCCATCTCTCTTGTAACAACTGCTGCAGGAATTTTTTTGCTGAAGAATTCGTCAATTCTTCTGTATCTTTCTTCAGCATCAAGTGACAATAGGTAGGTATTTTCAACCATACCCATAACCTGAATACGGGTAGCGTCAAAATAATCAAAAAAGCCTGCAATCTGAAGTCCGGGGCGATTTATATCCGTTGTAACAATCAAAGCATCGGGATTGGGAACATAAACCTCCTCCAGCTTGAACTCCTTGATAATCTTGCTTAATTTAACTGTAAATTCCTGAGTTTTATCCATTTTTTAACACCCCACAATTCATAGTTTTGCGAATGCATCACAACATTCATATTCATCCAAAATAATTATACCACATTTTATATGTTTTGCAAATAGATATGAAAAATTTTTTCACAGGGAAATATTTATATTTTGTATTGACTTTTTATTTTCTTTGTGGTATTATCTTTTAGTGGAATTTATTTGGTCCGGTAGTTCAGTTGGTTAGAATACCAGCCTGTCACGCTGGAGGTCGTGGGTTCGAGCCCCATCCGGATCGCCACATTTGCTGCCTTAGCTCAGTAGGTAGAGCACTTCCTTGGTAAGGAAGAGGTCGGCAGTTCGATCCTGCTAGGTAGCTCCAAAAAGCGCGCAACATATGTTGCGAGCTTTTTTATCTTTTAGGAAATTATAACAGAATGTTATATTTCCTAAATTACAAATAAAGTGTACCTTAATCCCCTCAAGA
>JAZOCL010000056.1:0-18483 GCA_045596485.1 Clostridia bacterium
CTGCAACAAAATATATATCAAGAACAATGTTAATCACAGTTGCTATCAAAAGATATATCAAGGTTGAAACCGAGTCACCAAGACCGCGTATAATTCCGCTCAGAATGTTATAATACGCAAGACCAGCAATACCCACGAGAGAAATCATAAGATAATCCGCACAGCCGTCAAGAATAGTTTCAGGAGTATTGAGCATCACAAGAACCGGTCGTATAAGTGGTGTAGCAACCGTAATCAGCAAAACACAGGCAATAGCTGTCACCGTAATACAGTTTCCGATTGTATAGGAAAGGCTCTCACGGTTTCGGGCACCGAAATATTGCGAAACCATTATTCCCGCACCTGCTGAAATTCCGATAAAAAGAACAAGCAGAAGATTGAGAATCGGTCCTGCGCTTCCAACAGCCGCAAGGGCGTTGTCACCTATATATTTTCCTACAACAATGCTGTCAACAGTATTATAAAGCTGCTGTGCAATGTTTCCGATAAGCATTGGAAGGGTAAAGGAAACAATACATTTCCACGGAGTGCCCTTCGTCATATCCGTTGGAGCAAAAAGTTCTTTTATCACAGTAATTTACCTCTTACCTTGAAAGTATTCCGATTAACCAGCCTGTAGCAGCACAAACAACAACAAATATAACAAGCTGTATCACAAACAAAACAACATCCTTCTCTGCAATTCTGAATGGGGTTGGCCAAATTCTTCTTAACAAATCCATTCATCTTGCCTCCTGTAAAAACAACTCTTATTTAACAAGCATCTTTTCTTCTTCCTCGCGTTCAAGCTCACGATACGCAATCTTTCCTACCAAGGTTTTTGGCAGGCTGTCACGGTATTCGTATTCTCTTGGAAGAGCATATTTTGCAATATTCTTTTCACAATGAGCCTTGATTGATTCCTTGATTTCATCGGTGGGGGAAAACCCAGGCTTCAGAACAATGAACGCCTTCACCCTTTGCATTCTTACTTCATCCTTAACACCAATAACCGTGCTGAACTGAACAGCCTCGTGGAAGTCAATTATATTTTCGATCTGCGACGGATATACGTTGTAACCGTTGGTTATAATCATTCTTTTGAGTCTTTGAACAAAATAAATGAATCCATCCCCGTCCATATAACCCAAATCACCTGTGTGGAGATAAGTCTCACCGTCATCGTGAACACGAAGAGTCTGGCTGGTTTCCCTGGGATTGTTGATATATCCCTTCATAAGTGTGGGACCGGAAATACAAATTTCGCCCATCTGACCGATGGGAACCTCTTCGTTTGTACTGGGGGTTACAATCTTATAGTATGTATCAGGAAAGGGAATTCCAATACTTCCTTCACGGTAGTAGTCGATTGGAGTGAGACAGCTTGCGGTCACACATTCGGTCATACCGTAGCCCTCTCGCACCTGAATATTTGCTCCGCCTGCCTTCAGAAATGCATCTATCTTCTTCTTAAGCTCAATCGAGAGTGAGTCACCGCCGCTGAACATACCCTTGAGGCACGAAAGGTCAGCCTTTTTCATTTCTTCGTTCCGCATTAGTGCATCGAACAAGGTAGGCACACCTGCCATATAGCTCGGTCTGTGCTTTTTGAACAGGCCTGGGAATTCAGCAGGATTGATTCTGGGAATGAGAACACACTTTCCGCCGTATGCGAGAATTGTGTGAATTCCGACACCAAGCCCAAAGCCGTGGAATACAGGCATTACAGAAAGCATTGTATCTCCCGCCTCAAAACACTGTGAAGCAGTTGCGGTCTGAATCGCGAGAGCATTGAAATTCAGATTTGTGAGCAGAATTCCCTTCGAAGTTCCTGTTGTGCCGCCGCTAAAAAGGATAACTGCATCGTCCTCGCCCTTACCGACAACTTCAACCTCGCCACTACATTCCTTTGACCTTTCGAGAAAATCGTTCCATGGGAGCACCCAAGAATCCTTCACAACCTTAGGCTCATGACCGATAAACTTGTAGGCAAAGCCCTTAATGGGCGGAAGCGCCTCTTCAATTTTTGTTACAATCACCTTTTCAACCTGAGTCTTGCCTTTTATTGCTTCAAACTTGTCATAGAACTGACTCAAAGTTATTGCAATTCTGCTGTTTGCTTCGTTGAGATAAAACATTATCTCAGTTTCTGCCGACAAAGGATGAACCATACTTGCAATTGCCCCGATTTTGTTTATTGCATAAAACATAATCACAGCCTGGGGAACATTTGGAAGGCAAATTGTTACCGCATCGCCCTTCTTAACGCCTTGCACAGCAAGAGCCTTTGCGCAATTGTCAACCTCTTCAATAAACTTTTTGTAGGAAACCGCTTTGCCCATAAAATCATACGCAATATAGTCATCGTATTTCACGGCAGCATTTTTTACAAGAGTATACAAAGAAATATCAGGATATTCCAGTGTATGCGGTATATCCCCGTAAAATTTAAACCATCTAGCCTCAGAATTCAAAATCAATTTCCTCCCCTAATGTTTTGTCAAGCAACTCAGGATTTTTGAACAGATGCTTCACCAGCTTGAGCGACCTTGCAAAATAAAAACCGTCTGCAATTCGCTCATCAAGAGTAACACCGATGTTTACAATATCTCTCACAGATTGATCATTGTTTTCGTCAAGGACAATTTCCTTGTGAATTTCACCGATTGTGATTACGATTCCGTTTGTTCCAAAATTATTAAGATGATGATAAACCGCGTCACACTTTATGCTTCCCAGATTTGAAAGCAAAACCGTGACATAATTTGTATCCACGCTGCTGAAGGCCTTTGGCATCAAGCCGTGACTGTCTGCAAAACGCATAAAAGCCATAAAAATATTCATTATGAATTTGGGCAGCTTTTTGACAATATTGAGAATATCGTCAACCTGCATTCCCTTGTCCTCGCTCTTTGCCTCAGCAACCTTGGGCGCAAGACGGTCGGTTATTGCACAAACATTTTCGCTATCCTTTGGATGATATATCATCAAGGTTTCTTCAGCGTGGTCGGTGAACTTCTTTTTCACCGTAAAGCCCATTGAAATTTCATTGCGCATATAATACCGCTTGCCTGAAATATAGCGGTTCAAAAGCGGTCGCATTTTTATTGTTCTTGCAACAGCAGCAATCACGCAATGGAAAAGCGTCACCTTTCGCTCACCTGTTGCATTTTTTTCTTTTATATACGTAAGAAGGTCTGTTACATCCAGTTTTTCATTGATATATACTTCTGCATCTGTTCTTTTGGGCATAAGATATGCCATATAAAAATGCAGTCCGTCAATATCACGAACCAGGTATGCATCGTATCTGTCTCCCCATTTTCTCACCGAATCACTCCTTTGGGAATATAATATAACGAGTGTCCTTTGTCGAAATAGCGTTTTTACGCTATTTCATAACAGCAAATACTTTGCTGTTGTGAAAATTATTTTGTAAAATAATTTTCCAGGACCTCGTTGCAACGGAATCTGTGTAAATTTGTAAAACAAATTTACAAACAAAGCTATGCTTTGAACGAAAAACAATGATACATCATTGTTTTTCTACAGATATCCGTTATTATATCTATTTTAACACATATCTTTAAATAATGCAAATAAATACGAAAAAAAGATTTTTATATTGCAAAACGTCGTTTTCTATTGATTTTCTTTACAAATAATAGTACAATCTTATAGGTTAGATTTTTTGTGAGGTAAGTATTATGGAAAATCTTTGGATTTTATTTGTAGCTGCATACGGACTTTTAAAGGGAACACGTGAGGGAATGAAAAAAGCTGCTCTCAAAAAAAGCAACTCAAATGAAATATTGTTCTTTTATACACTAACAGGACTTATTCTCACCCTTCCTTTTTCAAAAGCAGCATTCTCCTTGGATGTAATATATATCTTTTATGCTTTTTTGAAGGCCGCTGTTTGTTGCACCGCTTGGTTTTTTGCTTTTGCAGCACTAAAGCATATGTCAGTAAGTCTTTACGGAATAATGGATCTTTCAAGAATGGTTTTTTCAACACTTCTGGGAGTTTTTGTTCTGGGCGAAAGCTTCACAGGGTCTAAAGCCACAGGTGTCGCTTTGGTTATTACGGGACTTATTTTAGTTAATCTGAAAAAAAATACAACTTCAAAAGGATTGACGCTTCCCGTTCTTGCAGCAGCCCTTTTAAACTGTCTTTTCAACGCAATTTCTGGAACTATGGACAAGGTTCTTATGCAGCATATGGAATCCTCGCAGCTTCAGTTTTGGTTTATGCTGTTTATGACGATTATCTACGGTACGGTTTTGCTTATACGCAAAGAAAAAATTTCTTTAAAAAGCATCAGAACAAACTTTTGGATACCTCTTATGAGCTTGTCTTTGGTTGTTGGGGACAGACTCCTTTTTGAAGCAAACGCACATTCCGAAAGCGAGGTTACTCTTATGACGGTTATAAAGCAGTCGTCTGTAATTGTCACCGTCCTCACCGGCTGGCTGGTATTCAAAGAAAAGCATATTCTCTACAAGCTGATGTGTACACTTATTGTTCTGTCCGGAATTATGATTGCGGTTCTGCTGTAATGGCTTCACAGCAATATTTCACACCACACAAGTGTATTTCATTTTCACCGCTGCAATATATTTCAATAATTTTATTTTATAAACTCATTGAAAATGCGATTTGTTTTTGATATAATAATGATACAGTTTAGGTGCATCCTTCCATATGCCTCACGGACCTGCAAACGCAATGCTTTTGCCTCATATCATTGAATATAACAGCGAAATCGACAAATATTCACGCCTTAAAACCGACTATCTTTATGATGAAGGAAATGGAAGAACCCCTACCTTGAAAGATATTGAGATGATTTATACGCAGCTATGGTAAAACAAACACCCAAAAGCCACCCATTGAGGTGGCTTTTTTACGCACTTCTCTCATAATGCTATTTACTCTTGCAGACAACAAAACAATGTAGAACAGAATATTCTCTTTTATCAATTCACTGGAAACGACAATTTTTAGTGAAAAGTGAAGAGAGAAGAGTGAAAAGATAAAAGTACAAAAAGAAACGACAATCTTCTTGCGAAAATTGTCGTTTCTTTTTGGTGGATCTTCAGGGACTCGAACCCCGGACCGACCGGTTATGAGCCGGTTGCTCTAACCAACTGAGCTAAAGATCCGTATTTCAATTGCAACACGAAATATTATACAGTAAAACTGCTTTCTTGTCAAGATATATTAGATATATTTTTTCAAAAAAGCAGTTTTATTCTTATCTGGGCAAATTCATTTCAGGTCTGTAGAAGAAGTCAAACAGAACAGCAAGCTCGTGAACATCCATATTCTCATAAATAGGATCCTTGAACTCACGAGCTCTTTCGCCGTTGAATTTTCTGTATACCTCATAAGTTTCCTGAGCGGCAGTTACATAATCAAAGCTGTTATCCTCAAGATATTTTTTCATACTGTCCACAACCATATTGCCTACCTGAATGGTTTCTTCAAATGTGTAGGTAGGAATAACGACCTCCTCCATACACTTCACAATTTTCTCAAGCTTTTTTTCGAGTTCTTCCTGAGCCATTTTTTCAAGGTCAAGGGGCTGGAACACCTCTTCGAAATCAATATCAAGAATACATTTCTCAAGAGCTTCGCAAACCTCACCTCTTGTTATGGGCTCAGTCCCGCGGAACCTCCCGCCATCCTCAAGAGTGAAAAGATACAGTGCAACCATCTTTTCGACGCTGCTTTTTGCCCAATCCGAAACCTTGTCGGTTATCTGAGGTCGGAATGGAACATCTTCAATCTTTAGAATGGCATCAAGCATAACACATACCTGCTCACGTGTTACGGGAGCATTGGGCGCAAATCTGCCGTCGCCCATACCTTTTATGTATCCAGCCTGCACCGCCGTAAGGACAGCGTGACGGAACCAATCGGTTTCTTTCACGTCGTTAAAAATATTGTCCGCCTCAATATAGTATCTGTACATTTCGTTTATGATAGTTACAAATTCAGCCCGTGTAAGTGTTGCATTAGGTCTAAAGGTTCCGTCATCAAAGCCGTTTATGTAACCGTGCTCTTTCATTGCAGCAATAGCCTTGCCCTCTGCACTACTTAAATCAACATCAGAAAATGCTGCTGCAAACGTCAAAGTCGAAAGCAATATGAAAAAACATAATATAACCGAAACAAGCTTCATACAACTGCACCTCTTTCACTATTCTTCCATCAGTTTAATATAATAAGCCTTTTTTAGATTCTTTTCATTTTCATATGACGTCCGTATGGTCTGAATAATCGACGTATCTGCATTGAGACTTTCAAGGTCTGCTTTAAGCTCGGAAAGCAGCGCATCAACCTGAGAATCACATTGCTCCAAAAGCCCCAAGGCCGTTCCCATATGCTTACTCACAATCTCCTGCTTTCCTATAAGATTCTTTTTTTCTTTCGGAAGAGCCGCATAATCTTTTTTCACAACAGCCTCCATTTGACCAAGCTGTCCAAGATAATAAGCCTTGAGACTGTAAAGCTCAATTGTTTTTTCGCCAATAAGGCGGTCGATTTCGGCATTAGAGGTCTTTTGCACAGCCACATTTTTCTTTGAAGCCTGATATTTTTTGTTCAGAGCTTCAACCGCTTCATCAACCGACATTTCACCCTTTATGATTTTCTTCTCTTCCTCGGCGGTAAAATCGCTGATTACCGAGGGATATTGTTGCTTAAGGTCGTCCTCCAGCTGTTTTTTTGTGTCATCCATCTCACGGGCAATCTGTTCGCTTGTGCTTGTCATTGTCTTGATTACAGCGTTTATGTTATCCAATTGCCATACACAAACAGCAATGAGTGCCAACAATATTGCGGACAAAACACTCAAAACTATCTTTTTATAGGTTTTCATATTTATATTCCTCTTTTCGAACATCAGGGATAATTTTCACCACTTTGCCAAGCATCAGAAAAAATACTGCACCCAAACACGTCCCGTCAAAATCTATCAGAACATCCAGAACTTCTGCACTTCGTCCGACAAAAAACAGCTGAAGAATTTCATCCATTGCAGCTCCGCACAGTCCCAAAAACAAAGCCAAAGCAATTGAGCAGCACGTATTTTTCTTCGACAGACTGAACCAAAGCATTGAATTTAAGAATGCAAAGATGAAGTAGTTTGAAATATGAGCTAATTTGCGCACAATTTTGTGATGCAGCGAGGCTGTAACTCTATCCTTTGGAACATCATTCGTATTAAAAACCTTTCGAGAGACGGAATCAATCATTTCAACCACTGCTCGGCTTTCTGCTGCTGATTCAACAGCAGGCACTGCCGAAAGTGACGTTATAAAAAAATAGTAAGAGATTGCAAAAATCCACAAAATCACACTGTATAAATTTAACATTCCTTTGTCTGTCAACATATAAACCCCACCTGATCATCAAAAGGTTTCTAAATTTTTCTTCAACTTTTCTTCCCAATAGGCAAACGAATCAAGTCCCGACTCACCCATTTTCTTGTAAATTACGTCAAATCCCGCCCTGAGCTCAGGAGCTCTCGTGTCGGTATTATGGCAGTCTGAACCCATAAAGCTGATGTAGCCTTTTTTTACAAGCTTCAAGGCAGCCCGCTTTGTGGAACGGCTCGCCAAAAAACTGCTGTTTATCTGAATCAAAGCGTTTGTCTCTTTCAGCCTGCGAAGAACCTCTGCTCCGTCTTCCTCCTGAAATTCCAGATACCTCTCAACGTGCGCAATTATAGGCTTGATTCCTCTTGCAGTATAAATCTTTTCAAGAGCTTTATAGGTATAACCCGTCCAAGTCGCAAAAGGCATTTCAAACAGCATATAACGAGTTCCGCCAAAACACAGTTTTTCTATATTATCCATAGTGTAAAGCTCAGGAATAAACTGAACCTCTGCTCCAAGCGCCAACTTTGGTCTGCTGTTTGCTTCTATTGCATCTGTCAGTTTTTTCACAGAAGCATTCCTCAGCTCAAGAAAGCGGTCAACATCTGTGCCGTCAATATAAAAATGAGGAGTTGCAACAACCGTATCAACTCCCTGTTCCGACAGCATATCAAGCATTTTTCTACTTTCTTCAACACTTCTGCTTCCATCATCCAATTTGGGAAGTATATGTGTGTGTATATCTATCATAATTTACTCCGTTTTTCGATTAAATGACCAACAGGCTGTTGGCTGAACGCCAACAGCCTGTAATCGTAATCGTTATTCGTAGCTGCGACTGCTGTAACTTCTGTATCCGCCGTAACCACCGTAGCTGTAGTTGTCATAACCGTTTGAGCGGCGACGACTTGTCTTCTTTTTGCCGTTTGCCGCATAGTGACGATAATATTTTTTCTTATTATTATTTTTGTACTCACCGTTATTTCCAAAAACAACGCCATTGAGCACAAAGCCCAACACCTTTGCTCCAGCAAATTTCAACTGATTCAGAGAATAGCGAATTGCTTCCTTGTCGGTTGAATTCTGAAGAGCTATCATAACAATACCGTGAACATACTTCGAAACAACAACTGTGTCAATAACAAGGTTCACAGGAGGTGTATCAAAGAATATATAATCAAACTCCTTTTCAAGCTTTGCAATAAGCATAGCCATATTATCGGAGCTCAAAAGTTCAACGGGATTGGGAGGAATGTTTCCGGCAGTGACATAGCTGAGATTGTTATATGCAGATTTGTGTACAATTTCCTCGCTGGAATTAAGACCTACCAAATAGTTACTGAGCCCTGGCGCATTGGGAACGTCCAGAAGTCTTGCAAGATTAGGACGGCGAAGGTCGCAGTCTATTATAAGAACCTTGGCGTCCATTTCAGCAAAGGTGATTGCCAGATTGAGGCAGTTTGTACTCTTACCTTCTGAAGCAAGGGCACTTGTAATAATAATCTTTTTGCACTTATCTGAGGGCAAGGAAAAAATAAGGTTGGTTCTTAAAACCTTGTAGGCTTCTCTTACGTGAAAGGTTGACTTGTTGTTCAGAACCTTTTCGCGAATATCCTCATAATCCTGTGCCATAAGCTTTTGCTGCTTTCTCCGGATTATGTTGCTTGGTATCTGGCGCAGCTTCTGGAACCAACTCATTTGAATCGGAGCCTGATCACTTATTGCCGGTTGATTTGTTTGCTTTTCCGCCATTTCCCTTTGCCTCCCTTCTGTATTCGTATGCTCTGGAGTTCCGTCTGTATGAATAATATCCTGTTCTGTTTGCCTGACTTGAATTGTTTATATCAGGAACAACACCTAAAATCGGTAGTTTGAACCATTGCTCAAGCTCATCTTCGTTCTTTATTCTCATATCAAATATTTCTCTCAAAACAACAAAGGCACAGCTGATAAGCAAACCGAGAGCCAGACCGAGAAGCATATTGTTCTGAATGTTTGGAGCAACTCTGACACCTTCAACCGCATAGTCAACAACCTTTACTGAGCTAGCTTCAACAAAGTCTTTGATAACCTCAGGTGCAACCTCGGCAATAATGTTTGCAATCATAAAGGTATTCTTTCGGTTCGTATCACGGACTTTGATTTGAAAAATTTCGGTGTTATCAACAGAGCTGGCATTAATCTTTGATCTGAGAAGTGCGGCATAATAGCCCGGTACTCCCTCTTCGGCAAGCCGCTCTGCAACCTGATTCAAAACAGTATCACTCTTGACTATTACCACATATGTATCAACCAGCATCTGTGACGCAGCAATATCACTGCTCAGAATCTGCTGTCTGTCATCAGTGTTTCTGTTGTTTACATAAATTGAAACTGCAGATTCATATTCCGGAACAATCATAGTTTCACTGTACACAAAAGCGAGAATTCCCGCAATAAGTGTAACCGCAATGATTGCACCAATATGCTTGAAAATTATTTCAGCTAATCGTTTTAAGTTTAATTCTTCAAACTGTTCCATAACGTCTCCTTAATCGTAATGTGATATTTTTATCCAAAAAGGATATTATGTAATCAAAGCTATAAAACATTATATCAAACCGTAACATTTTTGTCAACAGAATACAGCTTCCGATTTTTGTGAAATAATGTAATAATCAGTTTCTCTCGTTGCTGATTTCTTCACGGTTTTTTCCCGTAATTTTTAGCAGATAACCAAGAGCGGCAAGAACCAAGACTCCGACCAGAACTCCCAGAAGTGTGCTTTTTGCACTTTCGTCAATATCGGGAAATACAATAAGAATGAAAATCACGGTATAAAAGAAAACCGTAGCTGCCTTTCCGTACCAGTTGGAATGAACAACAATTTTCTTCACATAAAGAACGCTTCCCGCAATAATCATTGTCAATTCTTTGAGCAGGACAAAATATATAACCCACATAGGAACAATCTTAATAATCGCAAGGCAAACCACCGCCGTAATTTGCATCAGCTTGTCAACCAAGGGGTCATAAACACTCCCGACATCGGTTATCATATCAAATTTTCTGGCTATCCAGCCATCCACGATGTCGGTAACACCCGACAGCAAAAACAGCGACACCGAGAGCCACAAGCTTTTTTCGCACAAAATTGAATAAGCGAAAAAAGGAATTATAATCAGCCGTACCGTCGTCAAAATATTTGGTATCATCCAATCCCTCCGTACCCGGTTTAAAATCAGAATATAGCCGGACAAAAGCCCAGACACGTTCATTATACAATAATTTTTTCAATAAATCAAGTAAAATATATATTTTTTAACAAAAAACAGCAGGTTTCCCTGCTGTATGTTTGTATTTAGCGATAAAGATAAAATCCGTTTCCAACAATCTTTTGCGATTCTGAAAATACCGTAAACGCCTAGGGGTCAAATTCTTCGATTTTGCGTTTGAAATCAACCGTCTCATGCTCCTTCAGTGCACAAAAAAGCATTTTCTTTCCCGTGTCGGTATAGGCTCCCACAACATCAACAACGGTAACTCCACGATGAGAGGATTCGACCAGCATTTTTGCAAGCTCGTCACCCTTCTCACAGATAACAAAGGCAATGGTAGACACATTCAGCTTTGCCATCAGCCAGTCAATGGCATATGTAGAAACAAACAAAGCAATTATGCCGAAAAGGGTCAAATCCACCTGCCTGAACACAAGCAGCGATATAACAATAACCACACCGTCAATAACAAGCAAAAGCTTGCCAATGGGCATCTGCGGGAAAACGTGCTGAACAAGTCTTCTCAGAATATCAGTTTCGCCGGTTGATGCACCTGCAACAAAGGCAATTCCTATTCCCACACCGTAGAGAATTCCCCCAAAAACCGTTGCAAGCAAAACATTTTCGGTTAAAGACGGCAAATACGACAACACCTGAACAAAAACCGAAAGCAAGCCTGCCCCGAAAAAAAGTTTTTAAGGTAAAGGACATCCCCAGAACCTTGAGTCCCAGTGCAAGCAGAATTACATTCAAAACACCGAAGGCTATGCCCGGCGGCAAGGAAAATGTGTGATACAAAATTGTTGACACACCTGACATTCCACCGCTGACAATCTTGTTTGGGGTCAAAAACAAGCTTATTGCCGCAGCAGTAATCAAGGTTCCAAGAATAGTAAGAAAAATCGCTTTGATTTTTTTAAAGTCTCATCCTTCCGTTGAAAAAACATTCTCATCTCATATGTACTGTACTACAAAAAGATATTTTTTCAAGACTTTTTTCGAGAATACACACCTTCATATTGCAGCTTGTGAGCTTCCTGGCAATCAAATTTTGCAGAAAAATTACAAAAAATTTTAAAGGAAAAGCCCTTGCTGCTGCAAGGGCTTTATATTAACTGTATTAAAGAAATATTTCTCTTATCTGTTCTTCTAGGCAAGGATATTTTTTCAGCATTAAAATAGCGACATAGTTCTGATTGTATGCATCGGCTTTTGAAACAACCTTGATTTTCTTAAAGCAATGAACATAAAGAAAAACAATCAGCACAATAAATGCAAATATTGCCCAGCTTGTGCTCACAGAGCAGCAGAAGTTGTACGCCCCGTGAATTGCAACCGGAATAGCCAGGCTTAACCTATTGCTTTTTCGGGAGTCAAACTCTGCCATTCCAACAGGAATCAGTCCCAAGGACTTTAAATGCTGTTCTGCTTCTCTCGCTTTATCGGTAATGTGCCGATTGCTGTAATGGTAACCCATCATTACGGCAAAGAACATATGCCCCGGAACAGAAAGCACAGCACGCATTATTGCATTTATCCATCCGTACTGATGCACATATAAAACATTTTCAAGGGCTGCAAAGCCCAAGGATACAAAAATAGCGTAAATCAAACCGTCAAAGAGACAATCGAATTCATTGTTGTTCTTTGTGATTATATTAAGGCTGAGCCATTTCAAGCCTTCTTCAACAAGGGCAACACCGACCACATATTTCACCAAAGTATGCATATAGTAAACCGCATTTGAAGGGAATACTGTATTTCCATACACGTCTGTTTCAACCCCAAAGAAGCCGTCTATCATACCAATGAGAATATCTTCAAGAATTGCTGCAGGAAAACAGCACAAAGCACCGAACAAAAACAGCTTCAAAAGCAAGCCCAAAGGCTCCTTTTCAACACGGTCCTTTGAAAAAGTATAAACACAAAGAACCACTGCAGGCAATAAAGCTGCAATAATCAGCAAAACTGTACCAATCTCCATAAATTCCATCCTCGTTTTTTTGAATAATATATTATATCTTATTCTTCTTCGAAACCCATTGGAGTATCAACGTAATTGTTACCAAACCAACACCAATTGCATCGGTAACAAGACCGGGATAAATCAACAGCAGACCGCCTGCCAGACACATAATTCTCTGATACCAGGGCATATGGTGAAGAAAATATCCCTCAAGAGCTGCCGAAACTGCATAAATTCCAACCAAAGAGGTAATGCAAATCTGAACTACCTCCCAGGTGGTTGTATCAACAAGCAGCATCGCAGGATTAAGGGCAAAGATATAGGGAACAATGAACGCTCCGATTGCAAGCTTTGTGGCGGTGAATGCCGTCTTCATAGGATTTGCCTGAGCAATGGCTGCTCCGGCATAAGCTGCCAAAGCCACAGGAGGCGTTAAATCAGCAACAATACCGAAGTAGAACACAAAGAAATGTGCAGCAATTGCTGGAACACCCATACGCATCAAAATTGGTGCGCAGGTCGCTGCCATAATACAATAATTTGCAGTAGTGGGAACACCCATTCCCAAAACAATACAGCAAATCATCGTGAGGAATAATGCAACTATAACCTGATTGCCTGCCAGAGCAACAATTCCGTTAAGAAGAATATTGGCGAGACCTGTTGAGGAAATAATTCCTGCAATAATTCCCGCAACACCGCAGGCTGTTGCAACAGCAATCATCCCCTGACCGCCGGCTGCAAGAGCCTCCCAGATTCTCTTGGGAGTCATTCGGCTTTCTTTGTTGAACATACTTACAATAATGGCTGCCACAATGGCAATAGCTGCTGCATAAGCAATTGAACGCTTATTTGAGCCCACAAGATAAATTAGCAGAATCAGGGGAATCAACAAGTACAATTGCTTAAGAAGAGGCAGAACTTTTGGAAGCTCCTCCTTGCTCAAACCGCGCAGTCCGTTTTTCTTTGCTTCAAGATGAACGGTTATAAATACACCGGCAAAATATAAAATTGCAGGCAAAATTGCACGAATAACAATATCCTTGTAGGGAACACCCAGAGCCTCAGCCATAAGAAACGCCGCCGCACCCATAATAGGGGGCATAATCTGACCACCTGTTGATGCCGATGCCTCGGCGGCTGCTGCGAACTCGGGCTTGTAACCTGTCTTCTTCATCAAAGGAATAGTCACAGCGCCTGAGCCTACAGTGTTTGCAACCGATGAGCCCGAAACCATTCCTTCAAGAGCACTGGCAACAACAGCAACCTTTGCAGGTCCGCCTGAAAAACGGCCAACCACAGCGTTTGAAATCTTGATAAAGAAGTCAGCAATGCCTGTTCTTTCAAGAAATGCACCAAAGATAATAAAAACAACAATAAACTTTGAACACACATTAATCGGTGTTGAAAGAATACCTTCCTTGCTGTAGAACAAACGGGGAACAACATATTTAACCTTTCCCCACAGGCTTGGGTTGCTTGCACCCCAGATGAGGGCATAACCAATGAATACTGCTGCTACAATAACTATTGGCAAACCAACACTGCGTCGGCACACCTCAAGCAATGAAATAATACCCAAGATACCTATAACAATCTGATACGCCTCAAAACGGCTTCCCTGACTTACGATTTCTTTTGCGTTGAGGGTAAAGTATAAAAACGCGCCTGTGCCCATAATCAAAAGAACAACGTCATACCAAGGTATATAATTTACCTTTTGCATCCCCTTTTTCGCAGGATAAACAAGGTATCCCAAAAACACAATATAAGCCACAAAGGTGGTCAGTCTTATCTCCTCAAGCCACCCTGCAAAAAGAGTTACATAAATACAAAACAAAGAAAACACAGCCAGAAAACAGCTGACAACCACCTTTGGAATACCTTCCCAAATGCGGACATTTGATTCTCTGTCAAATTTTTTCATTACCGATTCCAGATCCATGGGTTCCAGAACATCCGGAGCCTTCTTCTTGCTGAAAAATCCCATAATTCCTCCTTGCGTAACACAGTAAAATGGCTGCGGCGAAATATCGTCGCAGCCATTCTTCTTTTTGTTTTATAACTTAAAATCAGTCGACTGCCACTTCAACGCCCTTTTCAGCGAAGTACTTTGCAGCACCTGCATGGAAGGGAGCCTCCATACCGCTTGTAGCGTTTTCAATGCTGAGCTCAGCACCCTTTGCGTGTTCTGCAGTAATAGCATCAATATTGTCAAAGATTGCAGCTGTCAAATTGTAAACGTCTTCTTCTGCTGCATCTGCATTTACAATCAAGGTAGCCTTAACGGTAACTGTTGTAACATCTTCGGTCTGACCCTCGTATGTGTTTGCAGGAATCTTGTATGTTGTATAGAAGGGACATGAAGCCATAAGTGATTCAGCAATTGAACCATCAATGGGAACAAGATATGCATCGTTTGTTGTGCACAGTTCTGTGATAGCGGGTGTGGGAGCACCTGCAACGATGAATGCTGCGTCAATCTTGCCATCCTTCAAAGCATCTGCGCTGTCGGCAAATGACTGATACTGAGGCTTGATGTCTTCTTCGGTGAGACCTGCTGCGGTTAGAACGTCAATCGCATTGAAATATACACCTGAAGCGGGAGCACCGATTGAAACAGCCTTGCCTTTGAGGTCTGCAACGCTCTTAATTTCGGGATCCATAGTTACAAGCTGAACAGCCTCTGCATAAAGACCTGCTACTACACGGAATGAATTAACCTTTCCTTCTTCTTCGAAGGAGCGTGAGCCTTCCCAAGCATAAGCCATAACGTCAGACTGAACTGTTCCCAGCTGGTAGTTGCCTGCATCAATTTCCTGAATGTTTGCTTTTGAGCCGTCCGTTGAAACAACAGTAACATTGACACCTGCATTATCAGTGATATACTGACCCAGCACACCGCCGTAAGCGTATTATGTACCTGACGATCCGCCTGTACCCATTGTCATTTTTGTACCCGCAGCACCTCCGCAAGCAGCCAGAGCAAATACAAGAGCTACAGCCAGTACAATAGAAATAATCTTTTTCATAATCATTTCCTCCTTTTTTTCAAATAAATATACCAATTGTATTATACTATACTTTTTCATATATTTCAAGTATAAAATTTAATATTAAAAAGCAGCCTTTTAGGCTGCTTTTATGCATTACTCATCCCTTTTAAAAAGAAAACCCGATTTGAGTGCTTCGCTTTTTTGTGTTGAGAGTTTTAAATTCACCGTCAGAAACAGCAAGTTCAAAGTCACTCTTCACAAGTACAAGCTTTCTTTCTTCTGCAGCTTCCATCTGCATTCTGAGTGCTGCCTTTGAAACAATTCTCTCAACCAGATTTCTCACAAAACGTGCATTACTAAAGTTTTTGTCCTGCATCATTTCATCTGAAAGGTTTTCAAAAAACTCCTTTGCACTTTCATTGAACTCTGCGGAGCATTCAAACTCGTCGGGCAACATTTTGTAGAAAATCTGCTCAAGCTCATCTTTGTTGTAGTTTTCAAAATGCACACGGTAAGGAATTCTGTCACGAAGACCGGGGTTGAGATCAAAAAGCTGTTCAAGCTCTTTTTCGTAACCTGCAAAGACCACCACAAAATTATCTCTTTTGTTTTCCATCTCTGCAATCAACGTACTGATTGCCTCTTTACCATAGTCGTTTTCAGAACCGCCGTCCAGCATATATGCTTCGTCAATAAAGAGCACACTACCATATGCCGCCTGGCATACCTCAGCGGTTTTCGGAGCAGTATGACCAATATACATACCCACCAAATCTTTTCGGGTTACTTCATAAAATCCTCCCACAGAGAGAATTTTTTCTTCGCGAAGAATCTGACCCAAAATGCGCGCAACAACAGTTTTGCCCGTTCCGGGAGAACCCGAGAACATCATATGTAAGGACTTTTGAGCACCAACGCCCATACTGCGCTGCATTTTAATTGTAGCAATAATCTCTTTGATTACCGACTTGACACTATGCAAGGAAATCAAAGAATTCAGCTGTTCCATACCGCTCTTCTCGCTCTCGCCCCAGAAACCCGGTCTCTGAATCAATGCCTGAACGTCTTCACCTGTAACTTCTTTGAAGCAATCCTCTGATGAAGCAACTGCACTTTTGAGCTTGTTATAAAGTATCTCGTCGCAGATTTTGTTTACAGTATTGATACCGTAAAATCTGCCGTCGGATTTTTCTTCAGCAATCTTTTTGGGAATAATCTCAAAGGCACTATCCGTGATTTTCATATCAAACTTTTTGAAATACAGCTCAAAAAAGCACATATAATCATCATTTGTCAAAGGCTTTGCAATAAGAACACGGTTTGGAAGAACATCTTCAATCTTCTTGTGCATATCAAAGATTGCGGAATTTTCAAGGTACGGCAGAACGAAAATAAATATTGCGTTTTTGTTGCTGTCCCACACCGCATCCATCAGCTTCATCCACGAGGTCATATACATATTGTTCAAAAATTTGTCTATTGAAAGCGCAAAAACCGCAAGATTTTCGTTCTGTGCATCAACATATGAAAAATCGCTAATGATTCTGTCGAGATTGTAGCCTTTTGACTCCTTATCGGGGTCGACCACAATTTCGCGAACGTTTGCATCTGCCTTTCCGAGAAGGCGTGCAAGCACCTTTCCCATCAGCCGAATCATATTGCTGCGACCATTTCCGCTGTTAACGGAAACAAGATATGACATACTCATAAGAGACTGCTTAAGAATAGCCTGATTGAGTTTCTTTTCTGCAAGAGCTTTCATTTCTCTAGCCCAAGCCTTGAATTCATCCATTGCAACAAGCTTTTCAACAGCTTCAAAAACATCTTCTTTAGGCTCCTCCGGACGTGGCTCCGAAACTTTTGCAGAATGTTGAGGTGCTGAATTTTTAACAGGCTCTGTTTTTTCAGTTTCCAAAAACGAATCACCCAAGCTTGCCAAATACTGCTTGTCGTCTTCGCTGAGACCGGTGCTGTTCCAGATTTCTTTGACAGACACCTCTTCCATCTCAATTCCGATTTCACCTGTTGAAGAGTTTTCAGCAATTGCCGAATTGATTTCTTTAATTTCACTTTCGGTAATCTGACGGTCACTACAAATCAAAACACACAGACCATTGAAAGTTTTTTCAAGTCTTATCAAGCGTTCACAATGCAACCTGGAGCTAAGCTCATTGAAGAGAATTTCTGTCAATTCACCGCCGTTGTCGCTTTTGTAACGCATTACATTTCGCGGGTCAAGGCTGTATTTTATTTTGTATAAGGTAATTTTCTCCATAGCTTAAATCTTTCTGAATTATGACCAAAGAACCTTCATCATTCTGGGATATACCTCGTCAATAATATTGACATAACGAATCAAAATTTCGTGACACTCGGGACCTGCTGTTGAAGGGTCAACCAGAACGTCACCTGAAGCTGTGATTTCATTGTCTGGATCAACATAGAACTTGATCCAACGGTATTCAGCATTGATCTCATTGAGTGTAACATAAACATCCATAAGCTTGTTTGAAGGAATCTTTGCGATTGTGAAGCTCTTAACGTTTACGCTTTTACCGTTTTCATCAAAGAAGAAAATTACGGTGATACTGTCAGCATTGTCTCCCGAATAAGTAACCTTAACGGCTTCGTTTCTCTTTTCTGTACGTTCATAATAATCGAAACGGATATTTTTCTCCTCTAAAAAACTCTTAATTCTGTCTGCAACTAAAGACATAATTTGTACCTCCTAAAAAAAATTAATAATACATTTATTTTAGCATATTGTCTGCAAAAAATCAACAACTTTTTACATCTTTATTTCCTCTGCTACATTAACCTTCTTTCAGGTCAGCAAGCTGCCGTTTTTCGGTTACAGGAGTTTCAACGTATTTGAATATTTCGTCAAGATTTTCCGAGAG
>JAZOCL010000057.1:0-13315 GCA_045596485.1 Clostridia bacterium
AATTTCTCTGACTGTGATAATATTGGAATATAAAAAGACAAATACACAGTTCGGAGGGAGCAAAATGGCAAGAAAAGCGGTAACAAGCGGCGGAACCCGTGATGAGATTTTGCGTACAGCAAAAAGAATGTTTCTTGAAAAGGGCTTTGACGGAGTGACCATCAGAACAATTCAGCGCGAGGTTGGCTGTGAGGTAGGACTTTTTTATTATTACTTCAAGTCAAAGGAGCAGGTTTTTGATGTTGTGATGGATGAATTTGAATCGGAGTGGAGAACGGCCCTTGACAAAAAGCTTGAAAACGTATTGGGGAGCAGAGCTCAGCGGCTTATGGCGGTTTTTCAGGTTGTTCGCAGCATTGTGAAGGATTTTTCGGCACAGTCTGCAGCAAATCTTCACTGGTCGGTTCGGGGAGCGGTGAGCCACAGGCTGGGCGTTCTTGCTGAAGAATATGTTGCCGAAATTCTTGGAGCAGCTGCGAACACGGCTCCGGTTGACAACGGAGCTCTTGGAGCAATGATTTCGGGAGGGCTGGTGAGACTTGCCGAAGGCTCTTCGATGCGTGAAACAGAGAGAGCTGAAAACGCCGTAAGGGAGCTTTTTGAGAGCCTTCTGGGAGATTCGGAGGAGACACGGGCTTCGGGCAGACGGCAGGATATTTCGGTTGTGCTGCTTTAAAAATCGGGCTGAAACAAATAGGGTTTTTTGCGGGGTGGTTTTGTGAAATCTTCAAATCAGAAGCTGAAGCTTCTTTATCTGATGAAAATACTTCTGGAGCAGACCGACGAGGAACATACTATTTCGGTTCCGCAAATGATTGAAGAGCTGGAACGCTACGGCATTTCGGCGGAGCGGAAGAGTATTTATGACGATCTGGAATGTCTCAGGCTTTTCGGGCTTGATATATGCTCGGTGAAGGCAAAGGGTGTTGGTTACTTTGTGGCAAGTCGTGATTTTGAACTGCCTGAGCTGAAGCTGCTTGTTGACAGCGTGCAGGCGTCAAAGTTTATTACAAAGAAAAAGAGTCTTGAGCTGATTTCAAAAATTGAGGGGCTCACGAGCAAAAATACGGCAACAAAGCTGCGCCGTCAGGTTTATGTTACCAACCGTGTGAAAACGGTGAACGAAAAGATTTATTACAACGTGGACAAAATTCACGAGGCAATTTCTGAAAACCGAAAAATAACCTTCAGGTATTTTGAGCTTGGAGTTGACAAGCAAAAGGTTTATCGCAAGGAGGGAGGGCTATACTCTGAGTCGCCCCTTGCCCTTAGCTGGGATGACGAAAACTACTATATGATTGTTTACAAAAAGAAGTACGGAAGCTTCACTCACTACCGTGTTGACAAAATGGACGACATATCAATTTGTGACGAAAAACGTGAGGTTCTTGAAAAGGAATTTGACCTTTCGAAATACACAAAGTCGGTGTTCTCTATGTTTGGCGGTAAGGAGGTTAATGTTACCGTTAAGTTTGAAAATTCCCTGGCAGGGGTTGTTTTTGACCGTTTCGGGCTGGATGTTCCCACAATGAAGATTGACGAAAATCATTTTAAATGCAACCTTAATGTGGCGGTGAGCCCGATTTTTCTTGCCTGGGTTGCGGGCTTTGGCAGCAAGGCAGAGATTCTTTCGCCCGATGCCGTTGTTCAGGAAATGAAGGATTTGCTTTCGCAGCTAAGCGAAATTTACGGAAAATAAAAAACAAGCGGCTTCAAAAGAAGCCGCTTCAACTTTATTCAGGTTTTAAGGCGGTCTTCTTCAGACGCCCAACATATTCAGTATATCATATCCGAAGCACAGTTGTAAACACAAATTTATGCATTGGCGTCAAATTCTGCAGTTTTATACAAAAAACAATTTTTCACTTTTTATAAAATGTCAATTGAATGAGGGCTTCAGATGTGCTACACTATAGGTGAGGAAAGGAAGGTACAGTCCAATGAGAAAGTAGAAAATCCAGACTTTGAAATGAAGACAAGGAAAAGAAAATTAGATTTAAAAGCAACAAAACACGGCGGTGTAACGTATAACATAGATAATCGGGCAAAGGAGCCCGATGGTAAAATTGGTCTTCATTGAAAAAGTCAAAGATTCGTCTTTTGCAGCAAAGCTCACAAAACACAAGTTGTTCTCACTAGAGAAAGGAAGAAAAGCATAACCGAGTTTTAAGAATGCAGCACAGCAGCGAAAGGCAGACAAGGAAAGAGAGGATAACCAAATGATGTTAGATACAAAGAGTGAACAGAGATGACCTCTGATTGAAGCGTAAAGAAGCTCAGTCAGAGGTCATTTCTTTTTTTGTGTCTTTTTTCAATCAAGCTTAGTGGTCTTCGGTTTTTTAGAGCATATTTACCATAGCTCTTATGCACTTTTCGCAGATAAGCTTCTTTTTGTAGACGATTGTACCG
Source organism: Clostridia bacterium (assembly GCA_045596485.1). GTDB lineage: Bacteria > Bacillota > Clostridia > Monoglobales > Monoglobaceae > SIG440. The sequence continues at coordinate 2,410 of JAZOCL010000057.1, forward strand.
TGAACCTCTTTGCAAAAGATGCAGGCAGGCTCATACTTGCCGAGAATAATGCGGGTGTCTTCAACAAAGATTTCAAGTGCGTCCTTGGCTTCGATTCCCAGCTTGGTGCAGATTTCTTTTGGGATAACAATTCTGCCCACGGTGTCAACACGTCTTACGATTCCTGTGTTGCCCTTTATGCCCTTGTCTGATGTGGGGGTGTGTTTCTGAAGAATAACATGGGGGCCGTCAACAAAAATTTCAAGAGCGCCTTTGGGTTCAATGCCAAGAGTGTTGCACAGCTCTTTTGGGATAACAATTCTGTCAAGGGTATCCACGTGTCTAACAATGCCTGTCGATTTCATTTTAACAGCTCCTTTGAGATATAGTATAATTTTTGTCGTCTTTTTGACAGCGGAGTTTGCGGAAATTTTGTCCGTTTTGTCCGCTTTTTTAATTATATTAACATAAAAGGGAAATATTGTCAACAGAAAAAATAAAAAATTTTTATTTGTCGAAGCCCGAAAAGCCTTGTGCTGTCGGCATTTGTCGAATTTTAGGCACGATAGGGACGGGTGTTTGAGCTAACAAAAAAGGAACCTTATCGTTGACAAGGTTCCTTTTGCAATATCGGATTATTTTTCGGCAGAAACATAGAATCTCACAAGCTCTTCAAGAATTTCATCGGTTTCGAGCTTTTGAATAAGTGTTCTTGCACCGTTGTGTGCGGTAATATAGGAAGGGTCACCCGACATAATGTAGCCCACAATCTGGCTGATGGGGTTATATCCCTTTTCGGTGAGGGCGCTGTGAACCTCCAGAATAAGTTCACGGGGGCTTGGTTTTTCTTTCTCAACACGGAATTTTACGGTTTTTGAAAGGTTTGTGTTTTCCATTTATATTACCTCCTTTGTGGGGTGTACGATATTCATTATGCTTATTGTAGCACAAATCTTTCGGCAAAACAAGCCTAATTTTTTTAATTTTTTATTACAAAACTGTTACCAAGGTCTGTCTCAGCGTGCAAAGTAGTTGCCCATAATCACAATATCGTTGATGTCAAATGCTTCACGAAGCTTTTTGTTGCCTGCGTTGACCCTTTCGAGGTCATCAGGTAAAACCTCCTTATCTGAGGGGACATAATGCATTGTATCATCAATCCACGAAGCGTTTCCAAAGTATGCAAAGCCCGTATTTTGGGGCGAAAGGGCATCGGTGCCGATGTAGCAATGGCTGTCTTCAAGGTCAAAGAGATTAATCATTGTGGGCAGAAGGTCTGCGGTGTGGGTGGGCTTTGTAACCTCAAGGGGTTTGAGGTCGGGGGTATAGATAAAGGCGGGAACACGGTACATAATGTGGTCACCAACTGCCTTGTTGAGCTCCAGAAGCTTGTCCTGGTCGGAGTAGCCGTAGGCATAGTGGTCGGTGAAAACCACAATCACGGTATCCTCTAAAATGCCGTCGGCGTTCAGTTTTTCAAGGAGCTGACGGAAGAAGTCGTCGGTGTCTCGTGCCAGAAGGTGACAGGCGTTTTCTTCAAAGTCCATTTTTTCGTCAATCAGCTCGGGATGATTTTCTTTCACCACCGCAAGCTTTGCGTCATCATAGGTGTAGGGAACGTGTCCCGAGTATGTTATAACAAAGCTGAAGAAGGGTGCGTCCTTTACAATGTCCTCGTATATGCCTTCGACCTCGAGAACCTTGCTGTCTGACTGTGCTGCATAGTCGGGCATTCCGTAGTCCTGAAAGGAATGATATTTTTCAAAGCCCTGACTCTTGTGCATAATGCCCCGATTGTAGAATTCCGAATGGTTATAATGGAAGGAATTTGCCGAGTAGCCCTGATTTTTGAAAAGCTGGGGCAGTGCATAGGGGTATTTGTTTGATGAATAATTTACTGCACTAACGGCAGAAATGGGGGTATAGAAGCCTGTGTTGAAGCAGAATTCCGAGCCCAGAGTGTAGCCCGTGCCGAAGGTGGGGGCATAGTGGTTTTTAAGGTTGATGCCGTTATCCATCATATACTTCATAACAGGAGTGTATTTTTCGGTTATCATCCAGTCATCAATGCCCTCAAGCATAACCGCAATAACATTTTTGCCCTTTAGAAGCCCAGTGTATTCATTGTTGCTGTCTTCGGCTGCTTTTTTTGCAACAAATTCGTCAACCCGAGCGTAATCCTCGTCCGAAAAATCGCTGCCCGAAAGCCAGGTTTTGTAAAAGTCTCTTGCCACAAAGTGATAAATTCCCACAACGTCAAGGCTCTTGTTTGCGTCGTTGAATTCCTTGTAGACAACCCTTGGCTTACCCCAGGAATCCCAGCCCTGGTCTGACTCGCCAAAAAGGGAAGGCTGCATAAATATGTGAAGACCAATCAAAGCAAGAACGGGGAGAAGGGTCATAGACTTTGCAAGCTTGCCTCTGTGCGTGGGGCGTTCCCACTTTATTCCCGTGATAATAAGGCACAAAGCAGCAAGGACGGTGCAGAATATAAGGCGTTTGTCCATATATGAAAGGGCGTATGAGAGATAGTCGCCGCCTTCACCTGCAAGACCAATGCCGCTGAGACGGAAGAACTGTTCAAAAATCTGAAAATAGATGTACTGGGCAAACGAAAAAACAATAAAGATTGCGCCAACGGTCAAATATACAACTCGTCCCCAGCGCTTTGGCAGAAGCACCAGCGAGCCGTAAAGGAGCAGGGCAATCCACGCAAGGTTGAACGCCATAGGAACAACTGTTGCATAGAACATTCCATATACCTTGGGCCACACAAGAAAGCGAAGCTGCATATCAGGAAGAAGCAGCCCAAGAATGGCAAAAACATAAAAATAGTGTCCGTTCAAAAAGCTGAGAAATCTTTTCCATTTGACTTTCATCAAATCACCCCTATAAATTTCCGAAATTTGTATATATTAATAATGTGAGAAAAAGTATTCTAAATATGTATTCTAACATATTCTGAAGCGAAAATCAACTTTATGGAATAAAATAGCAAAATTCGTGATTTTTTTATTAACTTTTTATTGACATATAATTCAATGAGTGTTATTATATTAGCGGTATATATTGTAGTTTTGGCTTAGGAGGAAAACAAAATGTTGGTATCTGTTACTGAAATGCTTAAAAAAGCAAAGGAAGGAAAATATGCTGTAGGTCAGTTTAATATAAACAACCTTGAATGGACAAAGGCAATTCTTTTGACCGCGCAGGAATGTAACTCACCTGTTATCTTAGGTGTTTCAGAGGGCGCAGGAAAGTATATGACAGGCTACAAGACTGTTGTGAATATGGTTAAGGGAATGCTTGAAGGTCTTAACATTACAGTTCCCGTTGCAATTCATCTTGACCACGGCAGCTATCAGGGCGCACTTGACGCAATGGAAGCAGGCTTCTCGTCAATTATGTTCGACGGTTCACATTATGCCATTGATGAAAACATCGCAAAGACAAAGGAGCTTGTTGCTCTTGCAAATTCAAAGGGCATCTCTGTTGAAGCCGAGGTTGGTTCAATCGGCGGCGAAGAAGACGGCGTTGTTGGCGCAGGCGAGGTTGCTGACCCCAACGAATGCAAAATGATTGCGGATTTGGGCGTTGATATTCTTGCTGCAGGCATCGGCAACATTCATGGCAAGTACCCCGAAAACTGGCAGGGACTCAACTTTGAGGTTCTTGAAAAAATCGGCGAAATTACACATCCCATGCCCTTGGTTCTTCACGGCGGAACAGGAATTCCCGAGGATATGATTAAAAAGGCAATTTCTTTGGGTGTAAGTAAAATCAACGTAAACACAGAGTGTCAGCTTTCATTTGCAGCTGCCACCAGAAAATATATCGAAGAGGGCAAGGACCTTCAGGGCAAGGGCTTTGACCCCAGAAAGCTTTTGGCTCCAGGCTTTGAGGCAATCAAGGCAACAGTCAAAGAAAAAATGGAGCTCTTTGGCTCTGTCGGCAAGGCGTAAGTCTCTGCTCCTCACAACAAAGCATTTCCGATTGCATAATTGCATATAAAAGGGGAACAGTGAATGCGACCGACTTCGGTCGCATTCGCTGTTTTTTGTATAAAAAAAGATATTGCCAAGACAGGAGAAATATAGTAAAATAAGACTACATGAAACATAAAATAAAAGGAGGCTTTTTTATGAAACGAATTCTGACAGCAATACTTACAGTGGTGCTAATGTTCTCAATGGTTACCGCAAGCGCACAGATTCCCGAATATCTCACAAAGGAATACCAAAACTACACCGCAGACTACAGCGTGACCCTGAGCTTTGAAAGCAGCGACGAGCTGATTGCACTTTTTGAAGAGATGGAAATGCCCGAGACGATTAACAATTTCATCGACCTGAAGGGGCTTATCACAAGCCTTCTTTCGCAGAGCACAGATGTGACTCTGCAGATGAATGCTAGTGATGATTTTCGCAAATGCGAATATGCACTTACTGCAGATGTGGAGCAGGCAATCGGAGTTAATTCGAATTTGTCGGTGAACTATGCTGCAAAAATGGGAATTTGGTTCAGGTCGGAGCTTGACGGTGAACGCCCGGTTTTGGAAATAATATATTCAAACCCAATGCTGAACAAATATATGTATATTGATGTTTATGAGCTTGTGGTCAGGAAGGGAATCGGTCGGCTTGTCGACTGTTATCATGCACTTTGCAGCGAGGAGTATATAAATGAAATTCAGGAGCTTTCAAAAAAAATGCTCAAAAAATATGCGGACATAAAGGTTTATGCAACAACCTGCACAGTGAAATTTGATAATAAAGCTTTTATGGGAATGCTCAACGAAATGCTTCCAAAGGCTTTGGAAATAATGCAAAATACCATACGTGAAGCATACGGAGAGGAATATTGTGCAGAAGCCGAGGAATATGGAAGCATCGGTGGCGCAGACGGCTTGACTTCAATTTTGCTTGCTTCTGATTTTCCTGATATTTCGGGCTGGAGACTTTTGGGCGAAGAGGGCTTGACCTTCAAGTATTATCTTTTGTCAGGAAAGGTTTCAAAGGTAGAAGCTGCGGCAGACATATCGGTTGATGTTTCTGAGCTTTCGGAGCAGATGACGGGAAGTGAATGGGAGCTTGAGTCGGAGGGCATTCTTGATTTTGCGGTCAGTGCCGCGGTGAAGCTTTCAAAAGTCGGTGCAACAAAGGTTCAGTTCCCTGTGCTTACCGAGGAAAATTCCTTCAACATTACGGTGCTTTTCTCCGAGGAAACAGAGCCTGATTATGATTATGAATATGAACCAAGCTATCCCTATTACTATATAGGAACAGATGCAAAGGCGCTTCCAATAATTGACGGTGAGCTTTATGTTCCATTTCGTGCAATTATGCACAGCGCTTATGACAATGAGGTAACGGTTGAATATAACAAGGGAACCCTTGTTGCAAAAAGTGAATATTTCCCGGGCTTTGACAAAATTACCCTGACCGTGAACTCGGGAAATGTTTATACCAGCGGAGTTCTTCATAAATGCTCCAGGGTTGTTTTGAAGGATGACCTTGTTTATGTGAGCTACAAGCTTTTGGAAGATATTTTCGGATGGGAGCTTACAGGTGCATATCACGACCTTATTGAGGATACCTATACGGTGCATATTTACAGCAATAATTATTAAAATTCTTGAAGGGGCTGCATTTTGAACCGACCCCCAAAAGTTAGACCAAAAATCTAACGATTGGGAGGTCGGTTTTTCATGGCAAAATATAGTTTCGAATTTAAGAAACAAGTTGTTCAAGCATATTTAAATGGCGAAGGCAGTTATGATTACATTTCCCAAAAGCACAATATGTCGGGAAGTGTTATGCTCAAAAAATGGTTTTGCTATTTTGCGGCAAAATCGGTTGACGAATAGCGGGTTGAGTGATAAAATAATCCTATCTGATATTGTGGACGAGGTAAAAACTATGAAGGTTGTTTTGCAAAGAGTAACCGAGGCTTCGGTTTCGGTGGAGGGTAAGATTATCGGTGAAATCGGCAGGGGCTATGTGGTGCTTCTGGGGGTTGGGAACGGCGATACAAAAGAGATTGCCAAGAAAATGGCGGACAAGGTGAAAAAGCTTCGGCTTTTTCCTGACGAGAACGACAAAACCAATCTCTCAATTGACGATATTGGGGGCGAGGTTCTGGTTATATCCCAGTTTACTCTTTATGCCGATGCCCGAAAGGGCACACGCCCAAGCTTCATTGAGGCGGGTTCTCCCGAACTTGCGGAGGAGCTTTATGAATATTTCATCACCCTTTGTGAGGAGAGGTTCAAAAAGACGGCACATGGCAGCTTTGGCGCAAATATGAAGGTGAGTCTTGTGAATGACGGTCCCTTCACAATATGTCTTGAGCTTTAGGGGGGATAATTTATGAAATGGCTTGTTGTTGTTGATATGCAGAATGATTTTATTGACGGAGCTTTGGGGAGTCCCGAGGCTGTGGCAATTGTTGAAAATGTGAAGAAGAAGGTCAAGGGCTTTAAGGGAAAGGTGGTTTTCACCCAGGACACCCATTATGACAACTATTTGTCCACACAGGAGGGCAAAAAGCTCCCTGTTCCTCATTGTATTGATAACACCGAGGGCTGGGAAATCTGCAAAGAGCTTCAGCCTTTTGCGCATTACAGTGTCATAAAGGATACCTTTGGCTGCTATGGGCTGCCCCAGTGTATTGTTGACTATATGCACGAGGAACCTGAGGAGATTGAAATTGTGGGGCTTTGCACAGATATTTGCGTGATTTCAAATGCGATGATTCTCAAGGCGGCGTTTCCTGATATTCCCATATCGGTTGATTCATCCTGCTGTGCAGGGGTAACTCCCGAATCTCACCAAAACGCACTTGCTGCCATGGCCGCGGTTCAGATTGAGATAAAATGAGATACGAAAATGTGAAAGATGGAATCTTTCTTGAAAGACCCAATCGCTTTATTGCTTATGTGGAAATTGAGGGCAAAAGTCAGGTCTGTCACGTGAAAAACACGGGGCGTTGCAAGGAGCTGCTTGTTCCCGGGGTGAGAGTTGTTGTTCAGGAATGTGACAAGCCTGAAAGGAAAACAAAATTTGACATCATTGCAGTTTATAAGGGTGACATATTATTTAATATCGACAGCCAGGCGCCAAACAAGGTTTTTGGGGAGTGGCTGAAAAACGGCGGATATTTTGAAAATGTGACCCTTATAAAGCCCGAAAAAACCTTTGGCAGCTCGCGGTTTGACTTTTATTTTGAGTATGAGGGCAAAAAAGCCTTTGCCGAGGTGAAGGGGGTAACCCTTGAGCGTGAGGGAGTGTTTTTGTTTCCCGATGCGCCCACCGAGAGGGGAGTAAAGCACATAAACGAGCTGATTGAATGCAAGGCTCAGGGCTATGAGGCCTTTGCGGTGTTTGTTGTTCAAGCGGAGCGGGCGGAGTATTTTGTGCCCAATGTCGAAACCCACTCCGAGTTTGCACAGGCTCTCAAAAGGGCGGAGAAAAGCGGCGTGAAAATTTTGTGCCTTTGCTGCCGTGTGACAGAGAATTCTCTGGAAATAAGGGATTTTGTTTCCGTAAAAATATGAAATGACTTTGACCGTCTTTCGGTAATGCCGAAGGGCGGTTCTTCTTTTTGGTTGTTTTTTAAGAGGAAACTGCAAAAAATTCAGCATTGTTGCCAAAAGTGGTGAAAAATTATTTCAAATGAACGTCAAAACTTGACGGACGGGGCTGTTTGCGGTATACTGATTATATTGGATTATTGTGGACTTTTGCGGGCAATGGTCTGTAAAATTTTGGGAAAATAAAGAAAACGAATAATAAGGTGATTTTGTAATGAGTGAAAGAATCTGGCTTTCGACGCCCACAATCCACGGCGAGGAGCAGGAATTTGTAAAAGAGGCATTTGATACCAACTGGGTGGCGCCTCTGGGCAAAAACGTAACCAAATTTGAAAATGAAATCGCACGGTATGTGGGCTGCAAGGCGGCAGCGGCAATGACTGCAGGAACTCACGCTCTTCATATGGCGGTGAAGCTGGCAGGAGTTAAGCAGGGCGACATTGTTCTTTGCTCTGATATGACCTTTGCGGCAACGGTTAACCCTGTTACATACGAAAACGGAACTCAGGTGTTTTTGGAATCAGAGCGTGAAACCTGGAACGTTGACCCCAAGGCTCTTGAGAAGGCACTTGAAAAATACAAGGGAAGAGTCAAGGCGGTGATGATTGCAAACCTTTACGGCACACCTGCAAAGCTTGATGAAATCTGCGATTTGTGCCAGTGTTATGGGGTTGTTCTCATTGAGGATGCTGCTGAGTCGCTGGCTGCAACCTACAAGGGAAGGCAAACAGGAACATTTGGAAAATACAACGCAATCAGCTTTAACGGCAACAAAATTATTACATCGTCAGGGGGCGGAATGTTCCTTTCTGATGACGAAGAAGCTGTTCAGAAGGTGAGATTTTATTCGACTCAGGCACGGGATGCTGCACCTCACTATCAGCACAGCGAAATCGGCTATAACTACCGTATGAGCAACATTGTTGCAGGTATCGGACGCGGTCAGCTGCTTCACCTTGACGAGCACAAGGCGCTGAAAAAGAAGATTTATGAGAGATATGAAAAGGGATTTGAAAATCTTCCTGTGAAAATGAACCCCTATTTGCCCTGCAGCGAACCGAACTTTTGGCTCAGCTGCTTTACCGTTGACGAAGAGGCAATGAAAAGGGTAACCCCCGAAAGGATAAGACTTGCCCTTGAAGCTGAAAATATAGAATCACGACCCATCTGGAAGCCGATGCATATGCAGCCTGTCTATGCAGACAGAGATTTTGTGAGTGTTGGTGACAGCGTGGGCGAGGACATCTTCAGAAGGGGTCTCTGCCTGCCCTCCGACATAAAAATGACAGAGGAGCAGCAGATGAAGGTTATTGAGATTGTGAAGGGGTTGTTTTGATGTACCGAAAGTGTTTTAAGCGGCTGATTGATATACTTTGCGCTTTGGCTGCCATAATTGTTTTTTCGTGGCTTTACATAATTGTTGCAATACTTGTCAGGATTAAGCTCGGAAGCCCTGTGATTTTCAAGCAGGCACGCCCCGGCAAGGACGAAAAGATTTTCAATCTTTATAAGTTTCGCACAATGACGGATGAGCGTGACGAAAATGGAGCTCTTTTGCCCGACAAGGTGCGCCTTACTAAGTTTGGCAGAATTTTAAGAAAAACAAGCCTTGACGAGCTTCCCGAAGCATTTAATATTTTGAAGGGCGATATGAGTGTTGTGGGCCCCAGACCCTTGGCAGTGCAGTATCTGCCTTACTACACTGAGGAAGAACGCAAAAGACACTGTGTGCGACCGGGGCTTTCGGGGTTGGCACAGGTTAATGGCAGAAATGCCATAAGCTGGGAAGAAAAGTTTAAATATGATGTAGATTATGTAAATAATATCAGCTTTTTGGGCGATGTGAAAATTATATTTAAAACTATCCTCAAGGTGGTAAAACGTGAGGGTATTGGTCAGGGGGCAGAAATGCCCGTCAGCTTGCACCGTGAAAGAGCGGATATGCTTGCCGCGAAAGGAGAAAAAGCGCAATGAATTGTCTGAAAAATAAAAAAATACTGTTCCTTGAAGGGGAGAGTATGCTGATTCCTTTGCTTGAACGGGCGAAGGAACTGGGAATATATACTGTAATTGCCAATTGGTATTCTGTTGAGGATGCACCTGCGAAGCTGGTGGCGGACAGTCATTATGAGGTGGATTTTTCGGATATGCCCACTATGCTTAAAATTATCAAGGACGAAGGCGTTGATGGCATTTTTACAGCGTTTACGGATTCGCATCTTGAGGTATACCAAAAGATATGCTATGCCGCAGGACTGCCCTGCTTTACAACTGAAACCTTGTGGGAAATTATGGTTAACAAGGCGATTTTCAAAAAGTATTGCCGTATGTCAGGACTTCCTGTTGTTGAGGAATACGACCTTGAGGACATAAAGAAGGCTGATTGTGACATAAAATTCCCTGTTATTGTAAAGCCTGTTGACAACAGCGGTTCAAGAGGTATCTCAATCTGCAAAGAACGTGAAACCCTTATGGCTGCTGTTGATAGAGCGTTGGAATTTTCACAGGCAAAGAATGTTATTATTGAAAGATATTTGAGAGCAGACTATGCTTTGGCTGACTTTATTATATCTGACGGAAAGGCTTACTTTTGTGCTTCCTCTGATAAGCCCGTCAATGACGACAATAAGGACTATGTGAATCTGCCCGGCGGCTATATGTATCCGTCTAAATATGATGAGAGCATAAAAGCTCGGCTTACGGGTGCGGTGCAGAACTTTGTTAATCTGGTAGGATATAAAAACGGAATTTTGTGCCTTGAGTTGATTGTTGAAGACGGTGAGATTTACGTTATTGAACCTCAGTTCAGATATGGCGGCAAGTTTCAGGATGTATTCATCAGGAAAGAAACCGGTGTTGACGAAATAGAGCTGCTCTTTCATTTGGCGGTATATGGAAATCTTGGAACGGATATGTCGGGCAAGGGTCTGGATTTGCCTTTTAAAAGGAACTATGTTCTTATGAATATATTAATTCGTGAAGGCGAGATTGGAAGCATTCCTTCATTTGACGACATAAAGGCTGTTGTCGGTGACAGCGCAAAGCTATATGTTCCGCGAAAAAAGGTTGGCGAATATATTAAGCCTGACGGTTCGGTTGTACAGATGTTCGGAAAGGTGATACTGGAAGCCGACACAAGAGAGGAGCTTATCGACACAATGAGGCGCTTGCAGGATAATCTGCAAATTCTTGATGCCGATGGCGAGAATATGGTTATATCAAGCATAGGCGAAAGCTATTGTTAATAGACTGCAAGGTTCGACGGAATGTAATATTTCAGATACAAGGAGAAACAAAAATGGATCAGTCAGTTATTGCTATAATTATAGTAGCGTG
>JAZOCL010000058.1:0-2318 GCA_045596485.1 Clostridia bacterium
TCGTGACTGCGGCAGAGTGCATTATGAAACTGTATCTGATGAAGAGGCAATGGAGGCATTCTTCCTGCTTTCAAGGTATGAGGGTATTATCCCCGCTATTGAGAGTGCGCACGCAGTTGCATACGCAATCCGTTATGCAAAGGAGCACAAGTCGGGCTCAATTCTGGCCTGTCTTTCGGGTCGCGGCGACAAGGATATTGACTATGTTTATGAAAAGTATGGCTGTGGCGAGCAGTTCAAGCTTGAATACTAATGCCTTGCCAAGGTGTGAGGAGTGTCTGAAATAAAAACTATAATTGAATTGTTTGATGACTGTCAGCTGGAAAATGTTGTTGCGGCACTTGCGCTAAACCCTGAGAAAATCGTTTTTGTAGGCTTTAAAAAGATGATGTCAAACAATAAGATGAAAGCCTTGAAACGCTTTTTTGAAATGAAGGGTATGGCAGTTACTCTTGAATACCAAGTGGTGGGTCGCTATGACTTTGATGCCATTTTGAGCACGCTGAACAGAATAATCGACACAAATAACGAATGTGTATTTGACCTTACAGGTGGTCGGGAAATGGTTCTGGCTGCAATGGGCGAGGTTGCACTGAACAGAGAGATTCCGATGGTTCAGTTTGATGTGAAGTTGGGAAAGCTGATTCCTGTCAAAAACTGCGGCAACCTTTCTGTGCTCCCTGAGCCCTCGATGCTGATTTCGGAGTGTATTGCTCTCAACGGCGGAGTTGTGCTTAAAGGAGAGGATTCCTTCAAGTGGGAGCTGAATTCTGAATTTGTCAGAGATGTTGAGGCGATGTGGCAGATTTGCAAAGAAAACTGCGCGCGGTGGAACAAGCAGTCTGTTATCCTTGAACTTCTGGAGCATATGGGTCGGATTGATGAGAGCCTTTTTGTGAAGGTTAATATAAAATGGGCAAAGGAAAAAAGAAGCGATATATATATTGACGAAGAGGTTATGCGGCAGCTGGTTGCAAGCCGCCTGATAACCGATTATGACATTAGTGAAGAAGTGCTGACCTTTAAATATAAAAATGAACAGGTTCACAGGTGTATAACCAAAGCGGGCAACATTCTGGAGATTTATGCATATTTGCTTTTGAAGGAAATAACAAAAGCCACTCCGGGCTTTTATGACGATATTGATATGGGTGTTACGGTAGACTGGGACGGTGAACTTCACGACGGCTCAACTGCTGAACTTGACACACGGAATGAAATTGATCTTATTCTGATGAGAGGGCTGGTTCCGATTTTCATATCCTGCAAAAACGGTGACGTTCACAAGGAGGCTCTTTATGAGTTGAGTACAGTAGCTGACAAATTAGGCGGTAAGTATGCAAAGAAAATTTTGCTTTCAACCTACATATGTCACGACCCCGAAAGCCGCAGATACATTCTGCAGCGTGCAAAAGATATGGGAATTGAAGTGATTGATGGTGTGGATTGCGGCGACAGAGAACGGTTTTTGAAGATTCTCAAAGATAAAGTGAAATAAAGAATAACAGGAGGAAAATTTGAAATGATTTTAATGCCTAATTTTTTTGAAAAAGAGAATGGTATGGAGCGTGGCTATGACCTTGCCTCACGCCTTTTGAAGGACAGAATAATTCTTATGTTCAGCGAGGTGAATGACGACTTGGCGTGCAGCATTATTGCACAGATGCTGTATCTTGAGTCGGTTGACCCTGAAAAGGATATTTATCTTTACATAAATTCTCCCGGCGGTTCTGTGAGTGCAGGCTTTGGTATTTATGACACAATGCGTCATCTGAAATGCGACGTTTCAACAATCTGTGTTGGTCTGGCAGCAAGCATGGGAGCGTTTTTGCTGTCATCAGGCACAAAGGGCAAAAGAGTTTCTCTTGCCAATAGCCAGATTATGATTCACCAGCCTTTGGGTGGAGCGTATGGTCAGGCAACCGATGTTGAAATCACGGCAAAAAATATTTTGAGAGTAAAAGAAAGACTCAACACCATTTTGGCGGCAAACGCTGGCAAAACTATGGATGAAATCAAAGAAGCCACCGAGCGAGACAACTGGATGTTCCCCGAAGAAGCTCTGGAATACGGTCTCATTGACAAGATTGTTATTGACTAAACAAATTTCAAGGCTTCGGGGACAGGTTCTCCGAAGTCTTGTTTATGAGCAGAGGAAGTATGATTTTTGCAAACAGGTTCATACTAAAGAAAAAATAGAAAAATAACAAATTTTTTCAAAAAACTATTGACAAATCAAGGACTTGTTGCTATAATAACTTAGTCGGTCGGGAACGGCGTGGCAAAAGAAAATATGCGGGTGTAGTTCAATGGTAGAA